>JAZGAE010000070.1:0-6213 GCA_036475545.1 Alphaproteobacteria bacterium
AGGGTGCATGACGAAACCGGTTCGCAAAGCGGTTTTTCCGGTGGGGGGCCTGGGCACCCGCTTTCTTCCGGCCACCAAGGCCATGCCCAAGGAGATGCTGCCCGTGGTGGACAAGCCGCTCATCCAGTGGGCGGTGGAGGAAGCCCAGGCCGCCGGAATCGAGCAGTTCATCTTCGTTACGGCCCGCGGCAAGACCGCGCTCGAGGACCACTTCGACCATTCCTTCGAGCTCAGCCAGATGCTGGCCGAAAAAGGCAAGACGGCCGAGCTCGGCGCCATCACCGACATCCTCGAGGAGCCCGGGCAGGTCGTCTACACGCGCCAGCAGGAGCCGCTCGGCCTGGGGCACGCCGTGTGGTGCGCACGGAACCTGGTGGGCGACGAGCCCTTTGCCGTGCTGCTCGCCGACGACCTCGTGTTCTCCGAAAAGCCGTGCCTCGCGCAAATGATCGCGGCCCATGAGAAGGTGGGCGGCAACGTGGTCGCGGTCATGGAGGTCCCGCGCGAGCACACCGGGCGCTACGGAATCCTCGATGTCGAACGTGATGACGGCCGCCTCGTCTCCGTGCGCGGGGTCGTGGAAAAGCCGGAGCCGGCCTCGGCGCCATCGACCCTCGCCGTCATCGGCCGCTACGTCCTCTCGCCGGACATCTTCACGCATCTCGCCGGGCAAGAGCGCGGGGCCGGCGGGGAGATCCAGCTCACCGATGCACTCGCCGCCATGATCGGCGCGGTGCCCTTCCATGGTCTGAGATTCGAGGGTCGGCGGTTCGACTGCGGTGATAAGTGCGGCCTTCTCGAGGCCAATATCGCCTTGGCGCTTGAGCGCGAAGACATGCGCGAAGAGGTGCGACGGATTTGCCGCGCCTACTCGTGACTCCCGCCCCAGCCTTCGCGGTGCGGGCCAGCCCCGTGACCCCTTGAGCGGAGAGGATCGTTCATGCGCATCGCCATGATCGGCACGGGATACGTCGGGCTCGTGTCCGGCGCCTGCTTCTCGGAGTTCGGAATCGATGTCGTCTGCGTAGACAAGGACGCCGGCAAGATCGAGCAGCTCGGGCGCGGGGAGGTCCCGATTTACGAGCCAGGGCTCGGCGCACTGGTGGCAACCAACGCGCGCGCCGGGCGGCTTTCGTTCACCACGGATCTCGCCTCGGCGGTGCGCTCCGCCACGGCCGTATTCATCGCCGTGGGCACGCCGAGCCGGCGCGGCGACGGGCACGCCGACCTCTCCCACGTCTTTTCCGCCGCCGAAGAGATCGCGACGACACTCGAGGGCTATACAGTGGTTGTGGACAAGTCCACCGTCCCGGTCGGTACGGCGCGCGAGGTGGAGCGGCGCATCCGCGCGATTCGGCCCGACGCCGACGTCGACGTGGTCTCGAACCCGGAGTTCCTTCGCGAAGGCTCGGCCATCAACGACTTCATGCGCCCGGACCGGGTGGTTATCGGGACGGAGAGTGCGCGTGCGCGCGAGGTCATGCGCGAGATCTACCGGCCCCTGTATCTCATAGAGACCCCGATCATCTTCACCCGGCGCGAGACGGCGGAGCTGATCAAATACGCGGCCAACAGCTTCCTTGCCACGAAGATCGCCTTCATCAACGAAATCGCCGATCTCTGCGAGGAATTGGGAGCCGACGTCCACGACGTCGCCACAGGCATGGGGCTCGACGGGCGCATCGGGCGCAAGTTCCTCCATCCCGGGCCCGGGTTCGGCGGTTCGTGCTTTCCCAAGGACGCCCTAGCGCTGGTCAGGACCGGGCAACAGGCGGGCGCGCCCCTTGGCATAGTGGAGACCGTGGTCGCCAGCAACGAGGCCCGCAAGGAACGCATGGCGGGCCACATCATCGCGGCCCTCGGTGGCTCGGCCTCAGGAAAAACCATCGCCGTGCTGGGCCTCACCTTCAAGCCCAACACCGATGACATGCGCGAGAGCGCCAGCCTGAAGGTCATTCCGGCCTTGCAGGCGGCGGGCGCGACCGTGCGGGCCTTCGACCCGGAAGGGATCGAAGAGGCGAAGCGGTTGCTCGAGAACGTGGTCTGGTGTGAAAACGCCTACGATGCGATGGACGGGGCCGATGCGCTCGCGATCCTGACGGAGTGGAACGAGTTCCGCGCGCTGGATATCGAACGGGTCAAGTCTCTGCTCAAGCGCCCGGTTTTGGTCGATCTTCGCAACATCTACGACCCGAGGGAAATGGCCGCCGCCGGTTTCGAGTACTCTTGCGTCGGCCGGCCGAAGGCCGCGTTCGAGTGGCGAAATGACTGAGCGGTGCCGTGGCTGAGGCCCACGTATTCGACCCTACGATCCTGCGTGAATACGACATTCGCGGCGTCGTCGGCGAAACCTTGAGCGAGGCGGACGCACGCGCAGTGGGGCGGGCCTTCGCCACCGTGGCGGCCGAGTCTGTCCCGGAGGCGGCGACGGCGACCCTTTGCGTCGGCTACGACGGCCGCCTCGCCTCGCCGGCGCTCGAGGCCGCAGTGGTGGAAGGGTTGACGGCGGGGGGCGTGAACGTGGTGCGGGTCGGACTAGGCCCCACGCCCATGCTCTATTTTGCCGTGAAGACGCTCGAGGCCGACGGCGGGATCATGATCACGGGCTCCCACAACCCGCCTCAGTACAACGGCTTCAAGATGGTGGTGAAGGCCCGGACGCTTTACGGGGAAGACATCCGCCGCCTCGGCGAGATCGCCGCCGCGGGCGCGTTCGTGTGCGGCAGGGGAACGGTCGAGGAGAGGGAGGTGGCGGGCGCCTACGTCGCCCGCGTGGCCCAAGACTTCGAGGGCGGGCGGGCGCTTCACGTGGCCTGGGACGCCGGAAACGGCGCCGCGGGGCCCACGATGACGGCGCTCACCGCCCGGCTGCCGGGGCGCCACCTTATCCTGAACGAAGTGGTGGACGGGACCTTCCCGGCCCACCACCCGGATCCCACGGTGCCTAAGAATCTGGAACAGCTCCGGGATGCGGTCATGCGAGAGCACTGCGATCTCGGCATCGCCTTCGACGGCGACGGCGACCGCATTGGGGTCGTCGACGATGAGGGCGAGATCCTTTGGGGCGACCAGATCATGGTGTTCCTGGCCGCAGACGTGCTTGCCCGTCAACCCGGCGCCACCATCATCGCCGACGTCAAGGCGAGCCAGGTATTGTTCGACGAGATCGCGCGCCTCGGCGGCGTGCCCCTGATGTGGCGCACGGGCCACTCGCTGATCAAGGCCAAGATGGCGGAAACAGGCGCGCCCTTGGCCGGCGAGATGAGCGGCCACATCTTCTTCGCGGACCGTTACTACGGCTACGACGACGCGCTCTATGCCGCGGTGCGGCTCATCGGCGTCGTCAGCCGCATGGACGGCCCCTTGAGCCAAGCGCGGGCGAGTCTGCCGCAGGTGGTGAACACGCCCGAGATCCGCTTCCCGTGCCCGGAGGCCCGCAAGTTCGCCGTGGCCGAGGAGGTCGCGGGCCGCCTCAAGGCCGCCGGCGCCGACGTGGCAGACATCGACGGCGTGCGGGTGCGAACGGAAGACGGCTGGTGGCTGCTGCGCGCCTCAAACACCCAAGACGTGCTCGTGGCGCGCTGCGAAGCCCGGACCGAAGAGGGGCTCGAGCGGCTCAAGGCCGCCCTCCTCGCCCAGCTCGAGGAAAGCGGGATCCAGCCGCCGCGGCTCTAGCGCGGCGACGACGATCGGAGAGACTCTGTCAACGGGTGCGCCGGCGGTTTCCCCCGGCTCAATATGGGTCGGTCCTAGGGCTGGGACCCGTCACGGCGGCCGGCGAGCGCCACCTTGATACGGTCCTCCGGCGACACCGTAACGCAGCCGATGTCCATGGCGGCCAGTTTCGCGCAGGCTTCGCGGGCACGGGCCCGGGTGAGGCCGACCAAGCGGGCGCGGTAGATGGTGGCGCCGTCCTCCTTCGCCGGGACCACCGCGACCTTGGCCATGGTCAGAAGCGTGGGAGCGCTGCGAGCGGCACGGGAGGCGGCGAGATGGGCCGCAGCGAAGCGGCTGAAGGCGCCGACCTGAACGCTCCAGCGGTGGGTACCGGAAGCCGAGGCGGCCTGCGCCACGGAGTCTCCTGCCGGCGCTATGGTGCCGTCGGCTCCGATGGCCGGCTTGGGCCTGCGCGCCGCGTCGAGCGCGGCCCGTCCCACGGGATTGGCCGGCTTGGGAACGAGCGCCGCGTCAAGTGCAGGGCGCCCCAGGAAGGCGACGTTGAGCAGCCGGGCCATCCGGGCATTGCGGGAACGCGCCGTCCGACCGCCCATCACCACCCCGATGAGCCGCCTTCCATTGCGACGTGCCGAGGCCGCGATATTGAAGCCCGAGGCCGCAATGAAGCCGGTCTTGATGCCGTCGGCGCCCGGGTACGTCCTCAGCAGCTTGTTGTGGGTCACGAAGGTATAGCCGTTGTACTTGAACTTGCGGGTCCCGAAGTAGTGGTAGTACTGCGGGAAATCAGTGACGAGGGCGCGGGCAAGGATCGCCATGTCGCGGGCCGTTGTCTTTTGCCGCCTGTTGGGAAGGCCGGATGCGTTTCGGAAGGCGGTGCGAGACATGCCGAGCTCGCGCGCCTTCTCGGTCATCTTCAGGGCGAACTTGGCCTCGGTGCCGCTGAGCGACTCGGCCAGGACGGTGGCTGCGTCGTTGGCCGATTTAATGACCAGTCCCAGGATGGCATCCTCAACCCTGATCCTTTTGCCGGTTCTCAAGGCCAGCTTCGAAGGCGACTGACGGGTGGCGCGGCGCGAAACCTTGAGCGGCGTGTTGAGCGATATCCTTCCCGCTTCGAGCGCCTCGAACGTCAGATAAAGCGTCATCATCTTGGCGAGAGACGCCGGGTATACGGAACGGTCCGCGTTGGTCTCGTGCAGGACCTTGCCGGAATCGGCGTCGATGACGATGGCAGCGGAGCGGCGCGCGTCGGCGGGCTCCGCGATCAGCGACAAAAGGGCTGCCAAGACCACAGGCAAGACCGCGCGCGTCGCTCGCGCGAATCCAAACCCCGACCCGTGGCGCTCACCCCGAGACACTAGACAGCCCTCTTCCCCCGAAGCGGACAGACGTTTTTATTTTGCCGGCGATTCTAATGAAACACCGGGTCGATTGTCTATTCGAATACCCGATTTTTCTTAAGCGGTCCTTAAGGCGGGCCGGCCCGGGCCGGGATTCAGGCGCCAGCCGAGGGCTGCAAGCCAGCCTGAGGGCGCAGCTTGCCGGGTCCGGCGCCGAAGGCGCTGCCAATGCAGGGACTGTTTTGTGCGGTGCACAAAAAACCGTTGACGAGAGTCCCGATCGCGACCTAAATTCCTGTGTTGCATTGCAACATCACCCGTTATTGCGGCGCAAAAACGGGGGACCCCGCGGCGATTTCGATTCTTGTGTCCGCGTTCCTGCCCGTCGTCGCGAGGCCGCCACTCATGGGAGATCGCATCATGCCAGAGACTAAGGGCAGCACCGTCACGCCGAAGCAAGAGACCAAGTCCGCCGAAACGGAGAAGGCCGAGGCGACCGAACGCACCATCACCGCCCGCCGCGGCGCTGGCGTCAAGGTTCCGGCTGGAGCAAAGGCCAAGGCCGTCCAAGTGGAGAAAGCCGGGCCCACCAAGCCTGCGGCGGTGACCACCGCCGCGGCCCCCAAAGAAGCCATGACCAGAGGCTACGAACAGTTCGCCGAGTTCGGCACCGAGAACTTCAGGGCCGTGTTCGCCGCCGGTAGCGTCCTCGCCAAGGGCATGGAAACATTGAGCGAGGAGGTGACGACGTACACCAGCGATTCGTTCGAAGCCGGTATGGAAGCGGCCAAGGCCCTGGGGGAATGCAAGACGTTCGCCGAGGCGCTGGATCGGCAGTCCGCGTTCGCCAGGATCAGCTTCGACAAGTTCGTCGCCGAGACGACGAAGCTCTCGGAGATCTCGGCCAAGCTCGCCAAGGATACTGTCAAGCCCATCAACGCCCGCGTCGACGCGGCCACCGAAAACTTCGTCAAGACGATCGTCACGTAACCGGGTGGCTGAGGTCTGGCCGCTCTCGCCGCCGCCCGGCCCGGCCACGACCTCTGAGCAAGGCCCGGCACTCCCAGCCGCTAGAGCATAATCCGGTCAAGTTGAACTGACTGCGCCGGAGGAATTTTGTGCCGCGGGCAGGAGCGGGGCGAAGCACGCAGCGGTGCCACCGCGCGCGCTCCGCGACGAAACCGTGGCCGCAAAA
>JAZGAE010000071.1:0-10744 GCA_036475545.1 Alphaproteobacteria bacterium
CTCGTTGGGCCAGCCATCGCGGGGCCGAACCAATCTCAGCTCCTTCAGGCCGCAGTTGAGCATGACGCGCGCCGCCGCGCCGATGTTCTCGCCGAGCTGCGGCTCGACGAGGACGATCACGGGCCCCCCGCCCCCGGCCACGCTCGGCGTCGGCGGGCGGGTCTTGTCAGTGCCGGCCATCGTTGCTCAATTTCGGCCGCCTGTATTCAGATTCAGTGGGGGCACTTCGCCGAACTGGCGAGCATACCTCTCTATGCGGCGCTGCTCGGCCGTTTCTGGGTCAGCGGCATAGCGTACGGAGACGAAAAGACGGTCTATCGGGAAAGCTTTCTTCAACGCGGGTATCCATCGATAGGTCTGTCCTTCCGAATGTGGCACCTTGCGCCACTCGCGGATCGTCACCGCCCTCTTAAACGTCCATAGCCGTCGGCGTAGGTTGCGGGACTGTCCAATGAGAAGAATTCCTTCGGGGTCGCGTCCTAAGAGCCTCGGCAACTGCTTGAAGTTGCCGGTCTTGGTTCGGACGTGGAGAGTATAAACGCCCGGGCGGTTCTGAATTCCCCCAGGGAAATTTTCATCACCCAACCAATAGAGTCTCATCGGCGAAGCCCCCCATCAAACCTTCGCGCGGGCGCGGTAGAGCTTGTAGGTGATGCTGTCATTGAGCGCGATGAACGACGCGTCGATGATGTTTGCCGAGACCCCGACGGTCGACCACGTCTCGCCCTGGCTGTCGGCAGATTCGATCATGACCCGGGTGACCGCCCTGGTGCCCTCCGAAGGGGTCAGAATCCGCACCTTGTAGTCCACCAGATGCATGTCCTCGAGCGCCGGATAGACGGGGATGAGCGCCTTCCTCAGCGCCACGTCGAGGGCGTTGACCGGGCCGTTGCCCTCGGCCACCGTCATGACCGGTTGGCCCGAGATCTCGACCCTGATGGTGGCCTCCGAGAGGGTGATGAGCTCGCCCCTGGCGTTCCAGCGCCGCTCGTCGATGATGCGGAAGCTGTTGAGGCGGAAATACTCGGGCACGCCCTCGAGCGCCCGGCGGGCCAGCAACTCGAAGCTCGCCTCCGCGCCGTCATAGGTGTAGCCGTTGAACTCGCGCGACTTCACCATCTCGACCAGCTCCTTGACCTTGGGCTCGTCGGCCTCGACCTCGATGCCGATGTCGCGGAAGCGCGCCACGATGTTGGCCCTGCCCGCCTGGTCGGAGACCACCACGTGGCGGCGGTTGCCCACGACCTCGGGTGCGACGTGCTCGTAGGTGCGCGGGTCCTTCTCCACCGCCGAGACGTGCAGGCCCCCTTTGTGGGCGAAGGCGGACTCGCCGACGTAGGGCGCGTTGTGCTGCGGGACGCGGTTTAGGCGCTCGTCGATCACACGGCTGACATGGGTGAGGTGCTGGAGGTTCCCGGGACCAACCCCGGTCTCGAACCCCATCTTGAGCACGAGGTTGGCAATGACGGAGACGAGATTCGCGTTGCCGCAGCGCTCGCCCAGGCCGTTCATGGTGCCCTGCACCTGGCGCGCGCCGGCCCTGACCGCGGCGAGCGAGTTGGCCACCGCGTTGTCGGTGTCGTTGTGGCAGTGGATGCCGAGGTTGCGGCCCGGAATGTGCTCGGCGACTTCCGCCACGATGCGCTCGATCTCGTCGGGGAGCGTGCCGCCGTTGGTGTCGCAAAGCACCACCCAGCGGGCGCCCGCGGAATGGGCCGCCTCGAGGCAGGCGAGCGCATAGTCCGGATTGTCCTTGTAGCCGTCGAAGAAGTGCTCGGCGTCGAACAGGACCTCCAGCCCCTGGCCGGCCACCAGCTCCACGCTATCCTTGATCATGGCGAGGTTCTCGTCGCGTTCGATGCCGAGCGCCACGTCGACCTGGAAGTCCCAGGCCTTGCCGACCATGCACACGACCTTGGCGCCGCTGGCGAGCAATGCCGCGAGCCCCGGGTCGTTGGAGGCCGAGCGCCCCGGCCGGCGGGTCATGCCGAAGGCGGCGAGCCTCGCGTGGCCGAGCTCCGGCAGATTCTGGAAGAAGGCGTCGTCGGTGGGGTTCGCCCCCGGCCAGCCGCCCTCGACATAATCGATGCCGAGGCGGTCGAGCTCCACGGCGATGGCCGCCTTGTCGGTGGCGGAAAAGTCGACTCCCTGCGTCTGCGCGCCGTCCCGCAGCGTGCTGTCGTAGAGGTAGACCCGCTTGTCGTCGGCGCCGCTCATCCCGCGCGCCTCCACTCGGTGGTGCCGTCCGGACGATCTTCGAGCACCACGCCCTTGGCCGCAAGCTCGGCGCGGAGGTGGTCGGCACGGGCGAAGTCCTTCTGCGCCCGCGCCTGTGCCCGCCGCTTGATAAGGCTCTCGATCTCCGGCTCGGTCACTTCGGGCGCCTCCTCGGGCCGCCCCTTGAACCATTCCTCGGCGTCTTGGCTTAAGAGGCCGAGGAGGCCACCGCCGGCCAGCAGCGCACCCTTGAGCCGCGCCTTCTCTTCCCTCTCCTCCGCCTTGTTGAGAGCGGTGGCGAGCTCGTGCAGGTGGCTGATGGCGAGCGGCGTGTTGAGGTCGTCGTCCAAGGCCTCGCTCACCTCGTCCGACACGGCGTCGTCGCCCTCTGGCTTAACGTCCGCGGCGTGGCGGAGCGCGGTGTAGAAGCGGTCCAGCGCGTGGCGCGACTGCCCGAGCCCGTCGAGGCTGAAGTCGAGGGGCTGGCGGTACTGCGCGCCGAGGAGCGCGAGCCGGATCGCCTCGCCACGATGCCCCTTCTCCAAGAGGTCGCGCACGGTGACGATGTTGCCCAGGCTCTTCGACATCTTCTCGCCCTCGACGGTGACGTAGCCGTTGTGGACCCAGTAGCGCGCGAAGGGCTCGCCGCCGTGGGCGCCGGTGCTCTGGGCGATCTCGTTCTCGTGGTGCGGGAAGACCAGGTCCTGCCCGCCGCCGTGGATGTCGAAGGTCTCGCCCAGGTGCGTCGCGCTCATGGCCGAGCATTCGATGTGCCAGCCCGGCCGGCCCCGGCCCCAGGGGCTCTCCCAGCCCGGCTGGTCCTGCTCGCTCGGCTTCCACAGCACGAAGTCGGCCGGGTCCTTCTTATAGGGCGCCACCTCCACCCGCGCGCCCGCGATCATGTCCTTGCGGCTGCGGCCCGAAAGCCTTCCATACTCCGGCATCGAGGGCACGTTGAAGAGCACGTGGCCGTCGGCCTCGTATGCGTGGCCCGATTCCAGCAACTTCTCGATCATGGCGATCATCTCGGGGATGTGCTCGGTCGCGCGCGGCTCGAACGTGGGCTCGAGCGCGCCCAGCGCCGCCATGTCCTCGTGAAACGCCCGCGTGGTGCGCGCGGTCAACGCGTCGATGGGCTCGCCGGTCTCCTTGGCGGCGGCGATGATCTTGTCGTCGATGTCGGTGATGTTGCGCACGTAAGCGACGTGGTCCTCGCCGTAAGCTTTTCTCAACAGTCGGAAGAGGACGTCGAAGACGACGACGGGCCGGGCGTTGCCGACATGGGCGAAGTCGTAGACCGTCGGCCCGCACACGTACATGCCCACCCGGCCGGGCCGGAGTGGCTCCAGCGGCTCCTTCTCGCGCGTGAGCGTATTGTAAAGCACCAACGCCACAACGGCACCTAAGTCCTTAAAATCAAGCTGTTTTTCCCCTGAGCCGGGCCTTCGCCCGCTCCGGGCCGATAAGTGGTAACAAACTCTTCAATTCAGGTCCATGTTCGCGCCCCGTCAGCGCCAATCTCGGCGGCCGGAACGACTCTCTCCCCCGTCGCCCCATGGCCGCCTCGATCGCATTCGCCCACGTGGAGGAGACCGGCAGGGCTCGGCACGAAGCGGACGACCGCCTTCATACCGCTCCCTTGAAGGCGTTGGTGATGGGGTAGCGGCGGTCGCGGCCGAAGGAGCGGCGCGTGACCTTCACCCCCGGCGGGGCCTGGCGGCGCTTGTACTCGGCCGTCTCCAGCATGCGCCAGACCTTGTCCACCACCGCGCGGTCGTGGCCGCGGGCGACGATCTCGTCGACGGCCTGATCGTGCTCGATCAGGCAGGCGAGGATGTCGTCGAGCTCGTCGTAGGGCGGAAGCACGTCCTGGTCGGTCTGGTTGGGCTTGAGCTCGGCCGAGGGCGGCTTGGTCAAGATGTGCTCCGCAACGATCGGGCCCGCCGGCCCCAGGGCCCCCTCGGGCAGGTTGTCGTTGCGCCAGCGGGCGAGCTCGTAGACGGTGGTCTTGTACACGTCCTTCAATACCGAGAAGCCGCCGGACATGTCGCCGTAGAGGGTGGCGTAGCCCACCGACATTTCCGACTTGTTGCCGGTGGAGAGCACCATGAAGCCGAACTTGTTGCTCAGCGCCATGAGCGTGATCGCGCGCGCCCGCGCCTGGATGTTCTCCTCGGTGGTGTTGGGTGGGTGCTGAACGAACATCTCGCGCAACATTTCGTCGAAGGCGTCCATGGCGGGGCGGATCGAAACGGTGTCCAGCTTGACGCCGAGGCGCTTCGCCACGTCGGCCGCGTCGTCCAAGCTCGCCGGCGAGGTATAGGGGGACGGCATCATCACGCAATGAACCCGATCCGCCCCGAGCGCGTCCACCGCGACCGCCGCGGTGAGCGCCGAATCGATGCCGCCCGAGAGCCCGATGATGACGCCGGGAAAGTGGTTCTTGGCGACGTAGTCGCGAAGCCCGACGGTGAGCGCTCGATAGACGGCCTCCAGCCCCTCCGAAGGGGGGACGCACTCCGACGGCTCGCACACCCAGCCCTCGTTCCCCTTGCGGCGCCAGCGGGTGAGCTGCACCTTCTCCTGCCAAGAGGGGAGCTGGGCCTTGAGGCTCCGGTCGCTGCCCAAGACGAAGGAGGCGCCGTCGAAGACCAGCTCGTCCTGCCCGCCCACCATGTTGACGTAGACGAGCGGCAGGCGGGTCTCGGTCACCCGGGCCACGGCGAGGTTCAGCCGCTCGTCGGCCTTGTCCATCTCGAAGGGCGAGCCGTTGAGGACGAGGACGATCTCGGCGCCCGATTCCTCGAGGCACTCGGGAATCTCCGGCCCCCACATGTCCTCGCAAACCATTACCCCCAGCCGCACGCCGCGGAAGTTCATCGGCCCCGGATACTGGCCCGGGACGAAGACGCGCTTCTCGTCGAAGACTCCGTAGTTCGGAAGGTTGTGCTTGAACCGCGCGGCGGCGATGCGGCCTCCCTCCAGAAGAAGGGCGGCGTTGTAGAGCTTGCCCTCCGACCGCCACGGCGCGCCGATGATCATGGCGGGGCCATCGTCGGCGGTCTCCCCCGCGAGGACCTCGAGCTCCCTCTCGACGGCGTCCTGAAAGGCCGGTTTGAGGACCAGGTCCTCGGGCGGATAGCCGGTAGCGACGAGCTCGCTGTAGACGACGAGGTCGGCGCCCGCCTCGGCGGCTTGCGCCCTGGCGTCGCGGATGCGCTCCAGGTTGCCGTCGATGTCGCCGACGGTGTTGTTGAGCTGCGCCAGCGCGATCGCGAGGGTGTCGGTCATGGCTTCCGGCCCTAAGCGGCGCCTCGCCGACTCACCGGGAAAGACCCGGGCGCCGGGAAGGACAGGGTGCGCGGCCTACGCCACAAAGGAGGCATCGCCTGCCGGGCCGTCCGGCGTGCGCGCCGCCCGGCCGCGCGCGCGGCCGGTGAGCGCCGGAGTATGCTCGTGCCGGGAAGACATTGCGCTCAAGGATACCCGCGCCGGCCCGCGGCGCCGGCTCAAGCGGAGGCGGCGGCGACCTTGCCTTCCGCCGCCCGGACGCGCTCCTGCTTCAGCGATTCGGCGATGAGGAAGGCGAGCTCCAGCGCCTGGTTGGCGTTGAGCCGCGGGTCGCAATGGGTGTGATAGCGGTCGCCCAGCGCATGCTCCGTGATTTCCTGCGCCCCCCCCAGGCACTCGGTGACGTCCTGGCCGGTCATCTCGAAGTGCACGCCGCCGGCGTAACTGCCCTCGGCCTGGTGGGTGGCGAAGTAGCCCCGCACCTCCCTCAGAATATTGTCGAACGAGCGCGTCTTGTAGCCGTTCGACGACTTGATCGTGTTGCCGTGCATGGGATCGCAGGCCCACACCACCTTGCGCCCCTCGCGTTCGACCGCGCGGATCAAGGGCGAAAGCAGGATTTCCACCTTGTCCGCCCCCATGCGCGCAATCAGCGTCAGCCTCCCCGGCTCGTTCTTCGGGTTGAGCACGTCGATCAGGCGCAGGAGCTCGTCCGCATCCGCCGGCGGGCCGACCTTGACGCCCAGGGGGTTGCCGATGCCCCGCAGGAACTCGACATGGGCGCTATCGAGCTGGCGCGTGCGGTGGCCCACCCAGACCATGTGGGCCGAGCAGTCGTACCAGTCGCCGGTGGTGCTGTCGATGCGGGTGAGCGCCTCCTCGTATTCCAACAGCAAGGCCTCGTGAGAGGTGAAGAAATCGGCCTCGCGCAGCTGGCGGATATCCGGGCTGGTGACCCCGCAGGCCTCCATGAAGGCGAGCGCGTCGGTGATCCGGTCGGCCAGGTCCTCGTAGCGCTGGCCCTGCGGGCTGGTGGCCACGAACCCCTTGTTCCAGCGGTGCACCCGGTGGAGGTCGGCGTAGCCGCCCTGGGCGAAGGCGCGCAAGAGATTGAGGGTCGCCGCCGACTGGTTGTAGGCCTGGACCATGCGCTCCGGGTCGGGGGTGCGGGCTTCGGGCGTGAAGTCCATGGCGTTGATCATGTCGCCGCGGTAGGACGGCAACTCGACATCGCCCTGGACCTCCACGGGCTCCGAGCGCGGCTTGGCGAACTGGCCCGCCATGCGGGCGACCTTCACCACGGGGCACGCCGCCCCGTACATCAGCACCACGGTCATCTGCAGGAGCACCCGAAAGGCGTCGCGGATGTTGTCGGCGTGAAACTCGGCGAAGCTCTCGGCGCAGTCGCCGCCCTGAAGCAGGAAGGCCTTGCCCTCGCACACCTCGGCGAGCTGGGCCTTGAGGCGCCGCGCCTCGCCCGCGAACACCAGCGGCGGGTAGCGCCGCAGGCGGTCTGTGGCATGTTCGAGCCCCGCCGGGTCCGGATATTCCGGCACCTGGGAGATGGGCTTGGATCTCCAGCTATCCGGCGTCCACTTCTTGGCCATTGCCACCCTCACGGAGTCAACTCCCAGGGATATATGCCGGAATCCGCCACATTTCCAAGAAAAACCTCCGTCATTCCGCCGCCTCGCCGAGGGGCTCGGGCCCGGGCTCGCGCATGGTGACGAACTCCTCCGCCGCGGTGGGGTGGATGCCGATGGTGGCGTCGAACTCGGCCTTGGTGGCCCCGGCCTTCATCGCCACCGCGAAGCCCTGGATGATCTCGCCCGCCTCGGAACCCACCATGTGGACGCCCACCACCCGGCCCGAGCCGCACTCGACGACGAGCTTCATCAGCGAGCGTTCGTCGCGCTTAGACAGCGTGTGCTTGAGGGGCCGGAAGCTCGACTTGTAAACATCGACCGCGCCAAACTCGGCGCGCGCCTCGGCCTCCGTCAGCCCCACCGAGCCGAGCGGCGGCTGGCTGAAGACGCAGGAGGGGACGCCGGTGTAGTCGACCGCGCGCCCATCGGGCGCGAAAAGCGAATCGGCCAGCGCGTGGCCCTCGGCGACGGCGACCGGCGTGAGTTTAATGCGGTCGGTGACGTCGCCGATGGCGTAGATGGTCTCGACCGAGCTTTGCCAGCGGTCGTCGATGGCCACGGCTCCGGTGTCCGTCAGTTTCACGCCGGCCTCGCCGAGGCCGAGCCCTTCGGTGATGGGCCGGCGCCCAGTCGCGAACATGACGAGGTCGGCCTCGATCGTGGTGTCGTCGGCGAGGTCGACGAGATACGCGCGCCCCGCCCGGGTTCGTTGTTTCGTGACCGCGCGGACGACCGCGTTGAAGCACACGTTGATGCCCTTCTTGATCATCTCCTCGGCAAGGAACCCGCGGGCATCGTCGTCGAAGCCGCGCAGGAAGAGGGGCCCCCGGTAGAGCTGGGTGACGTCCGCCCCCAGCCCCCGGAAGATGCCGGCGAACTCGACCGCGACGTAACCGCCGCCGACGACGACGATGCGCCGCGGCAGACTCTCCAGGAAGAACGCCTCGTTGGACGTGATCACGTGCTCAGCCCCGGGAAAGTCGGGCACGACGGGCCAGCCCCCGGTCGCCACGAGGATCCGCTCGGTCGTGTAGGTCCTCTCCCCCACCGCCACGGTATGGGCGTCGAGAAGCCGGGCGCGGCCCTCGACGACCTTGACGCCCGCGCCCTCGAGCAGATGCTTGTAGACGCCGTTCAGGCGCTGGATCTCCGCGTTCTTGTTGGCGATGAGCCGCTCCCAGGAGAAGGCGCGCTCAGGCACGGTCCAGCCGAAGGCTTGCGCGTCCTCGAAGTCCTCCGAGAAGTGGGAGGCGTAGACGAACAGCTTCTTAGGCACGCAGCCGACGTTGACGCAGGTGCCGCCGAGGTAGCGCTCCTCGGCGATCGCGACGCGGGCCCCGTGGCCGGCCGCGACCCGGCTCGCGCGCACGCCCGCCGAGCCCGCGCCGATGGTGAAGAGATCGAACTCGTACTTTCCCATGCTAGCGCCTGTGCCCCCGTCTCCCTCGTGCCGGCCGGAGCGGGCCGGTCAGCCTTCGATCCCGCCCATGCAAAGGTACTTGACCTCGAGGAACTCCTCGATCCCGTATTTCGAGCCCTCGCGGCCGATGCCGGACTGTTTCATGCCGCCGAAGGGGGCGGTCTCGGTGGAGATGATGCCGACGTTGACGCCGACGATACCGTACTCGAGCCGGTCCCCCACCCGCCAAACGCGGCCCAAGTCGCGGGTGTAGAAATAGGCGGCGAGGCCGTAAGGGGTGTCGTTGGCGACGCTCACGGCGTCGGCCTCGCTCTCGAAGCGGTACAAGGGCGCGACCGGGCCGAAGATCTCCTCCCTCGCGATCGCCATTTCAGGCGTGACGTCGGCCAGCACCGTGGGCTCGAAGAAGGTGCCGCCGAGCGAGTGACGTTGGCCGCCGAGCACCACGCGCGCGCCCTTGGCAATGGCGTCCGAAATGAGCCGCTCCACCTTGGCGAGCGCCGCCTCGTCGATGAGCGGGCCTTGCGTGACGCCCTCCTCCAGCCCGTTCCCGACCTCGAGGCCGCTGGTCGCCTGGGAGAAGCGGGCGGCGAACTCGTCGTAGACTTGCGTGTGCACCAGGAAACGGTTGGAGCACACGCAGGTCTGCCCAGAATTGCGGTACTTGGACGCCATCGCGCCCTCAACCGCCGCGTCGAGGTCGGCGTCCTCGAACACGATGAACGGGGCGTTGCCGCCGAGCTCGAGCGAGACCTTCTTGACCGTCTCGGCGCACTGCGCCATCAGGAGCCGGCCCACCTCGGTCGAGCCGGTGAACGAGAGCTTGCGCACCAGCGCATTCTCGGTGAGCTCGGCCGCGATCGGCACCGGGTCCTGGCCGGTGACCACGTTGAACACGCCGGCAGGCAATCCCGCCCGCTCGGCGAGGTGGGCGAGCGCGAGCGCGCAATAGGGCGTCTGCTCCGCCGGCTTCACCACCACCGTGCAGCCAACTGCGAGCGCCGGCGCGCACTTGCGCGTGATCATCGACGACGGGAAGTTCCACGGCGTGATGGCGCCCACGACGCCGATCGGCTCCTTGACGACGATGATGCGCCGGTCCGGCCAGGGCTCGGGGATGATGTCGCCGTAGACGCGCTTGGCTTCCTCGGCGTACCACTCGACGAAGGCGGCGCCGTAGGCGATCTCGCCGCGGGACTCCTCCAGGGGCTTGCCCTGCTCGATGGTCATGATGAGCGCGAGGTCTTCCAGGGCCGCCATGATCAGGTCGAACCACTTGCGTAAATAGGTCGCCCGCTCCTTGGCGGTGAGCGCCCGCCAGGCGGGGTACGCGGCGCTCGCCGCCTCGATGGCGCGCCGGGTCTCGGTCCTCCCCATGTCGGGAACGGCACCCAGGGTCTCGCCCGTGGCCGGGTTGGTGACGTCGAACGTGCCGCCCTCGTCCGCGTCCACCCAGGCGCCGTCGATGTAGGCCTGTTGGCGGAAGAGCTCCGGATCCGCGAGCTTCATGGGAACCTCCTCCTTGCCGAAGCGCATCTTCGGGCGTCTGCGCCAGGGCTGGGCCGGCCAGTATAGCCCCCGGCCAAAGGCTTGTTAATCGGCGCGCCCTGCGGTGTTGGGTCGCGGTTGCCGGGTAGGCCGGGAGCGGTGCGGCGCGCGTTTCCTCACCATTCCCAGCCCCAGTAGCGGCTTCCGATGATCACAAGGGCGATGGCACCTGCCCCGATGAGGAAGCCGATCACCTGTCTCCTCTGAAAGGGTTTGACCGCCTCGTACTCGCTCGCGAAATGGGGGTCCGCGATCAGGTTCCTGCGATAGAGATGGGCCAAGGCGCCGCCGCGGTTGAATTTCCTCGCGGTCCAGTGAAGCGCATCCCATTCCTGCGGGCAGGCGGCCTCGACCCACTTGGCGAGCCGCTCCGTACGCCTGCCCCGCCGGGCCTCCAGCACGAAGGCATAGACGCACGCCGCGAGCGCGATCAGGACAAGGATCTTGATCTCCGGGCTGGTCATCTATCGGAGTCTATACCTCACGGGCGCTGACGCGGGAGCGGCGCTGAGTGGTCGGGCTTCGCTCCGAGCTACTCCACCGTCACGGACTTGGCCAGATTGCGGGGCTGGTCGACGTCGGTGCCCTTGAGGACGGCGGTGTGATAGGCGAGCAACTGCAC
>JAZGAE010000072.1:0-2725 GCA_036475545.1 Alphaproteobacteria bacterium
CCTCAACTTCGTCCCCGGCATGCCCGTCGCCATCACCTTCCCGCCCTTCACCACCAGCTATCTCGCCAGCGGCAAGGAAACTTAGGCCCGCCGCCGCCGCCGGGGCGGTCCTCGGCCTCCTAAGCGAGGGTCCCCTTCGCCGGTCGCGCGTCGGCAGTTGGATAAGGTTTGCCCGTCGCGGGGCCACGAAACGCGCGAATTCGCAAGAACAACCGCGGCGGCGGTGAACGAGGGGTAGCGCCGCTCTCCGAAAATCCTGCCAAAGTTCGCGGCTCATTTTATTTGCATTTTCTGGAAATTTGCTTCTTATCACTTCCTGTTGTCTAGCCATATACGTACGGGTTGAGAGCAGACAGACAGTTTTATTTTAGAAATCGTCCGTTTATCTTCACCGCCATTAACCTCCCGTTAACACGCTGCCCCCTATATTCGACCCCATCACGTGTCCAATGCGTCATGACCTTTTCGAACCCCATCACGTGTCCATTGCGTCATGACCTTTTCGAACTAGGAGGACTTGGAGGATGATCAAGATCGTGCGCAATTTTCTGACGGATGAATCCGGTGCGACCGCCATCGAGTACGGCCTGATCGCCGGCTTGGTTTCGGTGGCCGCCATCTTCGCGCTGACCCAGTTGGGGACATCGCTGCAGAACATCTTCGGCGTGGTTCAGACCTCGCTTGACGGAGCCGCGGCTTCGGCGAGCGGCGCCGCCACCGCCCCGTAATCCCTTCAACAGGAGGAGACGCCGCCGGACGACCAGCCACGGGGCGTGCCGCTGCCGGCACGCCCCGTGGCCGCCTTCCCGCGGGCCATGAAAAGGCCCGTCGCGGCCCACCGTGAACGCGAAGTCCGCACGGCCGTCAACTCCGGGATCCATTCAGATGAGCACCGGTTTCGTCGATCTCATTCGTTACGTCCTTTTTCGTCGGTTCGCTGACCTGTTCCGCGGACGGCGCCTCTCGCAACCATGTCTGTGCCCAGGCAAACGGCCCTACCCGCGCCGGTGCGCGGCCCCTCGCAGCAGCCGAGACTTCTATTCGCTTGCGCCCGCCAGGCCCCGCGCCGGCGGTCACGGCCTATGCAGCGCCCGCTTTCGCGCCCGTGGGCCGCGGGCGGATCGATATTAAGCGGAGGTTGCCATGAGCGTGCGCGTAATTGTCCTATCCCTGTTTGCCCTGGGGGCCGCGTTCGGGACCGTGTTCTTCGCCCAAAGCTGGATGGACGCCCAGCGCGCGGCCATCGCCGCGCAGGTTCCCGAGCCCGGGCCGGAGAAGGCCCTGACCGAGGTCCTCGTGATAAAGGAGGACCTGTCCGCGGGATCGTTCGTCAAGCCCGAGCACATGCGCTGGCAAGCCTGGCCGGACGACAACCTGACACCGGCCTATGTCATCAAGGGAACGCGCCAGTCGGACGAGTTCGTCGGCGCCGTGGTGCGCAACGGCATCTCGGCCGGCGAGCCGATCACGGACGGCCGGGTGGTCAAGCCCGGAGACCGCGGTTTCCTCGCGGCGGTGCTCGAGCCGGGCAAGCGGGCCATCTCGGTCGCGATCAACGCGACCACCGGGATTTCCGGCTTCGTCTTCCCCGGCGACCGGGTCGATCTGATCCTGACCCACAAGATCCCCGCCAGGAACGCCGGCGACAAGACGGTGCGCCGCGCCAGCGAAACCGTGCTCACCAACATCCGCGTGCTGGCGGTGGACCAGACCACCGAGAACCAGCCGGGCGAGCCCGAGGTGGCCAAGACCGCCACCATCGAGGTCACGCCCAAGGAGGCCGAGATCGTCGCCGTCATCATCGAACTCGGCAAGCTGTCGTTGAGCCTTCGCAGCCTCGCCCGCGACGACGAGGCCGAGGGCGCAGCAGGCGCCCGGTTGGCCGAGGGCGGCGGACGCACCTTCACGCGGGACACCGACGTGAGCGTCCTTCTCGCGCCCGCCGTCCGCCCGACGCGGTCTCAGTCCAAGGGCCCCGTCGTCAACGTCGTGCGCGGGCTGAAGACTCAGCCTCAGGAAGTCTTGGAGTACGAGTGACATGGCGCCCCACCTTGAAACGACGGTCGCCCGCTTTCCAGCATCCCGCGCGCGGGGAATCGGGCCGCGCCGAGTCGGCGATGGGATCGGATTGTTGAGGGAGTGGACGTGACGATGAGCAGCGCCGCCGCATTGATGAACCGGTTCCTGGAAACTCGCCAACACGACGAGTTCATGGGGTTCGCCGCCGACGACGCCACGCGTGAAATGCTCGCCGCAATCGCCGAGAAACACGCCTGGCCAGCCGCGACGGCGCTGGACGGCGGCATCACGGCGGCCATCCAGCTCATGGTCACCGCCCCTTCCCCGCGCCGGCTGGTCGTCGATCTCAGCGAAAACCCCGACCCCGTCACCGCGGTGCAGATGCTGCGGGATGCTTGCGCGCCGGAGACCGTCATCATCGCGCTCGGGACCGTCAACGACATCGAGCTGCTGCGTGACCTGGGCCGGGCCGGCGCCGCCGACTATCTCGTCAAGCCCGTAACCTGGGAAACCCTTGACGAGACCATCGAAAAGGCGGTCCGCGAGGCGGGCGGCGCGCCTGGCCCCTCGGCCGGCGAACAGAAGCTCGGCCGGATCGTGGTGTTTGTCGGCAGCCGCGGGGGGGCCGGGGCGAGCACGCTGGCCATGAACTGCGCCTGGCTGATGGCCCACGAACAGGAACTGCGCGTCGCCCTCGTCGACCTCG
>JAZGAE010000073.1:0-7118 GCA_036475545.1 Alphaproteobacteria bacterium
GGGCGTGAGCTTGATCGCCTTGGCGCTGCGCTCGAACACGCCGCCGCCTTGCGAGATGAGCTCCGCCTTGTAGTCGGCCCATGACGAGCGGGGCAGCTCGAACAGCCGCTTGCGTTCGGCAAGGCTCTTGTTCGGATCGGGATCGGGATCGATGAAAACGTGCAGGTGGTTGAAGGCGCCGACGAGCTTTATGTGAGGGGACAGGAGCATCCCGTTTCCGAAGACGTCGCCCGACATGTCGCCGATGCCGACCACGGTGAAGTCCTGCGACTGGGTGTCCAGACCAAGCTCGCAGAAGTGCCGCTTGACGGACTCCCAGGCGCCCCGCGCCGTGATCCCCATCTTCTTGTGGTCGTAGCCGACCGAGCCCCCCGAGGCGAAGGCGTCATCGAGCCAGAACCCATACTCCTCGGCGATGGCGTTGGCGATGTCGGAGAAGGTGGCGGTGCCCTTGTCGGCGGCCACGACGAGATAGGGATCGTCGTCGTCGAAACGGACCACGTCGGGCGGCGGCACCACCGTGTCGCCCTCCAGGTTGTCGGTGAGGTCGAGCATGCCCCTCATCATCATCTTGTAACAGGCGACCACCTCGTCCATCAGCGCCTCGCGGCCGAGCTCCGGCGCGGGCGGCCGCTTCACCACGAAGCCGCCCTTGGAGCCGACCGGCACGATCACGGTGTTCTTCACCGTCTGCGCCTTCATCAGCCCCAGGATCTCGGTGCGGAAGTCCTCGCGCCGGTCCGACCAGCGCACACCGCCCCGCGCCACCTTTCCGCCCCTCAGGTGCACGGCCTCGAGGCGCGGGCCGTAGACGAAGATCTCGTACATCGGCTTGGGCAACGGCAGCTCGTCGATCGCGCGGCTGTCGAATTTGAACGAGAGGTAGGGTTTGGGGCCGCCGGACTCGCTTCTCTGGAAGTAGTTCGTCCTGAGCGTCGCCAGCACGAGATTGAAGAAGCGCCTCAAGATCCTGTCCTCGTCGAGGTTGGCCACCTGGTCCAAGGCCTCCTCGATCGCGACCTTGAGGTCTTCGTTGCGGCCCTCGGCCCGCTTGCCTCGCTTCGGGTCGAAGCGCGTGTTGAAAAGCTCGACAATGCGGCACGCGAGCTCCGGGTTGTTGAGCAGCGTCCGCTGCATGTAGGCCTCGCTGAACGGAATCGCCGCCTGGCGCAGGAACTTGCAGCAGGCCCGGATGACGACCACCTCGCGCCAGGTGAGCCCCGCCGCCGCCACCAGCGCATTGAAGAGATCGTCCTCGACCTCGCCGCTCCAGGCCCGCGCCAGACAGTCCTCGAGATTCCGTTTCACCCCGGCGACGTCGATCTCGGCGCCGTCGGCGGTTTGCATGCACAACTCGTGGATCCACACGGGCGCCTCGCGCCCCTCGGGGGTCACCGAGAAGGGCAGCTCGCTGATCACCTTGAAGCCCATGTTCTCCAGCATCGGGAGCATGTCGGAAAGCGCCACGGGCGCGTGCGCGTGATAGATCTTGAGCCGCACTTCGCCCGGCGGGGACTCGCGCAGGCGGTAGAGGTTGATGCCGAGCTCGCCGGTCTCGTAGACCTTGTCCGTCTCGTCGATGTCGAAGATCGCGGCCTCGGCGTTGAAGCGATCGCGATAGCCTGGCGGGAAGGCGTCGCCATAGCGGCGCAGCAGCGTGAGCCCGCGTCCCTCCCCTTTCTCCTGGACCAGGACCTCCTCGAGCCGGTCGCGCCACGACCGGCTGGCCTCGATGAGGCTGCTCTCCACGTCCCCGATCGCGACGTCGGGGATCGCCCCCGGCGTGGTGGTGACGATGAAATGAATGCGCGCCAGCGGGTCGTCGCTCAGCTGGGTGTAGAAGGCCGACGCGGTGCCGTCGAAGGCGCTCTCGAGGATGCCCTGGAAACGCCGGCGCAGCCCGGTGTCGTAGCGGTCGCGGGGCACGAACACGAGGCAGGTAACGTATCTCTCGAAGGGGTCGCGCCGCACGAACAGCGCGATGCGCTGGCGCTCCTGCAGCTGCAGGATGCCGAGGCTGGTCTCGAACAGTTCGTCCTCGGAAGCCTGGAACAGCTCGTCGCGCGGGAAGGTCTCGAGGATGTGCAGGAGCGCCTTGCCGTCGTGGCTGGTGGGGGAGAAGCCGGCGCGGGCGATGGTCCGCGTCACCTTCCGCCGCATCACCGGGATGTAGCGCGGGCTCTGGTTGTAGGCCATCGAGGTGAAGAGGCCGAGGATGCGGTGCTCGCCGACGACCTCGCCGTCGGGCCCGAACCGCCGGAGTCCGATGAAATCGAGCGGCACCGCCCGGTGCACGGTCGACCGCGTGGTCGCCTTGGCGATGATCACCATTTCCTTGCGCCGGGCGAACTCGGAGATCGCAGGGGCGAGCGGGGTGGCGTGGCGCGCCGCCGAGTCCGGCGAGACCCGGCGCAATATCCCTAGGCCCGAACCCGGGATCGGCCGGTGGTAGTCGTTGCCCTGTTCGCGCACCAGGTCATAGCTGCGCATGCCTGTGAAGGTGAAGTGGTCGTCCCGGATCCACTCGAGAAACGCCTTCACTTCCGCGACCTCGTCGGCGTCCAGGTGCGGCCCCAGGGCGTCGATCTCGGCGGCGATCTCGTCGATCTTGGCGCACATCGGGCGCCAGTCCTCGACCGCCGCCCGGACGTCGTCCAGCACATTCGCCAAGCCGGCGCGGATGTCGTCGTGGGCCGCCTCCGGCTGCTCGCTCACCTCCACATGCATGAAGGACTCGAGGATGGCCCCCTCGGGCGCGGGCTCGCCGGGCTCCCCCTCGGCGAGAACGGCGAGGCGCGCTCCCTCCTCGTCGCGGCGCAGCCGCACGATCGGATGGATCACCAGGTGAACGGTGATGTCGCGCCGGTTCAGCTCGGCGGTCACCGAGTCCACCAGGAAGGGCATGTCGTCGTTGACGATCTCGACGACGGTGTGGCTGGACTTCCAGCCGTAATTCTCGAGGCGCGGGTTGTAGATGCGGATCTTGGCCTTGCCGGGAACGCGCTTTTCGCCAAAGCCCCACAGCGCCAGCGCCGCGCCGTAGAGGCTGTCCGGGGTTCGGTCGCGCAGGTCTTCGGCCGCCACGTTGGCGTAATAGGCCTGCACGAACTCCGCCGCCGCCGCCGCCTCGCGGGAGGCGAGCTTGTCGCCGACCATGGCCGCGACGGAGTCGATGATGTCGTGTCTGAGTCGCTCGGCCCTTTGCGGCATGAACCGCCCTGCCCATCCACCGGAAAGGTCCGCCCCCACCGGTCTCGGAGGTTACAGCATCGCGCCACGATGGCAAGGAAGCGCTGCCACCCGCGCACCCTCGGCGACGGACCTGCTCCCATATGCGGCTTGTTTGGTAAACCGCTCGTTAATGTCTTTCGGCGATAACCTCAACCTCCTTCGTTCTCCCGGAGGGAAAGGAGCGGACCCGATGAGAAGCGAACTCGCGATGGCCGGCGGCGCGGCGGAGGAGGTCGGCGATCGGCTGTTGGCCAAGCTCCCGCAGCCTGTCGCAGACTCGCTCACCTCGGAGCAGGCAGCCGCGATCCGGGCGGCGGCGGCGGCCGACCGCGCCTGGGGACCCAATCATCCCGCCAACGTCCGGTTTACCATCCCGCTCCCGTTCTGGCCGCTGTTCCTGTCGGTGGTCACGGGCCGCGAGCGCCGCAGCCCGAGCCGCCGGATGGCCGAGCGCCGGGTGCACCCCATCCGCACCGCGGCCAACATCGCCTTCTTCACGATCGTGGCGACAGTCCTGTTCCTGTCCGCGGCCGTCGGCGTCCTGGTCTACAGCTCGGTCCTGGAATTCTGAGGACCGCGCCCCTCGGGGCGGACGCCGGCCAAGCAGCGGAAAAGCCGCTCCAGCAGAGCGGCTCCTCGCGGCGTCTTCTGGAAAAATTGGAGCGGGAGACGGGATTTGAACCCGTGACCCTCACGTTGGCAACGTGATGCTCTACCCCTGAGCTACTCCCGCAGATCTGGCGCGGCAGCCTCGGCCGCGCGGCCCTGATAATAGGGCAAGCCGGCCCGTTTGCAAGCGCCCGAAACGCCTGCCCGGGGGCAGCCGGTCCGGCCGAACGTTCGCGCTCGCGTGCAAGCTGCGGCCAAGCCCGTACCGGCCTGCGCCCCGAAGGACACGCCGCAGCGGGGTTGCCAGGCTCGGCCAGCCAAGCCATTTATAGGGCTTCCGCACGGGAAGCCCGTGTCTTCGTCCGGTTAGAGCATTTCATGGAAACGATCATTCCGTCGCCGCAGCCCGAGCCCGCAGCCGAGGTGGCCAAGGAGGCCACCACGGCGAGTTTCGGCACGGATGTCATCGAGGCCTCGGCCGAGACGCCGGTCATCGTCGACTTCTGGGCGCCCTGGTGCGGGCCGTGCAAGCAGCTCGGTCCCGCCTTGGAGCGGGCGGTGGCGGCGACGCGGGGGGCCGTGCGGCTGGTGAAGATCAATATGGACGACAATCCGGAGCTCGCCCAGGAGCTCCGCATTCAGTCCATTCCCGCGGTCTTCGCCTTTTACCAGGGCCGCCCGGTGGACGGCTTCGTGGGCGCGCTGCCCGACTCCCAGGTCAACGCTTTCGTCGACAGGCTCGTGCAGATGGCCGGCGGCATGGCCCCCGGCGACGCGGTGGCGGAGGCGGTGCGGCGAGCGGACGCGGCCTTGGCCGAGGGCGACGCCGCGGGAGCCGGCGCGCTCTACGGCCAGGTTCTCGGGCTCGATAAGGCCAATCTGGCGGCGCTTGCCGGTTTGGTGCGCTGCCGCCTGGCCTCGGGCGATGCGGCCCAGGCGCGGCGGCTCTTGGACGAGCTGCCCGAGGACCTGCGCGAGGCGCCCGAGATCGTAGGGGCGCGCTCCGCCCTCGAGCTCGCCGAACAAGGCTGCGAGCCGGGGGCGGTCGCCGAGCTCGAGGCGCGGCTGGCCCAGGACCCCAACGACCACGAGGCCCGTTACGACCTTGCCACGGCCCTCTACGGCACCGGTGAGCCCGAGGCCGCCATCGACCAGCTCATCGAGCTGGTGCGCCGCGACAAGGAGTGGAACGACCAGGCGGCCCGCAAGCAACTTCTCAAGCTGTTCGAGGCGCTCGGCGGCAGCCACCCCCTCACGGTGTCGGGACGCCGCCAGCTGTCGTCGGTGTTGTTCGCATGACCCGCCGCCCGTTTACCCCCACGTTCGACGAGCTGCCGGAGATCATTCCGATCTTTCCGCTCTCGGGCGTGCTTCTGTTGCCGCGCGGCCGGCTGCCCCTCAACATCTTCGAGCCGCGCTATCTGGAGATGACCGCCGACGCGCTGGCCGCAGAGCGCATCATCGGCATGGTCCAGCCCTTCGAGCCGGACGCGGAGTCGCGCACGGAGGCCCCCGATGTCTATCCCGCGGGCTGCGCCGGGCGAGTGACGGCGTTCGAGGAAACCGACGACGGACGCTACGAGATCTCGCTCACCGGGCTCGCCCGCTTCGAGATCGTGAGCGAACAGCCCCGTTCGCGCCGCTACCGCCGGGCCGCGGTCCGCTGGGACCGTTTCGCGGGCGACCTCGTCGACGACGACGGCGGCCCGATCGCGCGCGACTCCCTGGCCGCGTCGCTGCGCGCGTTTCTCGAGAGCCGGCAGCTCGAGGCCGACTGGGACGCGATCGTCGACCTCCCGGACAAAGAGTTCGTCACCTGGCTCGCCATGTACTGCCCGTTCCGGCCGAGCGAGAAGCAGGCGCTGCTGGAATGCCGCGATCTCGCCGACCGCGCCCGGCACCTTGCGGCGCTCATGGAAATGGCCCTACATGAGGGAGTCCACGACGACCTGCCGCGACAGTGAGGGAGGGCCAAGACCCATGGCAAACCAGCGCGCCAGCATCGACCCCAAGCTTCTTGAGATCCTCGTGTGTCCGCTGACCAAGGGACCGCTGCGCTACGACGCCGAGGCCCAGGAGCTGGTGAGCGACAAGGCCGGTCTCGCCTACCCGATCCGCGACGGCATCCCCATCATGCTGGTGGACGAGGCCCGCCGGCTGGACGACGAGCCGGGCGGGCGGCGCGGCGCATGAGCGGAGACGAGCCCGCGCTCGGGACCCGTCACTGGCCGAGCGAGGTTCGTCTCAAGCAAGCGGAGAAGGCCCTCGAGATCGACTTCGACGACGGCCGCTCGTTCCGCTACCCGGCGGAATACTTGAGGGTCGAGAGCCCGTCGGCGGAGCTGAGGGGCCACGCCCCCGGCGAGCACAAGATCATCGGCGGGCGGCGCCACATCGGCATCCTCGAGGTCGAGGCGGTGGGCAACTACGCCCTCCGCATCAAGTTCGACGACCTCCACGACACCGGCATCTACACCTGGAACTACCTCTACGAGCTCGGCGACAAGCACGACGAGAAATGGCAGGCCTATCTCGCGGCGCTGGCCGAGCGGGGCCTGAGCCGCGACCCCTGAGCCGCGACCCCTTGGGCCGCTGTTCGCGAAGCTCGCCGTCCGGGCGGGGGCGGGGACCTAGAGCATAATCCGATCAGGTGGAATCGGCTGCGTTGCGCCGTGGCGAGGCGATCCGCCAGGCGCGGCGCGAAGGGCCGGGGTCTTTTGCGGCCACGGGTTCGTCGCGGAGCTCGCGCGTAGGCACCGCTACGTGCTTCGCCCCGCTCCTGCCCGCGGCACAAAATTCTCCCGGCGCAGCCAGTTCAACCTGACCGGATTATGCTCTAGAGGGTCCGAGAGCGCCCCCGCGGAGCGGACCGCCGGTCACGTGCCTGAGGGGCCGAGGGGCCTCACATCTGCGACTGCAGGTAATTTTCGAGACCGATCTTGGAAATGAGCTCGAGCTGGGTCTCGAGCCAGTCGACGTGATCCTCCTCGGCCTCCAGGATGTTCTGGAGGAGATCGCGGGAGATGAAATCCTTAACCTTTTCGCAATGGGCGATGGCCGCGCGCAAATCCGCGATCGCCCTTCGTTCCAGCGACAGGTCGCACTCGAGCGTCTCCGGCACGGTTTCGCCAATCATCAGCTTGTGCGGCTTCTGGAGGTTGGGCAGCCCCTCGAGGAAGAGAACGCGATCGATCAGATCCTCGGCGTGCTTCATCTCGTCGACGGATTCCTCGCGCACCTGGCTCGCCAGCTTGTCCAGGCCCCAGTTCTTGTGCATC
>JAZGAE010000074.1:0-2572 GCA_036475545.1 Alphaproteobacteria bacterium
CCCATGCACGCCGTCGCCCTCGCGCGCGAATTCGGAATCGCCCGAGTCGTGGTGCCGAAGTTCTCCTCTGTGTTCTCGGCCCTGGGCTGCCTCACGGCCGAGCTCAGCTATGCCGAGCAGCGCGCCGCCCACATGACCAGCACGGGGTGGCAAGCGGACAGGATCGAGACAATTCGCCGGAACATGCACGACCGGCTTGCGGCGCCATTGACGGCCGCCGGTCATGCCCGGGATTCGCTGGTGGCCCGGAATATCGCCCTGATCCGCTATGCCGGCCAGAGCGATACCGTCGAGGTACCCTTCACGCCGCCGTTGGATCCCGCCGTTCTCGGCGCCGAGTTCAAGGCCATACACCAACGCCTCTACGGCTTCGCGACCGACGAGCCCTGGGAACTCGATACCCTGCGCCTGACCCTATCGGCGCCGGCGAAGAACGACATCACGGCCCTGATGGCGGTCGAGGAGACCGTCTCGACGACGCCCATCACCACCGCCGACTGCTGGTTCGACAAGGCAGGCCCGACGCCCACGCCGCGTCATGCGCGGGGCGCCCTCCCGGCCGACTGGAGCTTGCCAGGACCGGCGATCATTGAGGACGAATGCTCGACCATCGTCGTGCCGCCAGGCGCCACCGCCCGGGCCGATAGCGCGGGCCATATCCACATCGTCACGGGGCACGGGCCATGAGCGTCCGGGTCGACCCCTTCACCATCGAAGTCATCCGCAACGTCCTCACGGCGATCGCCGAGGAGATGTCGCTCGTCGTGATGCGCGCGGCGCGCTCGCCACTGCTGCGCGAGGCCGGCGATCTGTCGTCGGCATTAACGGACGCCAAGGGCGACTTGATCGCGCAGGGCCGCGACATCCCGGCCCACCTGGGCATCATGGGATCGACGGTTCAGGAGTTCCTGAAACGAGTTCCGGCCGAGCGTCTTTCGCCCGGCGACGTCTGGTTCCTCAATCTTCCGGAGATCGGCGGCAACCATCTTCCCGACGTCAAGGCGATCCGCCCGGTCTTTGCCGAAGGAGGATTGCGGGCCTTCGCCGTCAGCCTCGCGCATTGGGCCGACATCGGTGGCGCGCGGCCCGGCAGCTACGTCCCCGATGCCCGCGATACCTGGCAGGAAGGGTTGCGAATTCCGCCCCTGCGCCTGTTCACCGCCGACGGCCCCGATCGCGAGAAGCTGGATTTGGTCCTCGCCAACGTCCGCGGCAGCGAGGAGCGCGAGGGCGATATCCTGGCCCAGATGGCCTCGACCCGTTCGGCCGATGAGCGGCTGGCAGAGGTCTTCGCGCGTTACGGCGCCGCGGTCATGGAAACCGCGATCGCCGACCTCCACGACCAATCCGAGGCCGAGATGCGGACGGCCTTGCGCACGCTGCCGCAAGGAACCTACGAGGGCGAGGACTGGCTGGACGACGACGGCGCGGGCGGCGAACCGATCGCTGTGCGGGTCCGCATCGAGATCGGAGACGGGGAGGCGACCTTCGACTTCTCCGAAACCGACGACGCGGCCAAGGGCCCGCTGAACGCGACACGATTCACGGCCGCCGCCAGCGTGTTCTACGCGGTAAAGGCGATCGCCGGCCCCGACATCCAGCCCAATGCCGGCTGCGCCCGCCCGCTCGAGATCATCACCCGCCCGGGCTCGCTGTTGGACCCGCCGCCGGAGGCCCCCGTGGTCGGCGGCAACCACGAGACCTCGCAGCGAATCGTCGATGCGATCTTCCGGGCCATGGAGCCCGCCATCGCGGAGCGCCTGACGGCCGGCGGCTCGACTACGTCGGGGTTGCTGCTGTTCAGCGGCCGCGATCCCCGCAATGACCGCTGGACCACGCTCTACGAGGTCCACGGCGGCGGAGAAGGGGCGCGTCACGATCGCGACGGCATGCCGGTGGTGCGGCCACACATGTCCAATGTCATGAACACGCCCGCCGAGGTGATCGAGGCCAATTATCCGATCCTGATCGAACGCCAGGCGCTCCGCCGCGGGTCGGGGGGAAAGGGGCGCCATCGCGGCGGCGACGGCCAGGTGCGCGTCTACCGTGTCATGGCACCCGAGATGTGGCTAACGACCATGGTCGAACGCTGCACGATTCCACCGTTCGGATTGCAAGGCGGTGCCTGCGGCGAAGGCTTTCGCATCACCCTCCAACGCGCCTCGGGCGAGACGATACACCTCGCGGGAAAGACCCATGTCCGGCTGGAACAGGGTGACCGCGTGATCATGGAAACCAGCGGCGGCGGCGGCTTCGGCACCGCGGACGCGTAGCGGATCATTCATTCGAGGAATAGCCATGAGACTGGAAAATAAGAAAGTGATCATCACCGGGGCCGCTCAGGGGATGGGGGGTGTCATCACCGAAAACCTCGCGCGCCAGGGTGCCGACCTGGTGCTCACCGCGCGCACCCGCGGGCCGCTCGAGGAAATGGCCGAAAAGGTGCGCGCCATGGGCCGGCGCGCCGAAGTGGCGCCGGCGGACGTGACCGACGAGGCACAGGTCGCCGACATGGTCGGCCGCGCCAAGGCGTTCTTCGACGGGCGCATCGATATCCTGGTCAACGCGGCGG
>JAZGAE010000075.1:0-25494 GCA_036475545.1 Alphaproteobacteria bacterium
TGCGACGAACTCGGCCGCCAGCGGGATCAGATCGAACTGATCGCGTCGGAGAACGTCGTGTCCCAGGCGGTCCTCGACGCCATGGGACAGATCATGACCAACAAATACGCCGAAGGTTACCCGGGCCGCCGCTACTATGGTGGCTGCGAGTATGTCGACGTCGTCGAGGAACTGGCGAGGGAACGGGCGAAGAAGCTGTTCGACTGCGCCTACGTCAACGTCCAGCCCCACTCGGGGTCCCAGGCGAACCAGGCGGTGATGCTGGCGTTGCTCCAGCCGGGCGACACGATCATGGGAATGTCGCTGGCCGCCGGCGGCCACCTCACCCATGGCGCGCCGCCCAATCTTTCCGGCAAGTGGTTCAAGGCCGTCCAGTACGGTGTGCGCCGCGACGACCATCTGATCGATATCGACGAGGTCGAAAGGCTGGCGGACGAGCACAAGCCGAGGCTCATCATCGCCGGCGGCTCCGCCTATCCGCGGATCATTGACTTCGCCCGTTTCCGGGCGATCGCCGATTCGGTGGGCGCCTATCTCATGGTGGACATGGCCCATTTCGCCGGGCTCGTCGCCGCCGGCGTGCATCCGAGCCCGCTGCCCCACGCCGATGTCGTCACCACCACGACCCACAAGACCTTGCGGGGCCCCCGCGGCGGCATGATCCTGTCCAACGACGAGGAACTCGGGAAGAAGATCAACTCGGCCATCTTCCCCGGCCTGCAGGGGGGCCCTCTCATGCACGTCATCGCCGCCAAGGCGGTGGCCTTCGGCGAGGACCTGCAGCCCGAGTTCAAGGGGTATTGTCAGGCGGTGGTCGACAACGCGCGGACGCTCGCCAAGGTGATGATCGACCGCGGACTCGACATCGTCTCGGGTGGAACCGACACCCATCTGATGCTGGTCGACCTCAGGCCCAAGCACCTGACCGGCAAGGCCGCCGAAGCCAGCCTCGAGCGGGCCCACATCACCTGCAACAAGAACGGCGTTCCGTTCGATCCCGAGAAACCCACGATTACGTCCGGCGTCCGCCTGGGGACGCCTGCCTGCACCACGCGCGGCTTCATGACCGAGGAGTGGAAGCTGGTGGGCGAGCTTATCGGGGACGTCCTGGACGGGCTTGCGGCCAATCCGGAGGACAACAGCGCCGCGGAGAACGCGGCCCGCGCGAAGGCCGTCGATCTGTGCGGCGGCTTCCCGATCTACCCGGACGTCAGATAGACCGGCCGGGTGAGGGAAGTAGACCAACTAGGCGAGGGGAGGGGGAATGCGTTGCCCATTCTGCGGTCACGAGGAAACCCAGGTTAAGGATTCGCGTCCGACCGAAGACAGCGCCGCCATCCGGCGCCGGCGCCTGTGCACCGGCTGCGGTTCACGGTTCACCACCTTCGAGCGCGTGCAGTTGCGCGAGCTCACGGTTATCAAGCGAAGCGGCCGGCGTGTCTCGTTCGATCGCGACAAGCTCATCCGTTCCATCAACCTCGCCGTGCGCAAGCGCCCGGTCGAGCCGGAACAGATCGAGCGGGTGGCCAACGGCATTCAGCGGAGGCTCGAGAGCTCCGGCGAGAGCGAGATCCCCTCGGAGCGGATCGGCGAGCTGGTCATGGACGCCCTCGCCCAGATCGATCAGGTGGCCTTCGTCCGCTTCGCCTCGGTGTATCGAAACTTCCGCGAGGCCAAGGATTTCGAGGACTTCGTGGCCCAGCTGAGTGCCGACCACGACTGACGCCGGCGATGTCCGCCACATGGCAGCGGCGCTGGCCTTGGCCAGGCGCGGTCTCGGCACCGTGTGGCCCAATCCTGCGGTCGGCTGCGTCATCGTCCAGCCGCGGCAGGGCAACGCCGGCCGCGTGGTCGGGCGCGGCTGGACCCAGCCCTCGGGTAGGCCCCATGCCGAGGTCGAGGCGCTTAGGCGGGCCGGCGATGCCGCCCGTGGGGCCACCGCCTACATCTCGCTCGAGCCCTGCGTTCACCACGGAGCGACGCCGCCCTGCACCGACGCCCTGATCGAGGCCGGCATCGCCCGCGCCGTGATCGCCATCGAAGACCCGGACCCTCGGGTTTCGGGCCGCGGCGTCGCGGCGCTCGAGAAAGCCGGAATCGACGTCGCCGCCAGTGTCCTGGCGGTGGAGGCCGCCGAGGTCAACGCCGGTTTCTTCACCTGTGTCCGCGAGGACCGGCCGCTGGTCACCTGGAAGGTGGCGAGCACCCTCGACGGCCGGATAGCCACCCACCGCGGGGAGAGCCGGTGGATCACGGGCGAGGTGGCGCGGGACATGGCCCACTGTCTGCGCGCCAGCCACGACGCCGTGACGGTGGGGATCGGCACGGCGCTGGCCGACGATCCCTTGCTCACCTGCCGCCTGCCCGGGCTGATGTTGCGTTCGCCGCTGCGCGTCGTCATCGACGGGCGGCTCCGCCTGCCGCTCACCAGCCGGCTGGTGGTCACCGCAAGGGACGTTCCCACCTGGCTCGTGACGCTCGCCGATGGTGACGCCCGGCGCCGCCACGCGTTCCAAGAATGCGGCGTCAAGGTCATCGAGGTCGGCGAGGACGCGGCCGGAAATCTGGATATCCGCAAAGTCCTCGGCGAGCTCAAGGAACGCGGTGTGACGCGCGTGCTGGTCGAAGGCGGCAGCCAGCTCGTCGGCGCGTTGCTGCAGTATGAGCTGGTGGACAGGATCGTCTGGTTCCGCGCGCCGCGGCTGATCGGCGGCGACGGCATCCCCGCGACCGCGCCCTTCGGCATCGACGAACTCGCCCAGACGCCGACGTTCACCCGGATCAGGGTCTCGTATGCAGGCGACGACCTGCTGGAAACCTACGCCCGCCGTCCGTAAGGTTGGGCCATGTTCACTGGGATCATCACGGACCTCGGCGCGGTGCGCGCCGTCGAGAAAGACGGCGACACCCGCTTCGCCTTCGACACCGGCTACGATACCGACGGGATTGCCATCGGCGTCTCGATCGCGTGCTCGGGCGTGTGCCTCACCGTGATCGACAAGGGCCCCGGATGGTTCGCGGTGCAGGTCTCGGCGGAGACGCTCGCGCGCACCACCCTCGGGGACTGGCGCCCCGGCACCGCGGTAAACCTCGAACGCGCGCTTAGCCTCGGCGAGGAAATGGGCGGGCACTTCGTGTTCGGCCACGTCGACGGCGTGGCCACGATCACGGAGCGTATCGGGGAGGGCGACAGCCTCCGTATCGTTGTCGAGGTGCCCAAGTCCCTCATCAAGTTCATCGCGCCCAAGGGCTCCGCCGCGCTCGATGGGGTGTCGCTGACCGTGAACGAGGTGGCGGACACCACCTTCGGGGTCAACATCATTCCCCACACTCAGGACATGACCACTCTCGGCGCGGTCCGGCCGGGCGACCGGGTGAACCTGGAAGTCGACATGCTTGCGCGCTATGTGGACAGACTGTTGCAGGTTCGCGCGGGCGAATAGAATGGGGTCCGGACCGCCGGGGCGGTTGGTCTCCCGCGACGGCCCGAGTCGTCGGCGCCGTGGCGGCGACGGACGGGCGGGCCGGATGGACTGAGCCGGCCGGCATCCACGCGCGCCGCGAGGGAGGTTAGCCGCGCCGGTCGATGCGCCGCTCCCGGTGGCCCGCATCGGGGCGGGAGCGGACCGGACGGCCGCGCCAAATTTTGATATTTCATGCGAAGCGCGAAGTGTAAGATATTGAAAATCATTCATTTCACGAGCGCCGGGGCGACATTTGGGTTTCGACCCGCAAGTCGTGACCCGTCGCCGGCTCGCGCGCAAAGGCGCGCGCAAAGGCCGGCCCGCGCGCAAAGGATTGGCCGTGTCTGAAGTTCAGCAGCTCTCGCCCATTGCGGATGTCCTCGACGATCTTCGCAACGGGCAAATGATCGTCCTGGTCGACGACGAGGACCGGGAGAACGAGGGCGACTTGATCGTTGCGGCCCAGATGGCGACGCCCGACGCCGTCAACTTCATGGCCAAGTACGGCCGCGGACTCATCTGCCTGGCGCTGACCCGCGGGCGGGTGGAGGAGCTCGGGCTCCCCCTGATGGCGCGGAACAATCTTTCGCGGCACCAAACGGCCTTCACGGTTTCGATCGAGGCCGGCGAGGGCGTGACCACCGGAATCTCGGCTTCCGACAGGGCGCATACCATCGCAGTCGCGATCGACCCCACCCGAGGCAAGCAGGACATCATATCCCCCGGCCACGTCTTTCCCCTGGTGGCCCGGGACGGCGGGGTGCTCGTGCGCGCCGGTCACACCGAGGCCGCGGTGGACCTGACGCGGCTGGCGGGATTGAACCCTGCCGGCGTGCTGTGCGAGGTCATGAACGATGACGGCACCATGGCGCGGCTGCCGGACCTTGCCGCCTTGGCCAAGACCCATGGCCTCAAGATCGCCACCATCGCCGACCTGATCAGCTATCGGCTGCAGAACGAACGCTTCGTCGAGCGGGTCTTGGAGACGAACCTGGAAAGCCGCTACGGCGGCCACTTCCGGATGATCGTCTACGCCAACAAGGCGGCCTACGTCGAGCACGTGGCCCTGGTGAAGGGCGACTTGACGGAGTCGGGGCCGGTGCTGGTGCGGGTGCATGCGTTCAACGTGCTCGATGACGTGCTCGGCGACCTCGGCGGGCGCCACCACGGCGAACTGCACGCCGCCATGAGGCTCATCGGAGAGAAAGGGCGGGGAGTTGTGGTGCTCATTCGCGAGCCCCGTCCGACAAGCTTGTCGGAGCGCCTGAAGGGGCGGGAGGGTGCCGCCGCGCCGCCGTCCTCGGACCTCCGTGACTATGGCGTGGGCGCCCAGATTTTGCTCGATCTGGGCGTGAGGGATATGATCCTGCTTTCCAACACCAAGCGCACGATCGTCGGTCTCGAAGGCTACGGTTTGAGCGTGGTGGATCGAAGAGCCATCCCCGTGCCGGAGGCGTAAATGGCGGAAGCTCCCCACATCATGATCGTCGAGGCACGGTTCTACGAGGACATCGCAGACGAGCTCGTGCGCGGCGCCGTGAAGGTGCTGGAGGAGGAGGCGGCCACTTACGAGCGACACGCCGTGCCGGGCGTCTTCGAGATTCCGGCTGCCATCCAAATGGCCATCCGCTCGCTCGATTTCACGACGCTCAGGCGGCGGTTTGACGGGTATCTCGCCCTGGGCTGCGTGATTCGGGGCGAGACCAGCCATTACGACCTCGTTAGTGAACAGAGCGCCCGCGCGCTCCAAGATCTGGCGATCCAGTACACCCTGGCGCTGGGCTTCGGCATCGTGACGGCGAACAACAAGGAGCAGGCTTGGGCCCGAGCCTCGGCGGACCAGAGAAACAAGGGCGGCGAGGCGGCGCGGACTTGTCTTGGCATGATCGACGCGAAGCGCAAGATGCTGCTTTACCCGCGATGAGTGCCGGGAAAGAGGCACCGTCCAGGCCCGCTGCCGGAAGCGGCAGGCGGCGCAGCGCAGCGCGTCTCGCCGCGACGCAGGCCCTTTACCAAATCGCGCTGGCCGGTCCCGCGGCCGAGTCCGTCGTCGCCGAATTCCTCTCCTATCGAGCCCAGGGCGAGGGCCCGGCGTTTCCCCTGGCCGGGGCGGATCAGGAGCTGTTCGCAGACATCGTGCGCGAGGCCGCGTCGCGCCGCGACGAGCTCGATCGGTTGATCGCCGCGGTGCTGGCCGAGGGGTGGACGCTCGATCGCCTCGAGACGGTTCTGCGTGCCATTCTGTGGGCGGGAACCTATGAATTGCTGGCGCGCGCGGACGTGCCCGTGCAGGTGGTGATCAACGAGTATGTCGATGTCGCGCATGCCTTTTTCGCGGGCAAGGAGCCAGCCTTCGTGAATGGCGTGCTCGACCGCCTTGCGCGCTCCTTGAGACCAGGCGAATTGGAGGCCGCGGCCAGTGGCAAAACGGCGCGAGGCGGGTGAATTCGAGTTCATCTCGGCGTATTTCGGGCCGCTGGCCGAAGGTCATCCCGGCGCTCTCGGCCTTGCCGACGACGCCGCGCTGCTGGAGCTAGAGCCCGGGCAGCGGCTGGTGGTCACCACCGATACGATCGTGGCTGGCATCCATTTCCTCGAAGACGACCCGCCGGAGCTGATCGCCCGCAAACTATTGCGCGTGAACCTTTCCGACCTCGCCGCGATGGGGGCGGCGCCGATTGCCTACCTCCTCTCCGTCGCCTTGCCGAGGGAGAGGAGGGCGGAGTGGCTCGAGGCGTTCTGCCGGGGGCTTCGGGCAGATCAGGAAGAGTTCGGCCTGACGCTGATCGGCGGCGACACGTTGGCCACCCCGGGCCCGCTCACGCTCGGCCTTACCGCGCTGGGCGAGGTGGGGCACGGCGAGGAGCTCCGTCGCTCCGGCGCACAAGCCGGCGACACGGTCTTCGTTTCGGGCACGATCGGGGACGCGGTGCTGGGGCTCAAGGCGCTTCGCGGGGAGTTGGACTCGCTTCAAGGAGCGCTCCGGGAGCAAGTTGTCGAGCGCTACCATTTGCCCCGCCCGCGGCTGAAGCTGGGGCTCGGGCTTCGCGGGATTGCCCACGCCGCCCTCGACGTTTCCGACGGCTTGGTCGGAGACCTCGCCCATATCTGCGCGGCGTCGGGCGTGGGCGCCACGCTGGAGTGGCCCCGGGTGCCCTTGTCGGAGGCAGGCAAGCGCGCCGTCGAGGCCGATCCGGCGCTGGTGCCGGCATTGCTCGGCGGGGGGGACGATTACGAGTTGCTGTTTACAGTGGCGCCCCAAGCCCATGAGGAAATTGCAGCCCTCGGCGGCGGGCTCGGCCTCCCGCTTACCGCGGTCGGCCATATTACCGGGGGACGCGGCGTCGCCGTGGTCGATGCCAAGGGAGCCGAAATCGAGATCGAGCAACTGGGATACCGCCACTTCTGAGGAGGAGACGCGGCCATGGACCTGCCTGCGCTCGTGCGAGTAAGGTCGGCGGCGGCGGTTGAGCGCCTGCAGAAAAGACCGAGCACCAGGGAACGAACGGGTTAGCGCCGATGAAACGGATCGTGCTGCTTGTCGTTGCGATACTCGCCGTCGGCGGCGGTGGTTTCGCGGCGTACTATTTCTTTCTGGCCGGTGAGAAGGTTGCGGGGACAGAGTCGGCGCCCCTTTACATCACCTTGGAGTCCTTCATCGTGCCGGTCATCCGCGAGGGCCGCATCGTGAAGCAGGTGGGCTTTTCGATCGTGCTCGGGGTCACCGACGCCGACGCCGAGATCAAGGTGGCGGAGAAGATGCCCTATCTGCGCGATGCATTCCTGAAGCGTCTATACGGGGCCGTGGGGCGGTCCCGGCGCGACGGCCGCACCTTCTCCCCGGAGCTTCTGAAACGCCGCCTGCTCGCCGAGAGCGAACGGGTGCTTGGGGCCGGCGTCGTCCGCGAGATCCTGATCAAGGAGGCGTACGAAAAGACCAGCCGACCATAAACCGCGGGGCGCGAGGCTCCGGTTGCCGCGGCGCGACGCCCACGCGAGGCCGTCCGGTCTGTTGCCTTGCCGGTCTTATTCTGGCATTTATCCCCCGGCTTTCCGCAACCCCCAAGGTTCGCCGCCGAGGCTCCGGCATGGGAGGCCGCTCAGGGGACGCCTCTTCTGGAAACAAGGTTCTAGTAAATGATAATGACAAGTTTGTTCGTCATCGCTTGCGGACTTATCGCGGTCCTTTTCGGCATCTATACGGGGCGAACGGTGCTGGCCGCCAGCGCCGGCACCGAGCGGATGCAGGAAATCGCCGGAGCCATTCAGGAAGGCGCGCAGGCTTATCTCAACCGTCAATACACCGCGATCGCCATGGTCGGCGTGGTCATCGGCCTGATCATCGGCGCCCTCCTCGGAGTCTATGCGGGGATCGGATACTTCATCGGCGCGATCCTTTCCGGCGCGACCGGTTACATCGGCATGAACATCTCGGTCCGGGCCAACGTCCGGACGGCGGAGGCGGCCCGCACCGGCGGCGTGAAACCGGCGCTGGAACTCGCCTTCAAGGCGGGCGCCTTCACCGGCATGCTGGTGGTGGGGCTCGGCCTTCTGGGGGTGTCCGTCTACTACGCGGTCCTACAGGCGGCGGGGCTCGAGGTGCGCGCGATCCTCGAGGCCCTGGTGGCGCTCAGCTTCGGCGCCTCGCTCATTTCGATCTTCGCGCGTCTCGGCGGCGGCATCTTCACCAAGGGAGCCGACGTCGGCGCCGACCTGGTTGGCAAGATCGAGGCCGGAATCCCCGAGGACGATCCTCGCAACGCGGCCGTCATCGCCGACAACGTCGGCGACAACGTCGGCGACTGCGCGGGGATGGCGGCGGACCTGTTCGAAACCTACGCCGTGACGATCGTCGCCACGATGCTGTTGGCGGCGATCTTCTTCGCCGGAGAGATCGAGAGCCGGATGATGATGTATCCCCTGACCATCGGGGCGGTGTGCATCTTGGCCTCGATCGTGGGCACCTTCTTCGTGAAGCTGGGCAGGAGCAGTAGGATCATGTGGGCCCTGTACAAGGGCTTCATCGCCACGGCGGTCATCTCGGCCCTGCTGATCGCCGGGGTCACCGAGCAACTCGTCGGGATGACCAGCGAGCTCCAGATCGGGGACCGAGTCGTCCAGGGCTACCGCCTCTTCTATTGCGCGCTGGTGGGTCTCGTCGTCACCGGACTGATGATATGGATCACCGAGTACTACACCGGAACCGAGTTCCGCCCGGTGCAATCCCTGGCCACTGCCTCCAAGACGGGACATGCCACGAACATCATCCAGGGACTCGCGGTGTCGATGGAATCGACGGCGCTGCCGGTGCTCGTCATCTGCGCCGGAATCATCATCGCCTATTCCCAAGGAGGCCTGTTCGGGATCGGCATCGCGGCGACCACGATGCTCGCGCTTGCCGGGGTGGTCGTGGCTTTGGACGCATACGGCCCGGTCACGGACAACGCCGGGGGCATCGCCCAGATGGCGAACCTGCCCGAGGACGTGCGCAAGACGACCGACGCGCTGGATGCCGTCGGCAACACCACCAAGGCGGTGACCAAGGGCTACGCCATCGCATCGGCGGGTCTCGCGGCACTGGTGCTGTTCGGCGCCTACACCGAGGACCTCGACCGTTACTTCCCGGATCTCGAGGTGGTCTTCCGGCTCCAGGACCCGTTCGTGGTGGTCGGGCTCTTCATCGGCGGCCTGCTCCCCTATCTGTTCGGGTCACTCGCCTTGCGCGCGGTGGGCCGCGCCGCCGGCTCGGTCGTGATCGAGGTGCGGCGACAATTCAAGGAGATCCCGGGCCTGATGGAGGGCAAGGCGCGGCCCGAATACGGCCGTGCCGTGAGCCTGCTGACCAAGGCGGCCATCAAGGAGATGATCGTCCCGTCGCTGATGCCGGTGCTCGCGCCCGTGGTGCTCTACGCGGCGATTTCGTTCATTGCCGGCCAGGCTGCCGCGTTCACCGCGCTCGGCGCGATGCTGTTGGGAACCATCGTCACCGGCATCTTCGTCGCCATCTCCATGACATCGGGCGGCGGCGCCTGGGACAACGCCAAGAAATACATCGAGGACGGCCACTATGGCGGCAAGGGCTCCGACGCCCACCACGCCGCGGTGACCGGCGACACCGTGGGCGACCCGTACAAGGACACCGCCGGGCCCGCGATCAACCCGATGATCAAGATCATCAACATCGTCGCCCTCCTGCTGCTGGCCGTGGTGGCCGGCTGAGGCCCGGCCCAAGCAGCGTTCGGCGAAGCCTCGGAGGGAACCGAGCCCCCGGGGCTTGGTTCTTCCTGGCGGATGCCGCAAACTCAGGGAAACTTAAGGAAGGTGAGCCCGGACAACGGCCAAGCGGGCCGCGGATCGACCTATCGCTTGGTGTACCGGTTCAGGTTTCCGACCATTTGGTCGAGGATGGTGAGCTCCTTGCCCTTCGTCGGGGTGGCCCGGTCCACGGGCGCAACGCTATTTGCCTGGTCGAGCCCGTAGATGCGCACTCCGCGAACGATGCCGGCGTCGTCGAAATTGACCACCACCACCCGTTGTTCGAGCACGTCCGGCTCCAAGAACGCCGTCGTGGTCGTCCGCTTGCTGATGTAGTACCAGGTGTTCGCATCGAAGGTTCCGACGGTCGAGGGGGTGCCCAGCAGCTTCTTCACCTCGTCTTGCGTCTGAACCCCCGGCTCGATGGAGGCGAGCTTCACCGGGTCCGGGATCTGCCCGTCGGTGTGGATCATCGGCGAACACGCCCCGAGCGCGCCCGCCACGACCAGGCTCGCCGCGAGCCCGGCGACGGAGTACGGCATGCCCGCCAAGCGGCGCGGCCGCTCCGGCACAGCCCCTAGGTCATGCCTGCCTGTCGGGTCCGCAGACGGCTGGGTCATGGTATTTACAAGCTCCCTGTTGCTTCCTTTAATGCCAAAAAGTTCGCACCAAGGCCATTATCTGTCAACCACCGTCTAATGCCAAAGAGTTCGCACCAAGGCCGTTATCTGTCAACCACCGTCGGCCCGGCGCCGACCGACCCGACATGGCTCGTCTAGCACTTTTCGGCCGTTCCCGGATCGCGGACAGCGCTCATAAGCTATACGGGGCGGCGGTCGAACAGGCGCGTCGGCCCGAATTCTACGAGCGCCAAGGCGTCCCCGATACCGTCATGGGCCGATTCGAGATGATCGCGCTGCACGTGTTTTTGCTGCTCTATCGGCTCAAGGGCGAGAAGGGGGACGGGGCCAGGCTGGCCCAGGCCCTGTTCGACGTGATGTTTGCGGACATGGACCAAACCCTGCGTGAGATGGGCACCGGCGACCTCTCGGTGGGGCGGCGGGTCCGGGCGCTGGCGGAGGGCTTCTATGGCCGAATCGCCGCCTATGACGCCGGGCTTCAGGCGGGGAACGGCGAGCTTGCAGGAGCGCTGCAGCGAAACGTGTTTGCGCGCGCCGGCCGCTTGCCGCCGGAAGGGCCCGCGCGGCCTGGCGGCGATGCGAAGGCCGGAGACCGGTCCGGCATTGCGACGCCGGACGCGCAGGCCCAAGCCATGGCCGCCTACGTGCGCCGCGAGGCGGAGTCCTTGGCGCGGCAGAGACTCGCCGACCTTCTCGCCGGCCGGGCCCGCTTCGCCCCGCCGCCCGCTCCGCCTTAGGGACGGGCCGCCGGGCGTCGCGCTCCAGCAGGGCTTTAAACCCGTTGACCCGGTGCCTCGCCGAGCCTAACTTGCGCGCCTCTTCAACCGGTTGGGCGCCCTCTCACGGCTTGCCGGGATATGTGGCGCCGGCGGCGAAATGAGACCCTCTCAAGTCATTCGGCCGGAATTCTCGCGGATCGTCGATATCGACCGCGTTGACGTGGAGGAGGAGTTGCATGAGATCGAGGCGACGGCCGACGAACGCGCGGCGCTCGCCGAGCGGTTCGGCCTCGTTGCGCTCGAAAGCCTCACGGCCTCCCTTCGGCTCGAGCGGGCGAAAGGCGGCGCCGTCCGGGTGAGCGGCGCCTTTTCGGCGGACATCGTTCAGGCCTGCGTGCTCACGCTCGAGCCCGTCCCCTCGCGCATCGAAGAGACGTTCACGGTTCTCTACGTGCCCGAGACGGAGGCGCCGGAAAGCGCGGAAACGGTGGTCTTGCCGGAAGGGGTCGAGGTGCCCGAGCCCCTGGTCGGGGACACCATCGACGTCGGCGAGGCGGTCGCCCAGCAGTTGGCGGTCTCCCTCGATCCGTACCCACGCGCGTCGGGGGCCACGTTCGATGGCAGCTACGGCCCCGAAGGCACGGGTCCGGCGCCAGGTGCCAGGCCCTTTGCCGGGCTTGAGGTGCTCAGGAAGAAGACGAAGGGGCGATGACCGGGGCAAGCGGGTTGCCCACGGTCTGGATTTCGATTAAGTAAGCGTTCGCGTAAGGGGGCATGAAGCGAAGGGCGAAACATGGCAGTACCGAAGAAGAAGGTTTCCAGGTCCCGCCGCGACATGCGCCGGTCCCATCACGCCTTGCCGCGGGCCACCTATGTCGAGTGCCCGAATTGCGGTGAGTTGAAGCTTCCTCATCACGTATGCGCGGCCTGCGGCTACTACCGTGACCGCGAGGTCGTCGAAGTCAAAGGCGTCTAGTCAGATCAATCCGGTGCTGCCGAGGGTGCAGGTTTGAGCGAACACCCGACCATCGCGCTGGACGCCATGGGAGGCGACCACGCGCCAGCAATGGTTGTGGAAGGGGCCGAATTGGCGCGCCAGCGCTTTCCGGGCGTCCATTTCCTGTTGTTCGGCGCCGAGGATCGGCTGCGCCCGCTCCTCGCCAAGCTGCCGGACCTGGCCGCCGTCACGACGGTGCGCCATACCGACGAGGTGGTGACCGCCGATGCGAAGCCTGCCCAGGCGCTGCGGACCGGCCACAACACCAGCATGCGCTTGGCCATCGATGCGGTCCACGACGGCGAGGCGGACGGTGTGGTTTCCGCGGGCAACACCGGCGCTCTCATGGCGATCGCCAAGTTCGTGCTCAGGACACTGCCCGGGATCGACCGCCCGGCCATCGCAACCTTCTTCCCCACGCTCCGAGGCGAAAGCGTGATGCTCGACCTCGGCGCCAACGTGGAGTGCGATTCCAACAACCTCATTCAGTTCGCGGTGATGGGTGAGGTTTTTGCCCGCACCGTCCTCGGCCTGACCCAGCCCACGATCGGGCTCCTCAACGTCGGCGCGGAGGAGCTAAAAGGGCACGATGCCCTGCGCGACGCCGCCATGGTGCTGCGCAACACCAAGTTGCCGATCAAGTTCCGCGGCTTCGTCGAAGGCGACGATATCGCCAAGGGCACGGTCGACGTGATCGTAACCGACGGCTTCACCGGCAACGTCGCCCTCAAGACTCTCGAGGGCACGGCGCAGCTGATCGCCGTCTTCCTCCACGAAACGTTCCGCAGTTCGCCGATGGCCAAGCTCGGCTATCTTCTGGCCAGACCGGCGCTCGCGAAACTCCGTAATCGCATGGATCCCCGCCGGTACAACGGCGCGACCTTCGTCGGCCTCAACGGGATCGCGGTCAAGAGCCACGGCGGCACCGATCCCGTCGGCTTCGCCAACGCCATCGGGGTCGCCGTCGACATGATCAAGAACGGCTTCAACGACAAGATCAAAGCGGAATTCGGGCGCCTGGGGGCCGAACAGCAGTTCGATTCGCTGGCGGCCGCCCTGTGACGGTGGTGCGCTCAGAGATCATCGCCATTGGGGCGTACCTACCGGAACGTGTCATGACCAACGACGAGTTGGCGACGCTCCTCGACACCTCCGACGCCTGGATCGCGGAACGCACCGGCATTCGCCAGCGCCACATCGCCGCAAAGGGCGAGATGACCTCGGATCTGGCGTTGCACGCTGCCCGCACCGCGCTCACCGACGGCGGCGTGGACCCGGGGGACATCGACATCGTCATTCTCGCCACCAGCACACCCGACGAGACTTTCCCCGCCACCGCGACTCGCGTCCAGGCGGAGCTCGGAATAAACCGGGGCGCCGCTTTCGACGTTCAGGCCGTGTGCGCCGGCTTCCTCTTTGGGCTCGCGGTCGCCGATAACTTCATCCGGCTGGGCCAGGCCGAGACCGCCCTGGTCATCGGCGCCGAGACCTTCTCGCGGATCCTCGACTGGGAGGACCGCGCGACCTGCGTCCTTTTCGGCGACGGTGCCGGGGCACTCGTGCTGCGCCGCGGCGAAGGGAACGGGAACGCGCAGGACCGAGGGATCCTTTCCACGCATCTCCATTCCGACGGGCGGCATCACGATCTGCTCTATGTCGACGGGGGGCCGTCGTCCACGCAGACCGCGGGGAAACTCAGGATGCACGGCCGCGAGGTGTTCCGCCATGCCATCGTCAAGCTGGCCGAGTCCATCCGCGAGGCGCTCGAGGCCAACGGGATGACGGTGGCCGACATCGACTGGCTGGTCCCGCATCAGGCTAATGCGCGGATCATGACCGGAACGGCGCGCAAGCTGGGTGTGCCGCTGGAAAAGATCATCATGACGATCCAGCGTCACGCCAATACCTCGGCCGCCTCGATCCCGCTTGCCCTGGCGGAGGCGAAACGGGACGGGCGGCTGCAGCCGGGAAACCTGGTGATGCTCGAGGCCATCGGGGGCGGCCTGGCATGGGCGTCCTGCCTGCTGCGATGGTGACGGCGGGCGCGCTCACGGGGGGTCGGGTGCTTGCCGGGACCCGATGGAAACGAGGCGCGCCGCCCCTGCGCAATTGACGGGCTTCGGCGCGGCGGTTAGGTTTTTGGGTTAGGAGCCGGGGGGAGGCCGAATGCCAGCCAACACCGTCACCCGAGCACACCTCAGCGAGGCCGTGTATCAGGAAGTCGGGCTGTCGCGCAACGAGTCGGCGGATCTGGTCGAGCTGGTGCTCGAGGAGATCTCCAGCGCACTCACGCGCGGCGAGATGGTGAAGATCTCGTCCTTCGGGAGCTTCTCGGTCCGCCAGAAGGGCGAGCGCATCGGCCGCAACCCGAAGACCGGCGAGGAAGTGCCGATTCTGCCGCGGAGGGTCTTGGTCTTTCGCGCTTCGCACGTCCTGAAGGGTCGCATCAACCGGGCGCTCACCGGGGAGGGCCGGGGCGAGACCCGCGCCATGTCGTAATCATGCCGGAAAGCCAGCCGCAAACGTCGCAGCGGCCCAAGAAATCGCCATCGGCCTTTCGCACCATCAGCGAAGTTGCCGGCGACTTGGACGTTCCCCAGCACGTCCTTCGCTTCTGGGAGTCCAAGTTTCCGCAAGTGCGGCCGCTGAAGCGGGGCGGCGGCCGCCGCTACTACCGGCCCGAAGACGTCCGGCTCCTGCGCCGTATTCGCGAGCTTCTCTACCGCGACGGCTACACCATCAAGGGAGTGCAGCGGCTGCTGCGCGAAGGGGGCGCCAAGGCGCTGGGCGACGGCGGCGAGAAGGGCCGACCGCCGGGCGAGGCGGGCTCGGCGGCGCCGGCAGGCGGCCTTCCGCCTTCGAGCCGCGCCGTGATCGAGGAGGTGCTGCAGGAACTCGTGGAGCTTCGCGACAAACTGCGCGGGCACTAGCGGATCCCGGGGCCAAGCGCCGTTGCGTCCACGCCGCGCGCCCGCTATATTTCGCCCCCCCGGCACTATGCGGGTCCGCGCCTTCGGTTCGAGGGCGCCGGCAGATCGGAGCGTAGCGCAGCCAGGTAGCGCATCACACTGGGGGTGTGGGGGTCGCCGGTTCAAATCCGGCCGCTCCGACCATTTGAATCAAGGGCTTAGCCAGAAGCGGCTAGGCCCTTGATGCTTCCATGGACCATCGATAGCGATAGGCAAACAGCCTACTGAGGGTCCGAAATGGCTAACCGAGGCATCGAGACAGCGCACCAACGCCAAGACACCGACGACTACCGTCGCGAAGCTGAACAGGCCGACGATGAAGCCGACGTGCAGTTGGGGCCGAGATGATTGCGCTTGCGATCGCGACCGCGGAGGCATTCGAGCGTGTTGCCGATGAATGGCAGCGGCATCTTCCACCCGAAACATAAGAAAAAGCCCCGCCCTCCGCGGGACCTCGGTGAGTCACCTCGCCATTGTCAGCCGGCCAGAGGGCCAGACACAATAAGCCCATCATCCATATCGGCTTGGTCCCGGGCAAACGAAGGCCATGCTGAAAGGCCGAGATTTCTGAGCTCTCCTGGCTGATCTTGCCCCTTCCCGGGGAACGCCGATTCTTCCCAAAACCCCAGCCCGAGCCCATATCCGCGCCTGCCTTTGCGTGGCACGTCTTCAGGGGGATCATTCCCGGAGTGTGGACAAATCTCTTGTATAAATTCGGCGTCCGGCCTAGATATCGTGGATTGGTTACACATTATCTCGGCGTACCTCGTTAGCCGTTATCCCGTCTAGCCTGGTTACTCCCTGACACTGTGGTACCTGTAAGTGGGCGTGCTGCCCCATGATGGACAGCGCGCCAAGACCGAGTTCCAAAAGGAGTAATTATGGCTACCGGTACAGTGAAATGGTTCAACCCGGCGAAGGGCTATGGGTTCATCACCCCGGAGGATGGGTCGAAGGACGCCTTCGTCCACATCTCCGTCGTCGAGCGCGCCGGGCTGAGCACCCTTCATGAAGGCCAAAAGGTCGAGTACGAACTTGTGCCTGGCCGAAACGGCAAGGCTTCCGCAGAGAACCTCAAGCTCCTCGACTGAGGAGGCGGGAAAACCGCACGCCCTCGGCGCGACTCCAGGTCACCTGTGCGCAGATGACGGATCGGTCCGCGCCAAGGGTAAAAGGGCCGTGAGGCGCGCCCTCGAATCGCGCCTCATTTCTCTCTGGCGCGTGAATCCGAATTGACCGCCGTTTCCCGTGGCGGTGACGGAAAGCGCCGCCACGGGAGCAAGGAGTTTCATGGCACGTAAACCGAATTACCGATTCGAGCGTATGGAACGCGAGCGGGCAAAAGCCGCGAAACGCGAGGAGCGGGCCAAGAGGAAGGCGGAAAGGGCAAAGAAGGCCAAAGGGGAAACGACGGAACAAGAACAGACGGAACAAGAACAACCGTCTGGCAGTTAGCCCCGGATCGCCCAAAGAGCGCGGCAAGGCCGGGCCCGATGCACGGCCATGGGCCGCGGCCCATCGTTTCCGCAACCGCACCGTCCTTTCCCGTGTCCGGTTTCATCGGGTCTTGCGAACCGGCCGGCATTCCGGCAGGAACGGGCGCGTCCTCGCGCTGCCGCTTGATGAGCGGGTTGGCGGCGCGGCAGACGTCCGGGTCCGAGATCATTCTCTAAACCGAGATATCGAACTGCTGGATGCCCGATTACAGAAGGGGCACGCAAGGGTCGCGTTCAATCCGGGTCGACTCGCCTCACCGCAGGTCGAATGATACGCTTTCCTTTAACGGCGATGATTCGTCGTGAAATGTTCGGCGCACGCCCGTGCGGCGCTCTTTGTGCATGTGCCGCCGGGCAAGCCCGATTCGGCCGGTTGCCCATGCCGGCCGGCCGCATCCGAGATCGGCCCGCCGCCGGCTTGTCCTATCTCGGGGGGATCACATGATGAAGCTCTTATCGGTGAACGTGTCGCCCCCCAAGGAGATCACGGACGGGGGCCGGGTGGTGCGCACCGGGATCTTCAAGGAACCGGTGGAGGGCAGAGTCATGCTGCGCGCACTCAACCTCGACGGCGACGGGCAGGCCGACCTCATCGCCCACGGTGGCGTCGACAAGGCGGTCTACGTCTACTCGATCGAGAATTACGACTACTGGAGGCGCGAGCTGGGCCGGGATGACTTCGGCTACGGCCAGTTCGGCGAAAACTTCACCGTCGAGGGCATGGCGGACGACGAGATCCACGTCGGCGACGTCTTTCGCGTCGCCGACGCGCTGGTGCAGGTCACGCAGCCGCGCGCTCCCTGCTACAAGCTCGGCATACGGATGGGCCTCAAGGATTTTCCCAAGCGATTCCTGGCGAGCGGCAAGATCGGCTTCTACCTCCGCGTGCTCGAAGAAGGCGAGGTGGGCGCGGGCGATGTCATCGAGCGCGTGCGCACGGACGGCCAGCGCATGACCGTCCGCCAGATCAACCACTTGCTCCATTTCGACCGGGAAAACCTGGAGGACGCCGGCAAGGCGTTGCGCATCGAGGCATTGTCGCCCGGCTGGCGGGGAGATTTCGAGAAGCGACTGTCCAGGGCTGGCGTGACGGCCGCTCTCTGGGAAGAGCCCGAACAGGGGGACAAATCCCGTGGGCCGTGACCGCACGATTGCGTGGACGGGGTCGTCTTCGCCCTGCTAGAGCACTATCCGACAAGGTGGAACTATTTGACCGGGATGAATTTGCGTCGTGGCTAGACGCACTTCGCATGGCGATGTGGGTCATCGGCAAAGATGCGCAACGACGCCACGGCGCAAAAGCACCCGGCCTTCGGTAGGGCAAATCGGCTCCCCGGGTTCGTTGCGGCGCTCGCCCGATGCACCAGCATCGCGCTTCGCACCGCGCCTGCCCGGAAAACCGATTTGCCACCATCAAATTGATCCCATCTTATCGGATAGTGCTCTAGCCAATCCGGGGGCTCGCGGCGCAGCGGATGTCGCGATGGGGATCACCTTCGGCACCGAAGCAACGGCACACGGCGGATGGACCGGCGAAAGCTACCGGTGCCGCCGTCGCTTGAACCGGAACCGATGGGGCTCCCTCAGGCCTCGCTCGGCCGGGCGTCTAGAGCCTCTCGCACCGCCTGCACGAGATCCGGTTTACTAAAGGGCTTCTTGACGATCCGCACCTCCTCGTCGAGCACCGTGCACGGGTTGGCGGCTTTATCCGCATGGCCCGTCATGCACGCCAGCTTGATGCCGGGGTGCAGGCGCCGGACCTGCGCCGCCAGATCGGAACTGCACCGCTTCGGCCGCCCGGCTTCGCCCAACCGCGAGCGGGGTTGAAAAACTTAGCGGATTCGTCAGGTATTGACAGCCTGTCCACTCGCATAGGGCGGTACGCTACACGCCCTCGAGGGAGCGGTGTCTGCGGAGTCCCCCTATGCCGGCTTTGGAGCGCCGGCGCCGATGGCGGGCCGACGCCTCGCCTTACAGGGATCTAGCCCAGGTCGGCCGGAGAGCCAGGTCCCCGTCTTGTGCCGCATGAATCGCCGACAGAAGCTTGGCCCGGCCCTTGGGCAGGGTGCCCGCCAGGGGGAGAGCATTGGAGGCGTGGTTGGACCGGAAGATGATGGGGGAGGCCGGGTTCAATCGTGAGACGAGCCGCTCCTGCTCCTTCAGAATCCCCTCGTCATCCTGAAACTCGAAGGGCTCGCCGAACCTTTCCAAGAAATCCGTTACCGTCGTCCTGTCCAGCATGAGCTGGAGAGTCGAGACGTATTTCGGCGCCACGGCGTTCAAGAGGTCCGCGGTGCGGTCGATATGCTCCCGCCAGCGGTGTTTGCCGCCCAAGCCGAGGATGACCGTGCAGGAGGTCTTGACGCCGGCCTCCTTGGCCTTGGTCAATCCTTCGATCATGGCCTGCGGGCTCGCCCCCTTGCGGATGCGTTTCAGGATATCGGGCGAGCCGGACTCGATGCCGTAGTACAGCAGCGAAAGCTTTCGCCGCCGTAACGCCCTCAGCTCGTCGGTCGTCTTTTTCAAGAGGTTGGCGGGCAGCGCGTACAGGGACACCCGCGCCAGGTCGGGGAAGGTCTCCGCGAGCTTGTCGAGGATACGGGCCAGATGGTCGGCGGGCAGCACCAGCGCGTCGCCATCCGCGAGAAACACCCGGTGCGCGTGGGGCCGGGTCTTGGCTGCGAGCTCTATGTCCGCGAAGACGTCTGCGAGCGGCCGGGACCCGAATTCCTTGGTCTTGTACATGGAGCAGAAGGTGCACCTGTTGAAACTGCACCCCAACGTGGCCTGGATGATCAGGCTGTTGGCCTCGGAGGGGGGCCGGTAGAGCGGTTGATCGTAGATGAGGTCCGACACGTGTTTTCCTCGCTGGGTCGCCGGCGCTGGTCCTCTCGGTCCGCGCTAGTGACCTAGGCATCGAATCGGCCGTTGGCAAGCGCTCGATGCGCCGGGCCGCTCATCGGCCGCCTACCTAGGGCCTTCCCGTGTCCGCCGATAGAGAGACCGGGGCGAGCGCGCGTGCGTCGAAGTCGCTCGCCACGGAGGCAAGGTGGGCCGGGCACCGGCGGCAATCCGAGCTGCCGAAACCGATCGCCGGGACCCGAGCGCCGGCCGTGGCGAGGACGCGCGCGAACAGGTCGCACTCCCGGCCCCCCGGTTCGGCGCCTACGCTCACGACCAATCCGGCGTTGGTCAGGTGATCCACATGCCAACGTGCCGGCTTGCCGGGGCGCAGGTGGCGGGCGAGCCGCGCCCGTATGCCGCCCCGGCCATGGGCGTTGCCGCAGTAGGCGTAGCGTCCCGGCGCCAAGACCGCCGGCGCGAGCGAGGCGATCTTCAATGCCAACGGCGCGTCGAGCTGGACGACGAGGACATAGGCCCCCGGCGCGCCGGGCAGGTCCGCCCACCGATCCGCCGCGCCGCTATGGGTAGGCCGTATGCGCACGAACTCCATGGCAGACTTCGCCATCCTCATCCAGATCGCCCCGCTCGTTCCATGCCAGCGGGCGCCGCGGGCCCGGGTTTACGACGATGAACGCCAGATGAACGGGACGGTCACCTAGGATTCAGGGTGCCGCTGGCATGATCCGCCCGCAAGTCCGGCTTAAACTGGTTTAAGACGAGGGAGCATAACAATGGCGTGGACAACTCCAAAGATCGTTGAGATTGCCGTCGGCCTCGAGATTAACAGCTACGCTTGCGCCGAAGCTTAGATCTCAGCCACGACGCAATTCGGCGGCGGGCGGGGCTTTTGCCCCGCCCGTCGTTTTTTGTGGCTACAAGTTCGGAATCCGCTTTGGCCGGCGGGGGCAACCACGCATCGCCGGGCGCACCCCAGCCCGGATCGGACCCTGGCCTTGGCGTGCGCCCCGCGCTCCTAGAGCATAATCCGGTCAGGTGGAATCGGCCGAGCGGCGCAACGCCGCGGGCGCCCGCCCCGGCGCAGTCAGTTCAACTTGACCGGATTATGCTCTAGAGGTGAGGGAGGGGGCCGTTCCCGGCCGCGGCCGCGTGTCGGATGAAGTTCGGATGAACGGGCCGCTCACCGCCGGTTCAGGGTTGGCCTGCTATCGTGCGGCCGATTGGAATCCAAGGGGCATGACGACGACGTGGTGGACAGCTCCGAAGATCGTTGAGATTTCCGTTGGCCTCGAGATCAACGGCTACGTTTGTGCCGAGGCCTAATCTCAACGACAGCGGATTTCCCAGGCGGGCGGGGCTTTTGCCCCGCCCGTCGTCATTTGGGCAGGGCAACGCTCGCTTCCGCGCCGCAGTCCGCGGGCGCCGGCCAGGGGCTCCCCGCCGGCACGGCGGATCGGCCCCCGGATCCTGAGGGTTAGCCGTGGCTTTGCTTGAGGCCGGAGGGGTTGAGGCACTCGCGCACGGTTTCCAGGAATGCCACGACGGAGATCGGCTTGGCGAGAAAGGCCTCCGAGCCCGCCTCCTCGCAGAGTCGCCTGTACTCGGGGGACGTGACTGCGGTCACCACGATGATCGCCACGTGGCCGAAGGCCGGTTGGTTGCGGATCTGGCGAATCACCTCCAGACCCGAAAGCAGCGGCAGCCGAATATCGGTGACGATGAGATCCGGCTTTCGCTCGCAAGCCAGCCGCAACGCCTGGAGGCCGTTTCCCGCCTGTATGACGGAAGCTCCGGTGGGCGCTAGGACGGCGCGGTAGAGCTCGACGCTGGCCGCATCGGCATCGACGATCAGAATCGTCTTCCCCGCCATTTCCATTAGCGTACTCTCCGCCCGGACGGGGGCCGGGCGTTCCTCTTCGCCGACGCGCCACTCGGACGGTGGCGGGCCGCGGCGCTCCAGCACGGCGCGTCCGGCGGCGGTCAGCCTGCACACCAGCCAGTCCGGCTTGAGCGGGTTGGAGAACCACGGCTCGGCCCAGCCCTGTTCGATACAGCTCTGGATCGTACGGGGATCGATCCGCTGGCCGACACGGTCGAACAGCGGCAACTTTCCGCCGGCCTGGTCGAGTCCTCGGGCAAGCCAGCTGCACTGGACCGGCGTCGGCTTCGCCGCGCTCTTGAGCTGGGTCATGGCGCGAGCTCCGCGCGAGCGCCCGGCCCACGTTGCAGCGTTCGGAACCCGCCGAAGCGCGCCAACCGACGCGCCCCCGTGGTGCTGGCGGCGTCCCCTGCGTTCGACATTTTGCGACTCGACTGCAGCCGCCCCACCCGGGGCGACGGATGACTCCCACTGTCATGGTAGGCTAGATTGACCGCCAGGCCAAGCGGGGGCTGTTGCGGCGAGGCCGCGTCGGCTCCGACGTGGCCGGATGCGCCGGATTAGGTAGGTCAGGGCGATGCCATGAACCTCTGCTTCGTTTACATCACGGCCGCTTCCGCCGAGGAGGCGCGCAGGATCGGGAGGGCGTTGGTGGAGGAGCGGCTCGCCGCCTGCGCCAACGTCATCGATGGCATGACCTCGACGTACTGGTGGGAGGGCAGGGTCCAGGAGGACAGCGAGGCGATATTGATCGCGAAGACCCGCGAGTCGCTCTTAGGCGCGCTGACCGAGCGGGTCAAGGCCCTGCACAGCTATACCTGCCCCTGCGTGGTCGCGCTCCCCATCGGGCAAGGCAACCCGGATTACCTCGACTGGCTGGCGCGTGAGACCGCCCCGGCGGAGCCCGGCTAGAGTCCGCCGATCCAGCATCGGCCGCCTAACACGGCGACTTGCCGCCGGCCTTGCCGCGGAGGGGCTTGCGCAATCGGTTGAGTTGGTCCCGCGCCCACCTGCGGTACTCGGGATCGTAGATCACGCGTTCGAAATCGATCTCGGTGTCCGGGCCGCGCCTCCGGGCAACGCCAGGGATCGTTGGCGTGCGCGGCTCGCCTTCGGTCACGTTTTCGCCTTCGGGCATAAGCCTTTTTCGCCCCTTCGTCTCCATCTCGCCGCAGACAGGGGTACCCGGCCTTTGCGGCGGAGCCGAGGCGAAATTGTGGCCAATCGGTGACCATTGCAGGCCGCCGAGGAGGCCGAACCGGTCGCCGGAGGGGCTTTGCACTACCATGATACCGCAACGTAACTCTCTATTCTGTATGGGTTTTCCAGGTTGACATGTGAAAGCCCTGTGGCATACTCCGGCGGCCTTTGGCGCCGCGAGGACATGCCACCTTTGCAACCGAACCCCTTGTCATGAAGACCCATTCCGTCAAACCGTCCGAGGTGGACAAAAAGTGGTACGTGGTCGATGCCGACGGCGTCGTCCTCGGCCGCCTCGCCGCCGTTGTGGCCAGCCGTCTGCGTGGCAAGCACAAGCCCGATTTCACGCCGCACGTCGATTGCGGGGACAACATCATCATCATCAACGCCGAGAAGGTGCGGCTCACCGGCAAGAAGCTGACCGACAAGGTGTATCACCGGTACACGGGGTACCCAGGGGGGATACGCTCGCGCACCGCAGGCGAGATTCTCGAGGGCGGGCAACCCGAACAGCTCATCACCCAGGCGGTGCGGCGCATGATCTCGCGGGGGCCGCTCGGGCGCACGCAACTCAAGAACCTGCGCGTCTATAAGGGCCCCGATCACCCCCATGACGGGCAGCAGCCCGAGGTGCTGGACGTGGCCGCCATGAATCCGAAGAACAAGAGGAGCATTTGAGCATGGCCGAGGATCAGCCGACCCTCGCCGACGTCATGCCGGGGACGGCAGAGCCGGAGCCGGCGGGCCCCGAACTGCCGGAGCCCAAGATCGACCCTCAGGGCCGGGCCTACGCCACGGGCAAGCGGAAGGACGCCGTGGCCCGCGTTTGGATCAAGCCGGGCAGCGGCAAGGTCACCGTGAACGGCCGCGAGAGCGAGGTCTACTTCGCCCGCCCGGTCCTGCGCATGATCATCAACCAGCCGTTCAAGGCGGTCGAGCGCTCGGACCAGTACGACGTCACCTGCACGGTGCGGGGCGGCGGCCTGTCCGGGCAGGCGGGGGCCGTGCGCCACGGCATCAGCAAGGCGCTCTCGTTTTACGAGCCGGCGCTGCGCAAGATGCTGAAGGCCGGCGGATTCCTCACCCGCGACGCCCGCGTCGTGGAGCGCAAGAAGTACGGCCGGCGCAAGGCCCGCCGCAGATTCCAGTTCTCGAAGCGCTAGCCGGCAAAACGGGACTCCCAGCTGCCGCCGAGGGCGTCCCGAACGGGACGCCCTCGTCACGGGCGCTGCTTTCTTTTGGGTGACGGCGGCTTTATTCTCGGGCGGGGCGCGACCATGACCAACACATCGAACGCCATTACGGTCGGAGTCATCGGGGCCAGCGGCTACACGGGCGCGGAGCTCGTGCGGCTGCTTGGCCATCACGGCGGGGCCGCGGTGCGGCTGTTGACGGCCGAACGCCACGCCGGCAAGCCCTTGGCCGCCGTTTTCCCCCACCTCGCCGGGCTCGATCTCCCGGACCTCGTGAGCCTCGGCGAGGCCGACTGGGAGGGGGTCGACTTGGTGTTCTGTTGCCTGCCGCACGGGACCACCCAGGAGGTCGTCCTTGGGCTCCCCGAGCGTCTCAGGATCGTCGACCTGTCGGCCGACTTCCGGCTCGATGACCCGGAAACCTACGCCCAGTGGTACGGCCGTCCGCACCGGGCGCCGGAGCTTCAGCGGCAGGCCGTTTACGGCCTCACCGAGCTCGCCCGCGACGGCGTTGCGGGCGCGAGGCTGGTCGCCAACCCGGGTTGCTATCCGACGGCGGCCCTGTTGCCGCTGGTGCCGCTGCTCTCCGCCGGCCAAATCGAGGCGGACGACCTCATCATCGACGCCAAGTCGGGCGTGACCGGCGCCGGGCGCGCGGCCACGGAGGCCAACCTCTTCGCCGAGGTGGCCGAGGGCGTGCACGCCTATGGCGTCGCCGGCCACCGCCACGCCCCCGAGATCGAGCAGGGCCTGAGCCTGGCGGCAGGTAGACAGGTGATCGTGAGCTTCACCCCTCATCTGGTGCCGATGAACCGGGGACTCCTCGCCACCATCTACGTGAAGCTGGCGGACGGGGCGGAGGCGGCCGATCTGCGCCGGACTCTGGCCGGGCGCTATGCGGACGAGCCCTTCGTTGGGGTCACCGCCGAAGGGGCGGCGCCGGCCACCCGCCATGTCAGGGGCTCCAACCGCTGCCTCATCGGGGTCTTTCCCGACCGTGTGCCCGGCCGGGCGATCCTGATCTCGGCGCTGGACAATCTGGTCAAGGGCGCCTCCGGCCAGGCGGTGCAGAACATGAACCTGATGTGCGGCCTGCCCGAGACCACCGGGCTCGAGCAGGAACCGTTGTTTCCGTGACGGGAAAGACGCCGGGGCGGGACGAGAGGCGACGGTGAAGGGGCTGATCCTTCCTTACCGCGACCGCGATCCGGTGATCGCCGAGGACGTTTTCATCGCGCCGGGCGCGGTCGTGATCGGCGATGTCGAGATCGGGGCCGGGACCAGTCTCTGGTTCAACGTGGTCCTGCGCGGCGACGTCAACGAGATCCGCGTCGCCGCGCGCACCAACATCCAGGACGGGACCATCGTCCATGTCACCACCGAAGGCCACGCCACCTACATCGGCTCAGACGTCACCATCGGGCATTCGGCCGTCATCCACGCTTGCACCCTGGAGGACGGCTGCCTAATCGGCATGGGGGCGACACTCATGGACGGCGTGGTGGTCGAGAGCGGCGCGATGGTGGCGGCGGGCGCGCTGGTGACCTTCGACAAGCGCGTCAAGAGCGGCGAGCTGTGGGCCGGAACCCCAGCCAAGTGCTTGCGCCGGCTTACCGAAGAAGATCTCGAACAGATAAGGTCGTCGGCGCGGAACTACGCGGCGCTGGCCCAGGAGTACCGCGCCGCGCTCAGCGGGCCCTAGAGCATAATCCGGTCAGGTTGAACTGACTGCGCCGGAGGAATTTTGTGCCGCGGGCAGGAGCGGGGCGAAGCACGTAGCGGTGCCACCGCGCGAGCTTTGCTACGAACCCGTGGCCGC
>JAZGAE010000076.1:0-22264 GCA_036475545.1 Alphaproteobacteria bacterium
CGCGCGAGTTCCGCGACGAACCCGTGGCCGCAAAAGACCCCGGCCCTTCGGGTTGCGCCGGGGCGGGCGCCCGCGGCGTTGCGCCGCTCGGCCGACCCGTCCTCCGCAGCAGCGGCGCTGCCGCTGCGGAGGGTGGATGCCCCCGCATCGCTCTTCGCGCCGCGCCTGGCGGATCGCCTCGCCACGGCGCAACGCAGCCGACTCCACCTGACCGGATTATGCTCTAGGCCTCGCCCGTCTCGCCGAGCGGGAGCGGCGGCTCTTTTTCCCGCCCCCCGGCGGCCGTAACGACGGTGGATCGGCTCGGCGGCGGAGAGACGCCGGACGGTGATTGTGTGTCCGACACGGCCGAGTCACCACCCGACCGCCCCCCGTTCAGTCGTTCGATCACCGACCGGCGATATTCAGGATCGCTGACGACCCGTTCCAGGTCGACCTGATCCTCTCTCCTGTCCCCTATCGACATTTCCGCCTTCGCGTCGAAAAAGCCCGCCTCGGATAGCTGCTCAGCCCGCGGCGGATCGACGAAGACTAGTTATTCTGACGTGCAAACCGCAAGGCAATATCGCGATTATGAAAACGTTCCTGAGTATTAGTCTGTGGATAAACATGGGTATAACTTGTGAATACAGTGAAATTTCCAAGCTATCTCTTGCCGTTGGTCGATCGCGAGGCCGGCTTGCAATTTGCCTGTCGTGACGGCGTCGTCCCGACCCCACGCGGGCCGGAGACGGCGCCGCGCAGGGCTTCGGTCCGAGCCGTTTGACTTCCGGAAAGGCGTTGCGGTTACTAGGGGGCGATTCGAAGCCGCAATTCCGACAAGGCCGGCCCGAGCCGGAAAGGTCGCAGCTATGGACCCACGTGGGAGCTCCTTGCACAGCGCGGACGTCGCCTATCACCTGCACCCCTACACCAACCTCAAGGTCCACGAGGAAAAGGGGCCCATCGTCATCACGCGGGGCGAAGGCGTGCGCGTCTTCGACGACGCCGGCAAGGCATACATCGAGGGGCTGGCGGGGCTCTGGTGCACGATGCTCGGCTTCAGCGAGACGCGGCTCGTCGAGGCCGCGACCCGGCAGTTGCGCCGCCTTCCTTTCGGCCACAGCTTCGGCCACCGCGCCCACGAGCCCGGGATCAGGCTGGCCGAGCGGCTCATCACGGTGGCCCCAAAGGCTCGTTCCGGCGCCCGATTTTCGAAGGTTTTCTTCGCCGGCTCCGGCTCCGAGGCCAACGACACCGCCATCAAGCTCGCCTGGTACTACAACAACGCCCACGGCCGGCCGGAGAAGAAGAAGATCATTTCGCGGGAAAACGCCTATCACGGGGCCACCGTGGCCACCGGAAGCCTGACGGGCCTGCCTCACGTCCAGGGTGATTTCGATCTCCCCATCGCGCGCATCCTGCACACCGGTTGCCCGCACCATTACCGTTTCGCCAACCCTGGCGAGGGGGAGGAGGCTTTCGCGACCCGCCTTGCGGAAAGCCTCGAGGAGCTGATCCTCGCCGAAGGCCCCGACACCGTCGCCGCCTTCTTCGCCGAGCCGGTCATGGGCGCCGGCGGGGTCATCGTGCCGCCCGCCACCTATTTCGACAAGGTGCAGGCGGTCTTGCGCAAGTACGACGTCCTCTTCGTCGTGGACGAGGCAATCACCGGATTCGGGCGCACGGGAAACATGTTCGGCTGCGAGACCTTCGGGCTCGAGCCCGACATGCTGACGCTCGCCAAGGGGCTGACGTCGGGCTATCTCCCCATGGCGGCGCTCCTCATCTCCGCCCCCATCTACGACGCCCTAGTGGAGCAGAGCGAAAGGCTCGGCACCTTCGGCCACGGCTTCACGTACTCGGGTCATCCGGTATGCGCGGCGGTGGCGCTGGAGGTCCTCGAGATTTACGAGGCGGACGGAGTCCTGGACCATGTCCGCCGCGTGGCGCCGCGTTTCCAGGAAGGGCTCAGCCGGTTTCGCCACCATCCGCTGGTGGGTGAGGTGCGCGGGGTCGGCCTCGTCGCCGCGGTGGAGCTGGTGCAAGACAAGGCCAGCCGCGAGCCGTTCGCGCCGGAGCTTGGCATCGGGGCCGCCCTTGCGGCGTGCGCGCAGGAGCGCGGGCTGCTGTTGCGCGCGATGGGAGATGCGGCCGCCTTCGCGCCGCCCCTGATCATCACCGAGGCCGAGATCGACGAGCTGCTGGAGCGCTTTGGCCATGCCCTCGACGACATACTGGCTATGGTCCGCGAACAGGGCCTATCCGCCGGTCGATAGCGACTATACGGGCGGATGCAGCCGCCATTCGCGCGGCGCCGGTTTGAATCCGGCGCTGGACACGGGTCCGTGAGCGCCAATATGCTTTGATCTAGGTTAAGGACACCGTCAACCTTCCAGGGTTATGGTGAGCCGGTCGAATCTGGGCGGGAAGCCCAGCAAGGGAGCCGGGCATGGATTATGAAGAGTTCTTCGCCGAAGCGATCGCCGGCCTGAAGACCGAGGGCCGCTACCGCATCTTCGCCGACCTCGAGCGGCACGCCGGCGCGTTCCCCCTCGCCACCAACCATCGCGACGGCGGGACCGGCGAGGTCGTGGTCTGGTGCAGCAACGATTACCTCGGCATGGGCCAGAACGCTCTCGTTCTCGACGCCATGAAGGCGGCTCTGGAAAAGGTCGGCGCCGGGGCCGGCGGCACCCGCAACATTTCCGGCACCAACCACTACCACGTCCTGCTCGAGGAAGAGCTCGCCGATCTCCATCGTAAGGAGGCGGCGCTGCTGTTCAATTCCGGCTACATGGCCAACGAGGCGACGCTCAGCACCCTGGGCTCGCGGCTGCCGAACTGCCTCATCGTCTCCGACGAGTACAACCACGCCTCGATGATCCAGGGCATTCGTTTCAGCCGGGCCGAGAAGCGGATCTTCCGCCACAACGACGTCGAGCACCTCGATGAGTTGCTGCGCGATTGCGAGCTGGAGCGACCCAAGATCGTGGCCTTCGAATCCGTCTACTCCATGGACGGCGACGTCGCCCCCTTGGGCGAGATCGTCGACGTGACCGAACGCCACGGCGCCATCACCTTTCTCGACGAGGTCCACGCCGTCGGCATGTACGGGCCCCGCGGCGCGGGCGTGGCCGAGCGCGACGGCCTCATGGATCGTATCGACATCGTCCAGGGCACGCTGGCCAAGGCCTTCGGCGTGATGGGCGGCTATATTGCGGCCCCGGCGGGGCTCGTGGACTTCGTGCGCAGCTTCGCCTCCGGCTTCATTTTCACCACCTCGTTGCCGCCGACCATCGCCGCCGGGGCGTTGGCTGCGGTGCGCCATCTGAAGCAAGGCTCGGAGCTGCGCCGGTTGCACCAGGAGCGGGCGGCGACCCTCAAGCGCCGCTTCGCCACGGCGGGGATCCCGGTCATGCCCTCGGAAAGCCATATCGTTCCCGTCCTGGTCGGCGACCCGGTGTTATGCAAACGGGCGAGCGACGAGCTCCTGGAGCGGCACCGGATTTACGTTCAGCCCATCAATTTTCCAACGGTGGCCAAAGGCACCGAGCGGCTGCGCTTTACGCCGACGCCCTTGCACACCGACGCCATGATGGATCATCTGGTCATGGCCATGGTCGACATTTGGGGCCGCCTCCGGCTTAAGCCCGCGGCCTGAGCGAACCTCCTCCCGGCGGTTCACAAAAGACCCGAGCGCGGGTACTCTCTTTCGCCGATTCCTGGCGCCGAGTCGCGGCGCCGAGTCCGGGAGACCGACGCGCATGCTCCGCGACAACGCGCTGCTCCCGAGCGAGGCCATTCGCCTCACGGCGCTGGGCATCCTCGCACAGGGACCGAAGCGCTACGCCGATCTGGCCGCCGAGGTCCGCCACTTCGTAAGCCGCATCACTGGCCCGTCGTTGGATTTGATGGGCTCATCGCTCGAACTCTTGCGTTACGAAGGGTTGGTCGAGGCGCGCGCCGGCGCGGAGGCCGGCATCGGCTCCCCCGCCCCGGACACGGAACTCACCATCACCGAGGCCGGCCGGCGCGAGATGATCGAACTTCTCCGCTCCCCGATCCGCGGTCCGATCAACGACGTCAACAAGCTCATCATCGCCCTCAAGATGTGGTTCCTGCACCTGCTGCCGAGCCCGGACCAGCGCGTGCAGGTCGACATGCTGATGGAGATTTGCGAGGGCGAACTCGCGAGACTCCAGGATCTGCGCGAGCATCACCCGGACGAGCCCGGCTTGCTCGTCGCCTGGATCGATCACGACATCGGCCAGCTGCGCCAGCGCCTCGACTGGTTCCGGTCCCTGCGCGACAAGGTGTAAGGGAAGCAGCCGGCGTCTTGTGGGGCGGGCTGGCGGCAATCTGCGGTCGCTTGCGGATGCTTGCCTCGCCACTCTTCGAGTCCTTCGCGTTCCACACGTTCATCCTGGCGCTCACGGCCCGGAGCGCCTCTCGATCCTGGGAACGGGACAGTCCAGGTGGAAGGCGCGTCGATTGACGCGCGCTCGCCAGACCCCATCACTCGATCCACCATCGCAGCGGGACCAAGCAACCGCGGTCAGGATCCGACTCCGGCGGGGACGACGAGACCGGGCGGTCTTCGACCCGCCGAATGGGGCCATCGCGCCGGGCGGTCTTCGACTCGCCGAGTGGGGCCATCGCGCCGCGCGGTCTTCAACCCGCCGAGTGGGGGCACCGCGCCGGGCGGTCTTCGACCCGCCGAGTGGGGCCATCGCGCCGCGCGGTCTAAAGCAAATGTTGGCCGCCGGTGACGAAGATCTCGCTTCCCGTCACGTAGCCGGAATCCTCCGAGCACAGGAAATAGACCGTCGCCGCCACGTCCTCCGGCTTGCCGAGCTCATGCAGTGGAATGCGCGGGATCAGCACCTCCGTCTCGGGCGAGAGCATGGCGGTCTCGATCTCGCCCGGCGCCACCGCGTTGGCCCGCACCCCCAGTTCCGCGAGCTCCACGGCCAGCTCGCGGGTAAGCGCCGAAAGCGCCGCCTTGGAGGTGCTGTAAGCGGAGCCGGCGAAGGGGTGAATGGCGTGGCCCGCGATCGAGGTGATGTTGACGACCGCGCCCTTGCCCTTGTGGAGCGCCGCGGCGAACCCGCGCACCAGAATGAGGGGGGTGAAGAAGTTCAGCTCGAACACCGACCGCCAAGCGTCGATGTCGGCGTTGAGGCACCCGAGCCGCTCCTTGAATGGCGTCTTGGGCGAGATGGCGGCGTTGTTGACCAGCGCGTGCAGCGGCGCGCCGTCCAGGATCTCGTTCACGCGTTCGATGAAATGATCGCGGCTGGCGGGATCGCAAAGGTCCGCCGTGATGTGGTCGGTCCAGTTGGGGTCGCGCTTGCACTCGGGCGGCACGTCCTCGCGCGAGCAGGTGATGACGCGCCAGCCTTCGCTGCTGAAGCGCATCACCGTGGCGTGCCCGATGCCGCGGCTGGCCCCGGTCAGCACGATCGTCTTGTCGTGTTCGCTCATGTCCGGAAACTAGGCGAAAAGGTCACGCCGTTCCAGTTGGATATCGGACCACCGGCAAGGTCCGAACACGCCGTATCCGCCGCTCCGGCGCGATCGGCGAACGGGGCGAGGGCGCCGGGTTCTTTCCGATCCGACCGCGACGACCCGAAGTGAGTCGGCTCAGCCCTCTGCCGTTATGGCTGCGACCCGTTTCTCGACGCTCTTGGGGTCGCTTGCCAAACCGTCCCGCAGCTCGGTGGCCATGGGGTCGGGATAGACCTCTTCGAGCCCGGTGATCACGGCCTCCAGCGCGGCTCGCACGATCTCGGCGGGCGGAGCCTTCGGCATGGTCAGACCCGCCACCATATCGGTCTCAACGGGTCCCGGATAGACGCCGACCACCAGGGTTCCCCGATCACTCAATTCGGCCCTGACCCCTTGCGTCATCGAATGGGCGGCCGCCTTGGACGCGCTGTACGACCCGAGCATGGGGAAGTTGACCCGAGAGGCGATCGAAAGCACGTTGACGATGGCGCCGCCGCCATTGGCGCCAAGGATTGGCGCGAAGGCCCGGATCATCGCCAGGGCGCCGAAATAGTTGGTCTCCATCTCGGTGCGCGCGGCATCCAAGTTTTCCGCTCGGATCAGGCCGGCGAACTTGGCGACCCCTGCGTTGTTGACAAGCAGGTTGACGTCGCCGGCCATTGCCGCGGCATCGCGGATCTGGCCCTCATCGGTAATGTCGAGGGGCACGGGAACGACGCGCTGCGGATCGCCCGAGGCAAGCTCGGCCAAGGTCGAGACGTCCCGGGCGGTGGCGTAAATCCGCGCCGCCCCCGCCTGTTGCAATTCCTCGACGAAGGCCCGGCCGATGCCCCTGTTGGCGCCGGTGACTAGCGCCGTGGATCCCGTGATGTCCATGAATCTCTCCCCTCCGTTATCGTGAAACACTTCCATGTTCGTCGCAGACCCTCAACGAGTCGAGAATCTGAAAAGGATGATGCGCTGCAGGCTGAGCGGCGCATCGCTATCGACGAGCGGGCTCCGCGCGCCACCGTCCAACTCGTGGGCGCCGCGGGCCTCGCGCCCTGCGGATGGATCGCTCATACGCAGCGACGGCACCCTGAGCGACAAGTCGGACGCCAGGGTGCCATGTCGGAGGCCCGCCCTTCCGCTTTCCGTCAGAGTGCGCTGATTTCCGGTGATCGCGCCCTGCAACGAAGTGATTTGCCCGTCGCCGGCCCCATCGGCGGATGCCGCGCCGGCCAGCGACAGAATAACGGCCGCCGCGGTGAAGACGGCGGCGAGCGCCCGCGTTCTTTTACGCAAAGCGTGGACTCTTGCAAACTTCATTTCTCGTTCCTCCTCGTGGCTCCGACGGTGACCGGTGGTTCCATGCCCGGTCGATTCGGAACCGATCGGTCCATAATCATTGAAAAAAAAGACCCACAGTTGCTCTCATTACCGGCGTCGCTTCTGGTCCTGCGGGCCTCGTCCCTCCCCCGTCAGCGGGCCGACGGTGGAAAGGCCACGACGACCTGGATCCGGCCTCGCGACGTTAGGCCGAAGAGCCGTGCCAGACTGCGCAGGAAATTCTTTGTGGCTCGCATTCTTTCTCTCCTCCCTGGATGTTGCGCTGGTGGCGCGACGCGAATCCCGCCCGGGGGCAGACGACAGGGGCCGAATCAAAGGACGATGACGCCGCTATGGAGGGCCAGCAGCACGAGGGCCGCCGTGTAGAGCGCGGCGGCCATGCCCAGCATCGAAAGTGCCCTCGCAACGAGGCGTGCGCGACTGGTCTTGCGGGCATAGGCCCTGCGCAGCTGCATGTGAACCGCGTCTTCCACCACTCTTTCTGCAACGATCTTCTCGGCCATGTCTTGCCTCCTGTTTCCGCCGTGGCGCAATGCCTCCACCGGTTCGGGACCAATTAGTCCAGAATCGTCAAAAAAATCACTCGAGCGCCGATAGCGTGATGCGGACCACATCCTCCAGCGCCGCGCGATCGGGGTTGGCCTTGGCCCTGAGGCGCAAGCCGTTGAGGCTGGTGGCGAGATAGCGGGCCAGGGCCCAGGCATCGCGATCGCCCGGGATCTCGCCCGCCTCTTGTCCACGCACCACCGCGCCGTGAATCGCCTGCTCGACCCGCCTAAGACCCTCACGAACCCGTGCCGCCGCCTGCGGGTCGTGAACCGAGACCTCGCTGGCGCAATTCACCAGAAAACACCCGCGGCGATCGTCCGGCGCCCCGGCGCATTCGACAACCTTCTCAAAGGCTGCGTCGATCGCGGCCCGTCCTGATTCAGCGCCCCGGAAGAAACGGACCAAACCCTCCACCACCGTATCCTCGTAGCGCCTGATGGCGGCCAGGAACAGCTCGTGCTTGCTGCCAAACGCCTCGTAGAAGCTGCTCTTGCTGACACCCATGGCGTCCGTCAGATCATGCAGCGAAGTTCCCTTGTAACCCTTCGACCAGAAGACTTGCATCGCCTGCTCCAGAGCCTGGTCCGTGCTGAATTCCCGTGGCCTCGCCATGATCGCTGACCGCTGCCGTCCGTCCTTATCGCCTCAACCGAAATGCACTGTAGCTATTTTGGACCGATTGGTCCAGTAAAAAATCCGTGAGGCGCGAAGCTCCTGGCCACGTGCCGTGAACGACTCCTGATGCATCCCGTCAGTGGCGCGCTGCGCTTCGGCCTTCCGGCCGTCCCTCGGCCGGTTCTTTCCTCAAAACACTTGTTGCGAATTGCCCCCGGCCGCCGCGGTCGCGGCCCGCCGGTCTAACGCACGGAGACCACCTTGAAGGGACGGTCCACGCCATCGTGCTCGGTGATGGAGACGTATTCGCCTTCGCCGAAGGGATGGGCCTCGAATCGGAAAATGGGCTCGTCGTCCTCTTCGCCGGGGGAGTAGGAAAACGCCCAGCTGCCGCTCCGGGTCAGCGTCAGGAACCCGTGCTCGTCGTCGTCGCCCTGCCAGAACCGGTACACGGTGCATTTCTTGCGGTGGCGCTTCCACTCCTCGACGTCCAGGTAGCCGTCGTCGCCGAGAGGGGCCACGAATTCGTAACCGTGGTTGCGGCTACCCTCGGGGAAATCGTCGGTGCGCGCGAGCTCCAGGCGGATCCTCTTGAAGCTCATGGGTGCTCCCTCTGCTCTTGGGCGCTCCCCTCTTCGCTCTCGGATGGCATCGACTCGCCCCCCTCTTGTTTCTCGGCGGGTTTGTAATCGGGATGGGTCTGGATGAAGTGCCGCAGCACGAGTCTCAGGCGCAGCGCCTTGGCATAGTCTTCGCGGGCCTCGGCCTGGAGGATATGGTCGACGATGATCCGCCGGATCATCGGGGTCCCCTCGGGCGAGTGAACGAGATAGTTGCCGAGCTCGGCGGCCACGATGGTCGGTATGTGTTCGTGCTCGGCGATGGCGGCGACTTCCTCCTCGGTGAGCTCGCTGAGCGCGATGCAGTCCTCGAGCGTAAGCATCATGATGTCTTCCTTCGATCCCGGGGCGCCCTCAATGCGCCACCAGCACCGGCAAGCCGGCATGGGCCAAAACGTGCCGCGTCACGCCTCCGAAGATCATCTGGCGAAAGCGGTTGTGCGTATAGGCGCCCATGACGAGAAGGTCGGCGCCAACTCGCTCCACCTCCTCGAGCAGCCGAGCGCCGGTCCCCGCCGGGCCGGGGCTCAGCACCTCGGCGAAGGCGCCAATCCCGTGCCAGGCCAGGTATCGAACCAGGCCATCGGCGACGGTCAGCGCCTCCTCGCCCTCGCCAGCGGTCAGCACGGCAACCTTGTCGGCCCCCCTGAGCACCGGAATCGCGGAGCCCACGGCCCGCGAGGCCTCGGCCGAGCCGTTCCAGGCAACGGCGACGCAGGCGCCCAAAGAGCGCACGCCCCCGGGCGGAGCAAGAAGGACCGGCCGGCCACTACCAAGGAGCGCCGCCTCCAGGGTCATGGCCGCAGGGGGCGAGCCCGGCTCCTCCCGCCAGCCGGCGACGACGACAACGTCGGCGAGCCGCCCGAGCGAGGCTACCGCTTCGTCCTCGCGCCCGGTCTCGTCGGCCCAGGAAGCCGAGAGGCCCGCGGGCGGCGTTTCCATCACCGGGACGCCGTGCTCCTCGCACAGCCTATCGAACAGCGCGCGCGCATTCGCGGCCCGCTCTTCCGCGTCGCGTTCGGTGGCCAACATGATCTCATGGACCACCACTCCGGACGTGCCCTCGCCGATGTACGGCATGGCGTAGCGGGGGTCGGGACGGACGTGCAACGCCGCGACGTGAGCATCGAATCGGCGTCCAAGGGCAAAGGCGGTCGCCAGCGCCGACTCGCCTGCCGCGGTCGCGCTCACCGGCGCCAGGATTACCTTGATCGTCACTGCACTCTGGCCCTCGTTCACGCAATATTTTCCTGGAAGCACACTATCACGCGGGTGGTGGCGCATTGAACCAAATCAATACGAGCCGGTCGGCGCCCGTCGGCCGCTCATGACTCAAGGGCGGCCTCGACGAGAGCCACGGTCTCGGAGGTGGAGCCGGAGGCGTCGATCCGGTGCCAGGCGATCTCGCCCAGTCGGTATCCGAGTTGCTTGTGCAGGATTTCGACAGTGGCGTCCGAAGCGTCGCCGGCCCGACTCGCCAGCCGCCCCTCGAGGATGGCGGCCGGGGCCTCGAGCCACACTCCCGCAACGGGCGCGCCCGCTTGTCTCGCCGCGGCCTCGATTTGCCGACGCTGGGCCGGCCGGGCGAAGATAGCGTCGGCGATCACCGCGTGCCCGGCCTCGAGTGCGGCCGTGGCCCGCTCCGCGATCGCCCCGTAGACGCGCTCGGTCGCGGGCTCCGTGTAGGCCGCAGGCCCGAGGCGCGTCAGCTCCTCCTCTCCCATGAGGTGCTTGCGGATCACGTCCGAGCGCAGGATCACCGCGCCGGGCGCGGCCCCGAAGCCGGGGGCCAGCCGCCTCCCCAGCACGGACTTGCCGGTGCCCGAGAGCCCGCCCACCGCGACCAGCCGTGCACGCGGCGGGGTAAGAAACTCGATCGCCAGGCGATGGTACGCCCGAGCCTCCTCAAGAAGCCGCCGGCCGGTCTCGTCGTCGGGTTGGCTCTTGGCGGCGTCCGCGCCGGTGTGCGCCCGGACCACCGCCCGGGAGGAGAGAAAAAGCGGCAGCGCCGCCAGGCCCTGGACCTCGGCGAGCGGATCCTCGGCGCTCGCGAGATAGCGGTTGAGCACGAGATTGCCAAGCCCGCGCAGACCGCGGTGCTCCAGGTCCATGAGCAGGAAGGCGAGGTCGTAGAGCACGTCGATGCAAGCGAAGTCGTCGGAGAACTCGATGGCATCGAACAGCACCGGCCGCCCCTCGACGAGGCAAATGTTGCGCAGGTGCAGATCGCCGTGGCAACGGCGCACTCTTCCCCCCTTCCGCCGGGCTTCGAGAAGGCCGCCGACCCGGTCCAGGGCCGCGCGCGAGAGGCGGTTCAACCGCTCGGTCGCGTCCGCGTCGAACACGGCCGGGCCATGGCGGGATAAGGCTTCGATGTTCCCGTCCACCGTGTCCTCCATGGAGCGCAAGCCGCCGAAATCAATGCGCACCTCGGCGGCCGCGTGAAAGCTGGCGATTTCGTCCGCCACTCGGCTCATGAGTTCTTCGGTCAGCGCCTCGCGCTCGGCGAGGCGATCGAAGAGGCTCGCCTGCTCGAAACGCTTCATGACCACGATCCAATCGACCGGCTCGCCCGTGCCTGCCAGCTTGAGGCCGCCATCGGCCTCGCGGGTCACCGCGACCACTCCTTCGTAGACCTGCGGGGCGGTGCGCCGGTTGACCGCGACCTCGGCCTCGCAGTAGCGGCGCCGGAGCTCCGGGGTCGAGAAGTCCAGATAGGGGAAGCGGACTGCGCGCTTCAGCTTGTAGGCTCGGTCGCCCGTGAGAAACACGACCGAGATGTGGGTGTCGATGCGCTCCACCGGTCCCGCCGCGCCGTAAGTCCCCGGCCTCAACAGGAAATCGATGACCTCGCCCTGGTCCTCGACGATCACGCTCGGCGTTCCTCCGCGGCCACCCCGTTGAGGCGCCCCCGCCTTTGGCGGGCGTTGCCGGCGGCCACGTTACGCGACAGCGCCGTGCAAGGAAAGGCGCGCCGATTTCGGACCGATGGGCCAGCCGAAGGGTGATGGCGGCCCGCCGGCGAAGCCACGCCCGATCCCTGCGGCAAGGAAATTCACGCAGGCCCGCCGGCGAAGCCGCGCCGGTCGTCCCTGAGCCACACGTAGATGGCCGGGATCACCAGCACCGTGAGCGCGGTCGAGGACGCGAGCCCGAACAGCAGCGAGACCGCGAGCCCCTGGAAGATGGGATCGAGCAGGATGAAGGCGGCGCCGACCATGGCGGCAGGGGTCGCCTGGTTACGCAAAGGTGGCCCGCTTCTCGGCGATGCCCTCGGGGTCCTGGTGGATGATGACCTCGGCATCCGGAAACACTGCCAGGATTTCCGCCTCGACCTGATCCGCGATCTCGTGGGCGTGGGTCAGGGTCAACGCCCCGTCCATTTCGAGATGGAGCTGGATGAAGCGTTGCGGCCCCGAGGAGCGGGTACGCAGGTCGTGCATGTCCCTCACCTCCGGGTGGGTCAGCGCGATCCGGCGGATGCGCTCGCGGTCCCCGTCGGGAAGCTCGCGGTCCATGAGGACTTGCAGGGCCCGGCGTGCGATCGTCCAGGCGCTGTAGAGGATGTAGACGACAATGCCGGCCCCGAACAGCGGGTCGGCGGCGAACCACCCCAGCGTGGTGCTGAGCACCAACGCCAGGATGACGCTGCCGTTGGCCAGAACGTCGCTCACGTAGTGGAGCGAGTCCGCGCTGATCGCCAGGGACCCTGTCTTCCGCACCACGTAGCGCTGGAACGCCACGAGGGCCAGGGTCGCCACGATCGCGAACACCATCACCGCGATGCCCACGGCGGTGTTCAACACGGGCTTGGGATGAAGAAGTCGGTTCCCAGCTTCGAACAGCAGGAACACGGCGGAACCGGAGATGAAGGCGGCCTGGGCCAACCCTGCCAATGCCTCGGCCTTGCCGTGGCCGAAGCGGTGCTCGGCGTCCGCCGGCTGCAACGCGTGACGCACGGCGAACATGTTCACGAGCGACGCCAGCACGTCCAGGAGCGAATCAACCAGCGTGGCGAGCATGCTCACCGATTCCGTTACGACCCAGGCCCCGAGCTTAACCGCGACCAACACCGCGGCCGTCGCGACCGAGGCGTAGGTCGCGGCCCTCATCAGCCGCGCGGCGTCGCTCGGAAGAGTGCGAACCTGCGTCATCGCCAATTTCGTGGTCCTCGTTCGTCGGGGACACGAGAGCGCCTGGACTGGCGAACGCCCGTCATGACGTCCCAACCGCCTAATCTTCAGGCGCTGCCGCCCGTGGGCCTTGCGCCGAGTGCTCGTGCACGAAGCTCGAGAGCTCGGTTGCGACGCGGGCAAAGACACTCTCCCAGTCGCCCGGGTTCGGCTGGCGGAACAGCCGCATCGTCGGATACCAAGAACTGTCCTCGCGCTCCAGCAGCCACCGCCAATCGGGCAGGAAGGGCAGCAGGACCCATACCGGCCGCCCCAGGGCCCCCGCCATGTGAACGGTCGAATTATCCACCGAGATCACCAAGTCCATGGCAGCCACCTGTGCGGCGAAAGCATCGAGATCCCGGAGCGGGTCGACCTCCCTGTCCTGGTAGATTTCGACCCCCTGCTCCCTGCCAGCGGCGACGATGTCGGCCCGGCAGTCCCCGTACTGCAGGTTCACGAACGCCACCGCCGATTGTTTCAGCACCGCCACCCATTGCCCAAGGGCCGCCGACCGCTGCCGGCCGGTCGATACGTTCCCGCTTCGCCACGACATCCCGACAGTTGGACGGCCCCCCGACCAGTCGCGATACCGTTCCCGTAGCTTTGCAACCTTTTCGCCATCCGCCCGGAGATATGCGTCGCGCGATGGAAATGCTTCCGCACCGGCCCGCAACCAACGGCACAGGCTGCCCGTCGGCGTCTGGTAAGCGATGTCCGCTGACCCGGTCCGCGAGTCCGGCGGATTCGATCGCGCGACCACCTCCGTTCCGGGGAAGGAGCGGTGAAACAGCGGCACCAAACGCGGATCGCACTCGATGATACACGTCGGCCCCAGCTTGAGAAGGTCGGGCAGGATGCCGGCGAACATGATCTCGTCGCCCACGCCTTGCTCGCCCCACGCGAGTATCGTTCGGCCGGAGGGGTCGGAGCCGTCCCAAAGCGGCTGGGGGAAATCCCGTTTCGACTTCCAGACTTCGTCGTCCTGCCACCTCCATTCGTGTTTCTCCCAACCCTCCTCGTAGGCACCCAGAAGCAGAAGCGCAAGCGCCTCATTCCAGTGCGCCAGGGCGAAGTCGGGTTTTAGTTCGAATGCCTTCTTGTAGGCGGCCAGCGCCTCCTCCACCTTGCACTGCCCCAGGAGGCCGTGGCCCATGTTGTTGTACGCTTCGGCATGGGCAGGGTCGAGCTCCAAGGCCTTGTGGCAAGCCGCGATCGCCTCTTCCAACCGGCCCTGATCCCGGAGCACATAGGCGAGGTTGCTGTGGGCTTGCGCGGAGTCCGGCCGGAGCTCGATGACCTTGCGGCAGGCGGCGACTGCTTGTTCCGGCTCGCCCCTCTTGCACAGCACGAGGCCGAGGTTGCCGTGAGCGTCCGCGTAGCCGGGATTGATCCGAATGGCCTTCCGGTAAGCCGTCACGGCCTGATCGATCTCGCCCTGGCGGAAGAGGGCATAGCCCAGTGTGTTGTGGGCTTGCGCGTAACGGGGCCTCAGCTCGACGGCCTTGCGGCAGGCTTCTGCAGCCTGCCCGGCCTTGCCTTGGCCGAGAAGGACATCACCGAGGCTGGCGTGCGCCTCGGCGTCGCCCGCTCGCAACGAGATGGCCCTGCGGTAACAGGACACGGCCTCGTCGAACTCTCCCAACCTGTGCAGGACCCTGCCCAGGTTCTTAAGGGCCTCGAGATAGTCGTGCCTCAGCCTGACGGCGTTGCGGAGACTCTCCGCGGACTCGTCGAGCCTCCCCAGGGCTCCGAGCGCGAGGCCGAGGTTGTTGTGCGCCTCTGGCAGGGCGGCATCGAGGGCGATCGCCTCGCGGCAACAGGCTTCGGCGTCCGCCAGCCGTCCCAATACCCTGTAGGCGCCCCCCAAGTTGGCGAGCGCCTCGGCATAGTCCTTTCTGAGCGCTAGCGCCTGGCGGTAAGAGTCCGCGGCCTCTTCCGTCCTCCCCAGCGCCTCGAGGAGCGTCCCAAAGTTGTTGTGCAACTCGGCGATGTCCGGCTTCAACGCGATGGCGCGCCGGAAAGACGCCTCGGCGTCCTTCAGCCGCCCTGAGTCCTGGAGCGCAAGGCCAAGATTGTTGTGCGCCTCGACGGAGTCCGGAGCCAGCTCGATGGCGCGGCGGATCAGCGCGACCGCGTTCCCGGCGTCCCCCTTTTGATAGCAGAGGTATCCCAACAGGTGCACGACGTCCGGGTGATCGGGATGACCCAGGAGTATCTGGCGGTAGGCCCGTTCCGCCTCGTCGAAGGCGCCGGAACCGTGAAGCCGAACGGCCTCTCGGAGCGCCGTTTCGAGATCGGGCGCCGGGATCGACTCCGGATCCTGTGCGGCGGCGCTCCGAGAAGCCCGCTTTGCCGCCCTTCTTGCGTCCTGCCTTCGGCTCTGCCTGGTCATGCCGCCGCGTTCAGGGGTAGAGGCGCTCGGTGCGCCACCCGTCGCCATCGAAATGATACACCACTCGATCGTGCAGGCGGAACGGCCGCCGCCGCCAGAACTCGATCGTGCCTGGCACCAGCCGGAACCCCGACCAGAACGCCGGCCGCGGGATTTTGCCGAACGCGAACTTGGCGGCATACCGGGCCACCTTTTTCTCGAGCTCGAGCTTGCTGGGCAGGGCCTGCGACTGCGCGGAGGCCCAGGCGCCGATCTGGCTGGTGCGGTAACGGGTGGCGAAGTAGGCGTCGGCCTCCTCGTCGCTGACCCGCTCGACCCGGCCCTCGACCCGAACCTGGCGGCCTATGGAATGCCAATAGAAACACATGGCGGCCCGGGGGTCCGCCGCGAGCGCGCGAGCCTTGCGGCTTTCGAGATTGGTGTAGAAGACGAAGCCCCGGGATGACGCTTCCTTGAACAGGACCATGCGCACCGAGGGGCTGCCGTCCGCATCCACCGTGGCAAGAGCCACGGCGGTGGGATCGCCGGGTTCGTGTTTCTCCGCCTCGCGGAACCAGTCCTGAAACAGGGCGATTGGCTCAGGATCCTTGGCCCGGTTCGGTTCGTCGGTCATCTGCGGTGCCCGCACACTCATTATGTAATTGCAAGGAACGGATGTTTATGGGGAAAATAGGCTCGAAGATCGGAGGGTTTTTTTCAGCTTGGTCGGCAACGATACGGCAGCAATAATACGCCGAATTCGTTGCGCGTTGACACTTGATTGGGCCTTGTCTCAAGGGCCGTAAATAGTCCTCCGCCTTCAAGACCAATTAGCCAGAGGTTCATGACCATGCGGATTCTCAGGATCGTCCCGGCTATCGTTCTCATCCTTGCGCTCGTCGCCTGCGAAGCAGGGCGAGAGAAAGAGCAGCTCGGCGCCCTCGTCGGCGCCGGCGCCGGCGCCCTCGCCGGCTCACAGATCGGCGGAGGCCGGGGCCAGCTCGCGGCCATCGCCGTCGGCACGCTGCTCGGCGCCTGGGCGGGCAGCCAGATCGGCCGCCAGCTCGACGAACGCGATCGGCTTCTCGCCAGCCAGGCGGTGCAGCAGGCCCACGCGGCCCCGGTCGGGGAAACCATCGCGTGGAACAATCCCGACAGTGGCCACTCGGGGACCGTGACGACGGTCCGCGACGGCACCCAAGCAGCAACCGGGGCCTACTGCCGCGAGTACCAGCAGACGATCACCGTCGGCGGTCGGACAGAGGAAGCCTATGGCACGGCGTGCCGCCAGCCCGACGGGACCTGGAAGGTCGTCAATCAGTAGCCGGGAGCCCCGCCTGACCGGCTGATCACCTTCTCCCGCGGGGCTCCGCGAAGGGGCGCGAAGCCAGTGGTTGTGTGCGCTGCTCTTCGGGATTGGAGCCCCCCGGGGGGCGCCCGATGCACCTTTTCCGCCGTGTTGGACCACCGGGCGCTTTCGTGTAGGATGCCCCCGATTCCATCCGCTGGTTTCCAAGATCGAGGATTCGGATGACGGAGCACACGCCCCTCATGGCGGGCAAGAGGGGCTTGATCATGGGTGTCGCGAACGAACGCTCCATCGCCTGGGGTATCGCCAAGACCGTCGCCGATCACGGCGCGGAGCTGGCCTTCACGTATCAGGGCGAGACGCTGGCGAAGCGCGTCCAGCCCTTGGCCCGCTCGGTGGGCTCGCAGATCGTCACCGTTTGCGACGTCACCGATGACGAGAGCATCGACGCCGTCTTCGCCGTCTTGAAGGAGCGTTGGGGCCGGCTCGATTTCCTGGTCCACGCCATCGCCTATTCCGACAAGGAAGAACTCAAGGGCGGGTACTTGGACACCAGCCGGAGCAACTTCGCCCAGACCCTCGATATTTCCTGTTATTCCTTCACCGCCGTGTGCCAGCGCGCGGTGCCCCTGATGACGGACGGCGGCAGCCTGCTCACGCTCACCTACATCGGTGCCGAGCGGGTGATGCCGCACTACAACGTCATGGGCGTGGCCAAGGCCGCGCTGGAAGCGAGCGTGCAGTACCTTGCCGCCGACCTCGGCGGCCGGAACATCCGGGTCAACGGCATCTCCGCCGGCCCCATCAAGACCCTGGCGGCCTCGGGGATCGGGGATTTTCGCTACATTCTGAAATGGAACCAGTACAACTCGCCGCTCAAGCGGAACGTTACCATCGAAGAAGTCGGCACCTCGGCGCTCTACCTGCTCAGCGATCTTTCGGGCGGGGTGACCGGAGAGATCCACCATACCGACTGCGGCTACAACATCGTCGGCATGAAAGCGGTGGATGCGCCCGACATATCGGTGGTATGAGGCGCCGCGCCCGGGGCGCGCGGCCTAAGCCCGGGATGCGCCGTGACGGCTAACGTTCATGCCCGGTAACAGCTTCGGCCACCTCTTCCGCTACACCACCTGGGGCGAGAGCCACGGGCCCGCTATCGGCTGCGTCGTCGACGGGGTGCCGCCCCGGATTCCGTTGTCGGAAGCCGACCTGCAGTACTGGCTGGACCGGCGCCGGCCGGGCCAGTCCCGCTTCACCACCCAGCGCAAGGAGCCCGACCGCGCGAAGATCCTCTCCGGCGTCTTCGAGGGTCAAACCACCGGCGCGCCCATCGCGATCGAGATCGAGAACGTCGACGTACGCCCCACGGACTACTCGGAGATTGCCGAAAAGTTCCGCCCCGGCCACGCCGATTACACCTACTTCAAGAAATACGGCATACGAGATTACCGAGGTGGGGGCAGGGCCTCCGCCCGGGAGACCGCCATGCGGGTGGCCGCCGGGGGCATCGCCCGCAAGATCCTGGGCGAGGCGGTCGCGATCCGCGGCGCGCTCTTGCAAGTTGGACCCCATGCCATTGACCGCGACCGTTGGGACTGGGCCGAGGTAGAGCGCAACCCCTTCTGGTGCCCGGACCCGGTGGTGGCGAAGGATTGGGTCGGCGTGATCGACGGCCTGCGCAAGGAGGGCTCGTCGGTGGGCGCCGTCATCGAGGTGACGGCCAGCGGCGTTCCGGTTGGACTGGGCGAACCGGTTTACGACAAGCTCGACGCCGACATTGCCAAGGCGATCATGAGCATCAACGCGGTCAAAGGGGTCGAAATCGGCGCCGGCTTCCATGCTGCCAGCCTGCGCGGGGAGGAGAACGCGGACGAGATTCGCATGAAGGAGGGCGAGCCCCGGTTCCTCTCCAACAACGCGGGCGGTGTCCTCGGCGGCATCTCGACCGGGCAGGACATCGTCGTCCGTTTCGCCGTCAAGCCCACCAGCTCCATCCTTATCCCGCGTAAGACCATCACCAGGCGGGGCGAGGAGGTCGAGATCGTCACCAAGGGCCGCCACGACCCCTGCGTCGGAATCCGCGCCGTGCCCGTGGGCGAGGCGATGCTGGCGATCGTGCTGGCCGACCACCTGCTCCGCCACAAGGCCCAGTGTGGGTGAGGCCGCGCGCGGCTCGGCCCCATCGGGCCACGGGCTCCGCCTTGGCGGCCCAACGAATCGGGGTTGCGTTAGGGAAGCGCCGCCCAGCGGTTCAGGGCCCGGTTTTGGCCGCGATCAGGAACTCCTTGTTGCCCTTGGGGCCCACTATCGGGCTCTCCGTAATCCCGAGGACCGTCCATTTGGGCTGAGTCCCTAGCCAGGCGGCGATCCGATCGCACACCTCGCGGTGGAGGGCCGGATCGCGCACCACCCCGCCTTTTCCAACCCGGCCCTTGCCCACCTCGAATTGCGGCTTGATGAGGGCGACGAGCCGGGCCTCGGGCGCGGCGAGCGCGAGCGCCGCGGGGAGGGCCGTCTCGAGCCCGATGAAGCTCACGTCGCAGGTGACGAGGTCGACGGGCTCGGGCACCTGTGCGCGGGTGAGATGGCGAACGTTGGTTCGTTCCAGCACGGCCACGCGCGGATCCTCGCGCAGTTTCCAGGCGAGCTGCCCGTGGCCCACGTCGACGGCGTAAACCTTGGCCGCGCCCCGCTGCAACAGCACATCCGTGAACCCGCCCGTGGAGGCGCCGATGTCGAGGGCCACGCGTCCGGCAACGTCGATCTCGAAGTGATCGAGCGCGTGGGCAAGCTTGACCCCGCCCCGGGAAACCCAGGGATGGGGCTCGCCCTTGAGCTCCAGCGGAATGTCGCCGGCGACGATCTGGCCCGGCTTGTCGAGCCGGCGCGTGCCGCTGTAGACCTTGCCGGCCATGACGAGCGCCCGCGCCTTGACGCGGGTGTCGGCGAGGCCGCGGTCCACCACGAGCCGGTCGAGCCGTAGCCTCGGCACCTTGGGCGCGCGGCCCGCTTGGTCGTTGCCCGCGCTCACGGTTCGCCACCTCCTGCGCCTACCCGCGTCAAGGCCGGGTGGCGTCCGAGCGTGCCTGCCCCCCCGTTCCTGGTCATTTTCCACTGCCGCGCCGCCCATGCGCGCCGGGGGTGGCTCGACCCTGGAAACGACCCCGCTCGGACCGGGATGTCAACAGTGCAGGGGGTGGCTCCGGGGGGGACGCCCGCCGCCCCTAACAAGTATTGACTCCTGTAAAACCCATGTTTTGCTGGATATTTAAGCATATCCTCAAAGCGATTTCATCAAATATGCAACCTTAAACCTATTTCGATCTGTATTTCCCTTGGCAAATACAGGGTACATGTGACGTGGAAGTCGCATCTCCTTAACGTCATTTTAATTCCGGTGGACTAGAAATGTCGATAGTCGTGCGTAGACGCCTCATTTGATCACGAGGTTACGTTCCATGTGGGTCCGGACTTTGGAACCGGCTTTGGGCACCGGGACCGTGACCATTCTCGGTGCCGGGTGGGGACGCGGCGCGCAAGACCGCGCCTGTCGCAGCGGCCCCGGCGCTTTGCGGCAAGCCGGGCTTGTGGCCTGGCTCGAGGAGCGAGGAATACCGGCCCACTGGCAAGAGACGGTTGCGGTGCGTGGAGAAGTGCCGGGATCGCTCATGGTCGAAACGGTCGCCGGTCTGTGCCGGCAACTCGCCCAAAGGGTGGAGGATCTCGTCGCCGGTGACGCATTCTTCGCCGTTCTCGGCGGCGATCACTCTTGCGCCGTCGGTACCTGGAGCGGCGCCGCAAGAGCGGTCGGTACCGGGGGCGCCCTCGGCCTGATTTGGGTCGACGCGCACATGGACAGCCACGTGCCCGAGACCAGCCCCAGCGGCGCGCTCCATGGAATGCCGGTCGCGTGCTTGTTGGGCTTCGGCGCGCCCCCGTTGACCGCGGTTGGCACGCCCGGCGCGGCCATATCCCCGCACAACGTCTGCTTGATCGGGGTCCGCAGTTTCGAGGCCGAGGAAGCGGCTCTGCTGCAGCGCCTCGGAGTTCGGGTATTCGTCATGGAAGAGGTGATGGACCGGGGGCTCCAGTGCGTATTCGAAGAGGCTTTGGAGATCGTGCGCAACGGCACGGTGGGGTTCGGACTGTCCATCGACCTCGACGCCCTCGATCCCATGGACGCTCCGGGCGTCGGCAGCCCCGTGCCCGGCGGCTTACGCGCTCGTGACCTGGTCCGGGCCTTGCAACGGGTGAGCCGAGTGCGCGGGTTCGTCGGGATCGAAATCGCCGAGTTCAACCCCGACCAGGACCACAATGGCGTCACGGGCCTGATCGTCCGGAATCTCCTGACCGCAGCCATTCCACCCGAAGGTGCACCATGAACGACGCGATCGAACTCGAACTGAGATACGGCGCCAAGAATTACGCGCCGCTGCCGGTGGTGTTGACCCGCGGCGAAGGCGTGTGCGTGTGGGATGATAGGGGGCAGTGCTATCTCGACATGATGGGCGCCTATTCCGCCGTCAGTCACGGACACCGTCATCCCCGCCTGGTGCGCGCCCTCACCGAACAGGCCGGCATGCTCGACGTGGTCTCCCGCGCCTTCTATTCGGACCGGCTCGGACCGTTTCTCGAGAGGGCCTGCGAGCTCACCGGCCAGGATGCGGCGTTGCCGATGTGCACCGGTGCCGAGGCGGTGGAGACCGCTTTGAAAGCGGCCCGCAAATGGGCGTACAGGGTCAAGGGCGTGGCACCCGACAGGGCTGAAATCATCGTCTGCGACGGCAATTTTCACGGCCGCACCATTACCATCGTCGGCATGTCCTCCATGGCTCAGTACAAGGACGGTTTCGGACCGTTTCCGCCTGGGTTCAAGCGTGTCCCCTTCGGCGACGACGTCGCCCTGGAGGCGGCCATAACCCCAAACACGGCTGCCTTTCTGGTGGAGCCGATCCAGGGTGAGGGGGGCATCATCGTTCCGCCAACGGGTTATCTCGCCGCCTGCGCGCGCATCTGCCGTGAGCACGACGTCCTGTTGATCAGCGAGGAAATTCAGACCGGGCTGGGGCGAACAGGCAAATTCTTGGCCGCGGACCACGAGGGCGTAAAGCCCGACTGTGTCACCTTGGGAAAGGCGCTTGGCGGAGGTCTGGTGCCCGTGTCCCTGTTTCTCGCCCGGCGCGAGGTGATGGACGTATTCACGCCGGGCGACCACGGCAGCACCTTCGGCGGCTACCCGATCGCGGCCGCCGTGGGCTTGGAAGCGCTCAACGTCCTAGTCGACGAGGACTTGATCGCCTGGTCCGCGGAGTTGGGCGCGTATATGTTGAAAAGGCTTCACGAAATACGGAGTCCCATTGTCCAAGAGGTGCGCGGGAAGGGATTGTTGATCGGAATGGAAATTCGCCGGGATCTGGCAAGCGCCACGACGGTGTGCGAACGTCTTCTCGAGCACGGGGTGCTGACTCGAGACACGGGGCGCAACGTGGTCCGCCTGGCACCACCTTTAGTGATAACTCGCGATCAAATCGACTGGGCCCTGGAGCGGATCGAAGCCGCGCTCGACGAAGTGGCTGACGCCGGTGTGCGAGAGAGCGCCCTTTCCCTCGCCGATTAGGCCGCGACCCGCCGCCTTAGGCGCGCGGCTCGAGCCCTAAAGATCAGGATCCGGTTGCGCTCCGGCCCGCGTTCAGGCGCGGGCGGATTCTCGTATGCTCTCCAGCGCCTTCTCGCGGCCGAGGGCGGCGAGCGCGGTGGCGACGATGTGGGGGGCGTCGAGGCCGGCGTCCTGGTACTGGCCGCG
>JAZGAE010000077.1:0-18782 GCA_036475545.1 Alphaproteobacteria bacterium
GCGCCTGCAGCGCGCCAACCTTCTCAACGATCCCGCGCCGATTGCGGATGTCCTCCGCATGCTCGATCCCCTCTACGAGGCTTGGCGGGAGCTCAACCGCAAGGTCACCGAAGAGAGCTACCTTCAGAAGTTCGCCGGCCAGCACGAGGTGGAGCCGGCGGCGCGCGCCACGGGCTGATCCCGGCCGACGCACCGCGGCGGGCGTCCTCCCCCGCCCCACGGAAGTACCCTAAGGGGCGGCCCACGGGCCGCCCCCTTTTTTCGTTGGCGCCCGGGCGGCGCACCGCCGCGCGCTCCCTCCCCTTCCAGCCACCCTCGCCGGCTGCAGCGGATCGCCCGCGGGTCCCCCTCATGCCCGGTGCCGGCCCGGCATCGGACTCCTCCCCCGGCGCCTCGCGGGAGGACCCGGACATTTCCTGCCGGTCCCGGCACAAAATGCCCGCGAACGGGAGAAGAAATTGCCGGAAATGCCCCCCCGGCCGCGCCCCGCGATCCGGAAGGCTTCAAAAAGTTCTCATATTTCAAAGGGTTGGATCACGCCGCGCCGGTTGGCCCGCATGTTGCTCTAATCCAAGCGGACAAGTGTGCAGAGTTTAGAAATGCAAATTCTTCCATTCGATTTGTTCGGACCCGGTGACTTGGCGCCGGCCCCCAGTGGCCAGGGCGGCAACGGCGACCTGTTCGCCGGCTTCCTGCGCGACACCCGCGACACCCGCGACACCCGCGACACCGTCGAGCCCGATCGAACCGCTCCCGCCGACAAAGGCCCAGCCGATCGGCCCGAGCGGGCGGATGCGCCCGAGCCGGCGGATGCGCCCGAGCCGGTCGAAGGCACCGAGCAAGCCGAAGGCTCCGAGCAGGCGGACGACGACGCGGGCCAGGGCGCCGGCGACGACGACGCGCCCGCGGACGCCGCCGACGCCGACGCGGGCGAGACCGACGAGGCCGCCGACGCCGACGCGGGCGAGACCGATGAGACGGCGGACGCTCCCGCTCCCGCGCCCTCGACTCACGCGAACGGCGAGGCGGGCGTCCAGGACGGCCATGGTGCCGTCACCCCTGCCGCCAACGCGCTCGCCATGGTCCAGGACCATGCCCAGGGCGATCCCGCCAACGCCGTCCTCACTCTGATCGCGAGCGCCGGGCCGCGCTCGCCGGGCCAAGTCGGCGTGACCGCGCGCACCGCCACGGGCACCGCAGCCGCCACTCAGCTGCCGCCGAGCCCCGCCGGGCCATTGGGATCGGGATTGGGATTGGGCCTGGCCGAGATCGACCCGCTGGCGCGGGCCGCCGCCACGGTGGAGCAGGCGCCGGCATTCGCCCCCGAGAAGGTTTTGCCCGAGGACGCCGCCAAGGGACGCGCGTTCGCGGCCCCGCGGCTGGCGCAAGTCACCCTCAGTCACGAGGGACGCCAGTTCGTCTCGCACCCGTCCTCGGCGCTCGTGCCGAACGCGGGTGCCGCCATGGTCGAAGCTGCGGCCGCCGAGGAGGCGACCCATTCGACCACCTTGGCCCGGGTCGCGCCGGCGGCGGCCGAGTTCAAGCCCGCTACCGGTGGCACCACCCTCGCCGCTTCGTCCGCCCTTGAACGGGTCATGGCCGGCAGCACGCAGCTGGCGGAAGACGCGGCCGCCCTCAGGCCGGCGACCGCGGCCGGCGGCGGCGCATCCCAGGCCCAGGTCCAAACCGCCGCCCTCGATCCGGTTCCCACCGTTGCGGCGAACGCCGCCGATTTCCGCCACGCGATTCCCACCCAGCCCGCGGTGCCGGTCAACTCTCTGCGGCCGGCGGTCGAGGTGTCGGCCCCCTTCGAACAGGTGGCCGTGCAAATCCACAGGGCCGCGAGCCTGGGAATGGACAGGATCATCATCCAGCTCAAGCCGGCGTCCCTGGGGCGCATCGGCATCCAGCTCGAGGTCGGCCATGACGGCCGCGTCACGGCCGTGATCGCCGCCGACCGCCCGGAAACGCTGGAGCTCCTGCAACGCGACGCGCGCAGCCTCGAGCGCGCCCTCGAGCAAGCGGGCCTGCGCACCGATACAGGCTCGCTCAGCTTCAACCTGAGCGATCGCAACCACGGCGACATGTCGTCCCTCGCCGAGGCGGACGGCTCCGGCGAGGCCGACGATGCGGCCGAGACGGAGGTCTCCGATGAGCCCGCGGTCGCGGTGACGGACGTGATCGGCGCCGACATCGGCACCGACGGCCACGTCGACATACGCGTGTGAGGGGCGCCCGGCGATGATCATCGATAACGTGAGCTTGAGCGCGCCCTTGGAAGGCGCCGCGACCGCAAGGACCCAGCTCGCCGAAAATCTCGACAATTTCTTGTTGCTGCTCACCGCGCAGATGAGCAACCAGGATCCGCTGGAACCTCTCGACGCGACCGAGTTCACGACCCAGCTCGCCCAGTTCACCCAGGTCGAGCAGGCCATCAAAATAAATACCAAGCTTTCCGAGCTGATCGCCGTCCAGAAGTCGGGCCAGGCGGCGGCGGCGGTGTCTTATCTCGGAACCATGATCGAATCGCCTGGCGATGTGGCCAAGCTCACGGCCGGCAAGGCGGAGTGGACCTATACGATCGGCGGCCTCGCCTCCAGCACGACCATCGAGATCGTCAACGAAGGCGGCGTGACGGTGCGGACCGTCCCCGGCGCGACCGCCGTGGGCAAACACGCGTTCGTCTGGGACGGCCTCGACGACAACGGGAACCCGCAGCCCGAGGGCGCGTACGGGATCCTGGTCGACGCCCGCGACATCGAGGGCACGCCGGTCTTCGTGCAGACGAACTTCGTCGGCCGCGTCACGGGGATCTCCTTCGTGGGCAACCAGATCATCCTCTCGGTGGGTAGCACCGACGTGGTCCTCGACAACGTCATCTCAGTCAGAGAGGCCCAGGCCTAGTTGGGCCGGGTTGAACCATCAAGTGGCCTTTGCGCCATAGCCAAGAGGAAGGAAGAGGAGACGTAAGATGAGTATCTTTGGCGCCATGTTTTCCGGCGTGACCGGGCTTCGAGCTAACAGTACGTCGCTAGCGATCATCGCCGACAACATCTCGAACCTGAACACGACCGGCTACAAGGGCAGCATCAACCGCTTCGCGACACTGGTCACGGCACAGGCGACCAAGACCAGCTACACCCCCGGCGGTGTGCTGTCGCGCCCGATTCAGCTCATCGACCGGCAAGGGTTGCTCGAGACCTCGGAGTCGGAGACGGACATCGCCATAACCGGCGGCGGCTTCTTCGTCGTCAACACCAACGCCGCAGGCGGCTCCGCGGGCCTGAACCTGTTCACCCGGGCCGGGTCGTTCACAACCGACCTCGACGGGAACCTGGTGAACACCGCGGGTTTCTTCCTGCAGGGCTGGCCGACGGACTCGGCCGGCGCCGTCCTGCCGGGCCTCAGCACCAGCACGCTCGATGACCTTCAGACGGTCAACGTCAACCTCATCAGGGGCAGCGCCTCGGCCACGTCGTCGGTGTCCATCGGCGCCAACCTGCCGGCGAGTGCCACCACCGGCGACACGTTCGCCACCAATATCGTGATCTTCGACTCGCTGGGCATCGGCCACAACCTGGGCCTCACCTGGATCAAGTCGGGCGCCAACCAGTGGGACATCCAGCCCACTCCGCCGTCAGGAAGCGCGGTCGTGAACCTGGACGATTTAAGTGGCGCCGTCTATGCCTCGGCGGGCCGGATCGACTTCACCGGCCAGCCTTCCGACGGCGACACCATCGTCATCGGCGGTACCACTTACGAGTTCGACAACGACGCCAGCGTCGGCGGCGGCAACACCGCCGTCACCATCGGCTCGGACCTGCCGACGACGCTTGGCAGTCTGGTCACCGCGGTCGGCGATTCGCGGGTGACGCAAGGCACCGGCACCAACACCAGCACCATCTTCCTGGCCAATCAGCCGCCGTCCTCGACGACTCTCACGACGAGCACCGGCGGCGCCGCGGTCGCCACCCTGGCCGTGACGGGGAGCAACCAGCTCACGCCGGAGTTCACGGTGGCCGGCGGTCCCAGCGGGGCGGCGGGCGAGACCTACACGGTCGACATCCGCGGCACCTCCTACACCTACACCACTCTGGCGGCCGGCGAGACCGTCACGACCATTGCCGCGGGCCTGGCGAGCGCCATCAACACCGGCGGCAACGGGCTGTTCTCAGCCTCGAACGCCGCCGGCGTTCTCAGCGTCACGGTGGGAGCGGCTCTCGCCTTCAACACGTCCGGCACGTTGGTCACCGCCTCCGCGGCGCTCGGCGCCCTGACGGTGGGGGCGCTGGCGGCGAGCGTCCCGGCCATCACCTTCAGCGGCGACGGCACGCCCGCGGGCTTCAATGTCTCGTCCTTCGACTCCGTCTGGACCAACGGCGCGAGCGCCAGCACCGCGGTCACGCTGGATTTCGGCACGATAGGCGTGGGGGACGGCCTGACCCAGTTCTCCGACGTCTTCACGACGAACTTCATCCAGCAGAACGGCGTTCCCTTCGGCGTCTTCAGCGGCGTGACGATCGGCGATGACGGCCTTGTCACCGCCCTGTTCGACAACGGCGAGGTCCGGGGGATCTTTCAGATCCCGATCGCCACCTTCTCCAACCCCAACGCGCTTGGAGCGGCAAGCGGGAACGTCTATCGGACGACCGAGGATTCGGGCGATGCCTTGGTGAACCTGCCTGGCATCGGGCCGGCGGGCAAGATCAACTCCGGGGCGCTCGAAGCCTCGACGGTGGATCTCGCCCAGGAGTTCACCAGGATGATCGTGACCCAGCGGGCGTTCTCCGCCGCCTCCAAGATCATCACGACCGCCGACGAGATGCTCGACGAGCTCACCCGGATCAAGCGGTAACGCTCGCGCACGGCACTGACGAGACGGGGCGTCCGGCCGGGTCCAACGACCCGCCGGACGCCCCGTTTTTTGCCTAAATCCAAGCGTTTCCAGTTTGTTAACGCGCTCTATTAGCAGTTTTTTAAGTTGGGTGGCCTACAGTTACGGAACCAAGAAAGAGGGAGCCGACAGGGGCGGGCAATGCTGACAGGGGTCCATCCAAGACCGCCGTTACGGGGACACCGGCGCGCGATACCGGCGGAGACGGCCGGATGAGTAATCGCCGTTCCCAGCGGCACGCCGGCCCTCCCCGGATCCTCGGGCCCGGCGGAAAGCCGCTGACACTCAACGACCTTCCCTCTCCCAACACCAAGCGCTGGGTGATCCGCCGCAAGGCCGAGGTCGTGACTGGCGTCCGCTGTGGTCTCATCAGCCTCGAGGAGGCCTGCCGCCGTTACAAGCTGTCGATCGAGGAGTTCCTCTCTTGGCAGCAAATGATCGAGAACCACGGCGTGATGGGACTGCGGGTCACGCGGCTGCAAGATTACCGCAGCCAAGGCCAAGCCGCCGACGACCAGGGCGGCGTCTAGAGCTCCTCCTCACGCCTAGGTGGCTTCCTCCTCACGTCCAGGCGGCTTCCTCCTCACGCCCAGGTGACCTCCTCCTCACGCCGCGACTTCCTCCTCACGCCTTTCGGGCGGCGAGATCCGGGCCCGCGCCGAGCGTTGAACGGCCCGGGCGGAGCACAATTATCCCTTCGCAATCAGGCACTTAAGAGCTAGGCAATTTTTTCCGCGAGACCGGCAATTCTTGCCCACCGTTAACGTATTTTTCATCGGCAAAACGTACCTTTTGCCTTGCGACAGCACCGCCGCCGAACTCCGCGCGGGGTCATAACACCTTGATGCAAAAGCAGGATAATAAAAGGTGCTCGCCGAAAACCTTAACCGTTTGGGACCTTTCCGGATCGTCGCGATCATGGCCATCGCGGCCGGGCTGGTCGCTTTCTTCGTCTTTATCTTTTCGCGCCTGACCGAGCCGGATTTTGACCTGCTCTACGGCGACCTCGCTATCTCCGACAGCAGCGGGATCGTCACCAAGCTCGAGTCCTTGGGCGTGCCATACGAGATTCGCGCCAACGGCGCGCAAATCCTCGTCCCCCGCGACAGGGTCTCGCGGTTACGCATGGCCATGGCCGAGGAGGGCCTGCCCACGGGCGGCTCGGTCGGCTACGAGCTTTTCGACAAGTCCGGCTCCCTGGGGACGACGACCTTCGTCCAGAACATCAACCAGTTGAGGGCCCTCGAGGGCGAGCTCGCCCGCACCATACGTTCCCTTGCAAGCGTCGAGACCGCACGCGTCCATCTGGTCATCCCGCGGCGCCAGCTCTTCGGTCGGGCCAAGGAGGAGCCGAGCGCGTCCATCTTCCTGAAAGTGAAGGGCGCCGGCGGTTTCACATCCAGTCAAGTGCAGTCCGTGCGGCAACTGGTCGCCGCCGCCGTACCGGGCCTCAAGCCCAGCCGCGTATCGGTTGTCGACGGCAAAGGGAATCTCCTGGCCCGCGCCGCGCAAGCGGGCGACGAGGACCTCGCCGGCATGGGCGCCGACCAGATGCGCCGTTCCTACGAGCACGACCTGTCCCGGACCATCGAGAGGCTCCTGGAGCGTTCGGTCGGGATCGGAAGGGCGCGCGCCGTGGTCACGGCGGAAATGGATTTCGACCGGATCTCCTTGAATTCGGAGCTCTATGACCCCGACGGTCAGGTGGTCCGCTCGACCCAAACGGTGGAGGAGTCCGCGGACACCACGGAGCGGGAGGACGAGAACGCGATCTCCGTCGGAGCCAACCTCCCGGAGTCTGGCCTCGGTCCGGCCGCCGGGGCCGCGACCACCGCCAGCCGCTCTCTTCGCACCGAGGAAACGGTGAACTACGAGATCTCAAAGACGGTCAAGACCCACGTCCGCGAGTCCGGCACCGTGAAGCGCCTGTCGGTCGCGGTCCTGGTCGACGGCACCTACACCACCGCCGAGGACGGCACGAAGACCTACGTGGCGCGCTCGGACGAGGAGATGCAGCAGCTCGAAAAGTTGGTCCGCTCCACCGTCGGCTACGACGAGGCGCGCGGCGACACATTGGACCTCGTCAACATGCCCTTCGCCACCGTCGAGGAGCCACAGGTCGAGGAAATCGAGGAGCCGCTGTTGGGGCTCTCCAAGAACGATTACTTCCGAATTGCCGAGATGCTGGTGCTCGGGTTCGTTTCCTTGCTTGTCATCCTCCTCGTGGTGCGGCCGATGATGTCGCGCCTCTTCGAGGCGCCGCCGCCGCCCAGAAAAGGGACGGGCAGCGAGATGCTGACCGATCAGAGCGGCGGCGGCGCGCCCGCGCTTGCCGCGCCGGTGGGCGCCGCCCACGCGGCCGCCGCCGCAAGCATGCCCGCCGAGGTCGATCCGGGGATCGATATGCACCAGGTCGAAGGCCGAGTCCGGGCGTCCTCGCTCAAGAAGGTCGGCGAGATCATCGAAAAACATCCGGAGGAGACGGTTTCGATCGTCCGCAACTGGATGTTCGCGCAGCGTTGAACGCAGGGGAGAGGTGCGAGCTAGATGCCGACACAAGAGGACTATAGCAGCCTAAGCGGCCAGGAAAAGGCCGCCGTCCTGATGCTCTCCGTCAGCGACGAGCATGCCTCGAGTCTTTTCAAGCTCATGGACGACGACGAGATCAAGGAGCTCTCCCAGGCCATGGCGAACCTGGGAACGATCAACGCCGGCCTGGTCGAGCGCATCTTCGTCGAGTTCGCCGATCAGGTCTCGAGCACGGGCTCCCTGGTGGGCACCTACGAAAGCACCGAGCGCTTGCTCGCGAAGACGCTGGGCAACGAACGGGTCGAGCACATCATGGAGGAGATCCGGGGGCCGGCGGGCCGCACCATGTGGGACAAGCTCGGCAACGTCAACGAGGGCGTGCTCGCGAACTACCTCAAGAACGAGTACCCGCAGACGGTGGCGGTGGTGCTGTCCAAGATCAAGGCCGACCACGCCGCCCGGGTCCTGAGCCAGCTTCCGGAAGCCTTCGCCATGGAAGTGATCATGCGCATGCTGCGAATGGAGGTGGTGCAAAAGGACATCCTGGACGACGTCGAGCAGACGCTCCGCACGGAGTTCATGAGCAACCTCGCGCGCACGGCCCGGCGCGACGCCCACGAGATGATGGCCGAGATCTTCAACAACCTCGACCGCAATTCGGAGTCGCGCTTCCTCTCCGCCTTGGAAGAGCGCAACCGGGACGCCGCCGAGCGCATCAGGGCGCTCATGTTCACGTTCGAGGATCTTGGCAAGCTCGATCCGACCAGCGTCCAGACCCTGCTGCGGAAGTTCGACAAGGACAAGCTCTCCCTCACCCTCAAGGGCGCTTCCCAGTCCATGCGCCAGCTGTTCTTCTCCAACATGTCGGAGCGCGCCGGCAAGATCCTGCGCGAGGACATGGAGACCATGGGGCCGGTGCGCTTGCGCGACGTCGACGAGGCGCAGATGGCCATGGTGGTTCTAGCCAAGGAGCTGGCCGCCAATGGCGACATCATGATCACCGATAACAAAGGCGACGACGAGCTCGTTTATTAGGCTCGGCCCGAGATGATGGCAGCTATGAAGAAGTTCCTTTTCGAGACCAGCTTCGATGCCTGCGACGGGCTGGTGTTGACCGGCGGCAAGCGCCGGGTGGCCAGATCGCCCGGCGCCTACAGCGAGGCCGACCTCAAGGCGGCCCGTGACAAGGCCTTCGACCAAGGCAAGGCCGCCGGCCTCAATGAAGCGCAGGCCAGCATCGAAAGTCGCACGGCCCAGGCGCTGGCCAAGATCGGCGAACGCCTCGCGGCGGGGGACCCCGGGCTCGAGGCCGCCATCGACGCCATCAAACGCGACGCGGTGGAAGCGGCGCTCACCGTGGTCCGTAAGGTCATGCCGGAATTCTCGCGGCGCCGCAGTCTCGACGAAATCGAGAGCCTCGTGACCCACTGCCTCGAAGGGGTCCTCGGCGAGCCCAGGGTAGTGATCCGCGCCCATGATTCGCTGCTCGACTCGTTGAGAGAGCACATCGATTCCCTCGCCGAGCGCTCCGGCTATTCTGGAAAGATCGTCCTGCTGACCGAGCCCGACATGCCCGAGTCCGATTGTCGCGTGGAATGGGCAGACGGCGGCGCCGAGCGGAATAGCAACCGGGTGTGGGAAGAGATCGACGGCGCCATCGCGCGCTTCCTCGCGGTGCTCGACCAGGGCCATCCCGGCGGCGGCGCGAGCCGGCCGGCGACGACCGGACCGACTGGAGTCCGGGGCGGCCACGACGAGGCCCCGAACATCGCGAGCCCGGACTCCGCCATCGGGAACGCCGAGCCGGCCGCGGGCGCCGGAGACGAGAATGCCACCGTGGACGGCGCGGGCGTCGGCGGCCCTACGGCCAAGGCCGAGGCGTCGCCGTCCGAGGCCCCCGCGCCAGGGGTGACGCAACCACGGCCCGCCGTAGAAACGTGACATCGAGATAGGAGATAGAGATGGCCGAGGAAGAGGCCCAGAAGGACGAAGCCCCGGAGCAGAATGACGAAGCCCCGGAGCAGAGTGAGGAAACCCCGGAAAAGGACCTGGAGCTGACCGAGCTTCCGCCGGACCAGGAAGGAACTCAGCCCGGCTCCGGGGACGAGACGACGGGCGGGGACGCCGGTGGCGACACTGACGCCGCGTTCACGGCCCAAGCCAAGGACCTCGAGGCGGTGTACGACATTCCCGTCCAGGTATCCGCCGTGCTGGGCAAGGCGACGATGCAGGTCAGCCAGCTCCTTAAGCTTGGCCGTGGAGCCGTGGTGGAACTCGACCGCAAGGTCGGCGAGGCCGTCGATATTTACGTCAACAATCGCTTGGTGGCCCGCGGGGAAGTCGTCGTGGTCGATGAACGGCTCGGCGTGACCATGACCGAGATCATCAAGGGCGACCGGGGCTGAGGAAACCAAGCAGGCAACCGATGGCGAGTTACCTTTCGAACACGGAGACGCGACCGGAAAAGCCGGCGGCGAACGCCGCGGGGCCGCGACTGGCGCTGGATTTTGCCACCGTCGTGGGGCTTGTCGGCGCGTTCGGTCTTATCGTTTCGGCCACGGTCCTGGGCGGCGCGCCGGGCTCGTTCATCGACTTGCCATCGATCCTGATCGTGGTCGGCGGGACCATCGCGGTGACGACCATCAGCTTCACCCTGTCCGAGATGATGCAGACCCAACGTCTGCTGTTCAAGGCCTTGGTCTATTCCAGCCGCGATCCGGCCAAGGCGGCCACCCGGGTTCTCGATTTGGCCGCAACCGCCCGCAAGAAGGGCATCCTCGAGATTCAGGGCGAGCTGCCCTGGCTCGAGCGCGAACGTTATCTGCACAAGGCTCTGACGATGGTGGTCGACGGTTTCCCGCCCGAGGTGGTGGCGCACATCATGCGCAGCGAACTGCAAGGCATGGTGAACCGCCACGAGAAGGGCGTCAGTATTCTGCGCAAGGCGGCGGAAGTCGCGCCGGTCATGGGGTTGATCGGCACGCTCGTGGGGCTCGTCCAGATGCTGGGAAGCCTCGACGATCCCTCCAGCATCGGCCCGGCCATGGCCGTCGCCCTGCTGACCACGTTCTACGGCGTGGTCTTGGGGCACATGGTGCTCTCGCCGCTGGCCGCAAAGCTCGAACGCAACTCCACCGAGGAAACGATGATCAACAATATCTACCTGTTGGCCGCCACCTCGATCGGGCGGCAAGAGAACCCCCGCAGGCTCGAGATGCTTTTGAACACGGTGCTGCCGCCTGCGAAACGCGTGCGGTTTTTCGGTTAGCTCGCCGGTACGGGAGAAAGGTCATGCGACTGCTCATCATCGGCTCACTGGATGGTCACATCGGCGCGGCGAGCAAGATCGCGATGTCCCGCGGCGCCAAGGTCACCCATGCGGACGACATCGAAAACGGTTTGAACGCGCTCCGCTCCGGACAAGGGGCGGAGCTCGTCATGATCGACGTCACGCTGGACGTCCGCCGGCTGATCGAGAGCCTCAAGTCGGAGCGCATGAGCGTGCCCGTGGTGGCCTGCGGGGTCGGTAACGAGACCCAGGCCGCGGTCGACGCCATCAAGGCCGGTGCCAAGGAATACCTGCCGCTGCCCCCGGACGCCGAGCTCATCTCCGCGGTTCTGGAGGCCGTGGCCGCAGAGAGCTACACCATCATCTTCCGCGATCCCGCCATGGCCGAGGTCCTGCGCCTCGCCGACCAGGTTGCACCCAGCGACGCCGGCATCCTGATCTTCGGCGAGTCCGGCACGGGCAAGGAGTTGCTCGCCCGACAACTGCACCGCAAGAGCCGGCGCGCCAAGCAGAAGTTCGTAACGGTCAACTGCGCCGCGATCCCCGAGAACCTCCTTGAATCAGAGCTGTTCGGCCACGAGAAGGGGGCCTTTACGGGCGCCGTCGCGCGCCGCATCGGCAAGTTCGAGGAAGCCAACCGCGGCACCCTCTTGCTCGACGAGATCAGCGAGTTGGATCCCCGCCTCCAGGCAAAGCTGCTGCGCGCAATCCAGGAGCGGGAATTCGACCGCGTCGGCGGCAACCAGCCGGTCAAGGTCGACATTCGACTCATCGCCACTACCAACAAGAACATCGAGGAGGAGGTGCGCAAAGGGAACTTCCGCGAAGATTTGTTCTTCCGGTTGGACGTGGTCACCCTCACGCTTCCACCGCTGCGCGAGCGCCCGGCGGACGTCGAAATTCTGGCCGAGCATTTCGTGGCGAAATATTCCGAGGCCAACGGCCTGCCCGAGCGTTCCCTCTCCGCGGAAGCGCTCGCGCGCCTCCGAGGTCACCATTGGCGCGGCAACGTCCGGGAGCTCGAGAACACCATGCACCGCGCCGTGTTGCTCGCCGAGGGCGACGACATTGGCGCCGATGCGATCATGCTCACGACCGTCCTCGATGCCCCCGCATCGACGGGCGGGCGGGACCAGGTGGCGGGCGGGAACGGCGAGGACGCTCTGTCGTCCGCCGTGGCCCCGCTCGTGGGCCGCACCGTGGCCGACGTGGAGCGCGACCTCATCCTGGACACGCTGCAGCACTGCCTCGGCAACCGGACCCACGCCGCGAACGTTCTCGGGATTTCCATCCGGACGCTGCGCAACAAGCTGAAACTGTACAGCGGAGAGGGCGTGTCGGTCCCGATGCCGGGCGAGACCAATCGGGCGACGCTCTAGCCGCCGGCGTCACTAATGGCCGAACAAAGCGCACAGGCCCCGGCGACCGGAGGCGCGGCCTCCGACATCTTTCATCGCATAATCGTCGCGCTTCGCCGCGGCGACATCGCACTGGCGCTGGGCGTCTTCGCCATCCTGGTGGTGCTGGTGCTGCCCCTGCCGAAATGGGCGCTGGACATCAGCCTGGCCCTCTCGATCACCTTCTCGGTCCTCATCCTGCTGACCGTTTTGTTCATCGAGAAGCCGCTCCATTTCAGCTCCTTTCCCACGGTCCTGCTGATCGCCACCATACTGCGGCTGGCGCTCAACCTCGCGTCGACGCGGCTGATCCTGAGCGACGGTCACGAGGGCACCGGCGCCGCCGGCCGGGTCATCGAGGCCTTCGGCAACTTCGTGATGAGCGGCAATTTCGTCATCGGGATCATCGTGTTCGCGATCCTGGTGCTGGTGAACTTCGTCGTCATCACCAAGGGTTCGGGGCGCATCGCCGAGGTCTCCGCGCGGTTCAGCCTCGACGCCATGCCCGGCAAGCAGATGGCCATCGACGCCGACCTTTCCGCGGGGCTGATCGAAGAGTCCGAGGCCCGGACGCGGCGCAAGATGCTGGAGGACGAGAGCTCGTTCTTCGGGGCCATGGACGGCGCGGCGAAATTCGTCCGCGGCGACGCCATCGCGGGCTTGCTCATCACCCTCATCAACATCATCGGCGGCATCATCATCGGCGTAGCCCAGATGGACCTCACCTTCGCGCAGGCGTCGCACACCTACACCGTGTTGACGGTGGGCGATGGACTGGTGACCCAGATCCCGGCGCTGATCGTATCGACCGCCGCCGGCATGCTGGTGTCCAAGGCGGGGATGGAGGGCTCCACCGACAAGATCCTTTTTGGGCAGATTGCCGCCTACCCGCGGGCGCTGGGTATGAGCTCGGCGCTGATGGCGACCATGTCCTTGCTCCCCGGAATCCCGATGCTCCCTTTCATCCTGCTCTCGAGCCTGACCGGCGGAGCCGCCTGGATGCTGACCCAGAATCGGGAAAAGGAGGCCGTGGAGAAGACCACCGCCGAAGCCGAGGCGGTCGCCGCCGCCGCCCCGACCGACGAGCCGATTGCCACGGCGCTCCAGATCGACCACGTGCGCCTCGAGCTGGGCTACGCGCTGCTGCCGCTCATCACCAACCAGAAGGGGGAGCGCCTGACCGACCAGATCAAGGCGCTGCGTCGCCAGCTCGCCTCCGACATCGGTTTCGTGCTGCCCGCGGTGCGCATCCAGGACAACATGCAGCTCCCCTCCAACACCTACGTGATCCGCGTCAAGGAGATCGAGGCGGGGCGGGGCGACGTGCGGCCCACCCAGCATCTGGTCATGGACCCGCGGGGAGAGAAGATCGCCCTTCCCGGCGAGGAAACCGCCGAGCCCACGTTCGGCTTGCCGGCCATGTGGATCGGCGAGGACCACCGCGAAGAGGCCCAGTTCCGTGGCTACACGGTGGTGGACGCGCCCACCGTGATCACCACCCACCTCACCGAAGTGATCAGGGACAACATGGCGGAGCTCTTGTCCTACAGCGAGACGCAGAAGCTGTTGGACGAACTCGATCCGGACGAGCAGAAGCTGGTCGCCGACGTCGTACCCCAGCAGATTTCCGTGGGCGGGGTCCAGCGGGTGCTCCAGAACCTGCTCGCCGAGCGGGTGTCGATACGGGACTTGCCCACGGTCCTCGAGGGCGTTTCCGAGGCCTGCGGCTACACGCGCAACATCGCCGCGATCACCGAGCACGTGCGCTCGCGGCTGGCTCGCCAGATCTCGGACGCCAACACCAACGAGCAGGGCTTCATCCCGCTCATCAGCCTCTCCCCCGAATGGGAGCAGACCTTCGCCGAGGCCCTCATCGGCGAGGGCGAGGAGGTTCAGCTCGCCATGGCGCCCAGCCGCCTGCAGGAGTTCATCACCTCCGTGCGGCAGATCTTCGAGCGCCAGGCCATGTTGGGCGAAGCCCCGGTGCTGCTCACCAGCCCGCGGGTGCGCCCGTACGTGCGCTCCATCGTCGAGCGCTTCCGTGCCGCGACCGTGGTGATGTCGCAGAACGAGATCTACGCCAAGGCCAAGATCAAGACCCTGGGCCAGGTCTGAGAGGGCACGCCGAGAGATGCGCCTGAAGTCGTTTGCCGCCCCAACCATGAAAGAGGCCATGCATATGGTCCGCGACGAGCTTGGGCCGGATGCCGTCATCGTCTCCACCCGGCAGAGCCGAGGGGACGCGGGCGAGGTCCGTATCACGGCGGCCGTGGAGCAGCCGCCCTGGCAGGCGTCGCCGGCGGGCGGCGGCGACGGCGCGGAACAGGGCCCCGGGCCTTCTCTGCAACCGGCCGAGGTGGTGCGGCGGGCGCTGGAGGACCATGGCGCGCCTCCGCGGCTCGTCGAGCGCATCGTGATCGCGGCGCGCGTCCTTGCGCTCGCGGACCCGACCATGGCGCTGGCCGCCGGGCTCGACGATCTCTTCCGTTTCACGCCGCTGCCGGAGCGGGACGCCAAGCGCCCGATCATGCCGGTCGGGCCGCCGGGAGCGGGCAAGACGATCGCCGTCGTCAAGCTGGCGGCGCAGGCGACGATCGCGGGCGCGCGCGTGCGGCTGATCGCCGCCGATGCGGTGCGCGCCGGCGCCGTCCAGCAGCTCGCCGCCTTCGCGCGGCTGCTGAAGATCGATTTGCACCGGGCCGATGGGGCTCTCGCCCTGAGCGAGGCCGTCGCCGCGCGCGTGCCCGGGGAGACCGTGCTCATCGACAGCCCCGGGGCGAATCCCTTCGACGAAGCGGAGATGGCGGCCCTCGAGGCGCTCGTGGACGCCGCCGGCGCGGAGCCGGTGCTGGTGCTGGCCGCCGGCGCCGACGCCATCGATTCGGCCGAGACGGCGAAGGCTTTCGCCTCCCTCGGGGCCGAACGGCTGCTCGCCACAAAGCTCGACGCGGCGCGCCGACTCGGCGGCCTGCTGGCCGCGGCCGACGCCGGACGGCTCAGGTTCTGCAACGTCAGCCACACCGCCAACGTCGGCAAGGGCTTGAGCCCCATCAACCCCATTTCTCTGGCGCGCCTGCTGTTGCCGCTGCGGGCGCCCGACGGCGCCGCGCACTCGATCGAGGAGGCCATATCATGATGCCGGAGCCCTCCGTTCTCCAGCGCGACACGGGCGCGGCTGCATGCCGTAACGTCATCGCCGTGGCGTCGGGAAAGGGCGGCGTGGGCAAGACCTGGTTCGCCATCACGCTGAGCCACGCGCTCGCGGCCCGGGGCCGGCGCACGCTGTTGTTCGACGGGGACCTGGGTCTGGCGAACGTGGACATTCAACTCGGCCTCATGCCAAAGCTGGACATAGGCGGCGTGATGGCCGGCCGCGCCACCCTCAAGCAATCGGTGACCCGGTATCGGGACGGCGGGTTCGACATCATCGCCGGGCATTCGGGATGCGGGGGCCTGGCCGGCCTGCCGCTGGCGCGGATCGAGGCGCTGCGCGACGACCTGGCAATGCTGGCGAGCGACTACGACAACCTGGTGATCGATCTGGGCGCGGGCATCGACCGGCCGGTCCGCACGCTCATGGCCCGCTCGGGTACGACCCTGGTGCTGACCACCAGCGAGCCGACCGCGCTCACCGACGCCTACGCCTTCATCAAGGTCACCGCGGCCGAGCGGGCGCAAGCCGACATCCGGGTGGTCGTCAACATGGCGCGCTCGGCCGGCGAAGGGGAGAGCACCTACGCTGCGATCCTCAAGGCGTGCGAGCACTTCCTCAAGATCTCGCCGCCGCTCGCGGGCGTGGTGTGCCACGACAGCAAGGTGGCCGACGCCATTCGCAACCAGACCCCCCTGCTTTCCCGCCATCCCAACTCCGATGCCGCCGCCGACGTCGAGGCGATCGCGGAAAGGCTGGGCCACGCGCCATGAGCACCGTCGGACCCCCGTCCGCCCTGCCACCGATCCCGGGCCCCGTGGCGCCGACGCCGGCCGCGTCCGTCACCAACCTGCCGCCGGGACTGGCGAACCTGACCGCCGGGGCGATCATCAACGGCGTGGTCACCGGCCGCGACAACAGGGGCCACACCCTTGTCCGCACGCCGAACGGAAATTTGACCCTCGCCACCGCGCTCGCGCTGTCGACGGGCAGTACCCTATCGCTGCAGGTCCAGACCGTCGGCACGCAGGTTCAGTTCGTCGTGCTCTCCGTCGACGAGCAGCCGGTTGCGCAGGGTGTGGAGCGGACGGACTCCGCGGCGCCGCCGCCGGTCGAGGCCGTCGCCGGCCGCGGCGGGGCCGCCCAACAACAGGCCCGGCCGCCGGTCACGGTGACCATTGGAACGGTGCTGACGGCGACCGTGGCCGCGGCGCCCGGTTCCGCCACCGCTGCCGCGCTCTCGGGTGTCGTGGCCGCGGCGCCCGGTTCCGCCGCCGCCACCGCGCTCTCGGGTGCCGTACCCGCCACGCCTGGCTCCGCCACTCCCGCGCCCTCGGGTGCCGTACCCGCTACGCCTGGCTCCGCCGCTGCCGCGCCCTCGGGCGCCGCGGACGCGACGGCCGCTGCGGCGCCCGCCGGCGGCCCCGTGGGGGCGCCCCAGGGGGCGGCCACGCCCGCTGTCCCCGCGACGCCGCCGGACGTGGGCAGCCGCATGAGTCTCCGCATCGTCGCCATCGACGCGGACACGAGCGTCGGGCCGCAGGGCTTGCTGCGCGCCGCCACCGCAGACCGGCCCAATGCCCCCTTGATCGCAGCCACGGTCGCCACGCCTGACGCCGCCGGTCAGGTGCGGCTGCAAACGCCGCTCGGACTCCTCACGCTCAGCACCAAGGCGCTGCTGCCGCCGTCTGCCCACGTGGTCGTCGAACTCCTAGGCCTGGTGCAGCCGCCGGAAGCCGCCGGGTTTTTTGGGCCGGTCGGGGCCCAGGGGGCCCAGCTCACCCTGGACCGCGACTGGCCGGCGCTGACCGAGGCGCTGCGAGCCCTCGGGCGCACCGACGCCGGCCTCGCGCAAAACGTGATCGACAACGTCATCCCGCGGCCCGGCTCCGGCCTCGCCGCGAGTATCCTGTTCTTGCTGTCGGCGCTTCGCGGCGGGAACATCCGCGGCTGGCTCGGCGAGCCCATGCTGCAGGTGTTGGAGCGGGCGGGCCATTCCAACCTCGTCGCCCGCTTGGGCGAAGACTTCACCCAAATGAGCCGCCTCGCCACCGAGCCCGCGACGGGAGATTGGCGAACCTGGCTCATCCCCATCCACGACGGCTTGGCTCCGCACCTGGTGCGTCTGTTCGTCAAGCGGCCGCCGCGCCGTAACGCCGAAGATGACGAGCACGATGCCGGCACGCGCTTCCTCGTCGAGGCGGACCTCAGCCGCCTCGGCCCCCTGCAGCTCGACGGTCTCGTCAAGCCGAAGCACTTCGACCTCATCGTGCGCTCCCACGCGGTGCTCCCCCGGGACGTGCGCCGCGGCATCTCCACGATCTTCCACGATGCCCTTGCCGCGACGGGTTTTTCCGGGGGAATCGCCTTTCAGGCCACGCCGACGTTCGCCGTCGCGCCGATCAAGGAAATCGGCGCCCGGACCGTCGGACTGAGTGTTTGAGGAGCCGCTCGACGTGACCGCGCCGGCTCTGGTCTTGACGGATGTCTTGCGGCGGCGCGCGCTGCTGTCAGGTCTCCCCAATCCCGGTACGGTCCCCTATGTAGTGCGCCTCGAGGCCCGGATCGGCGGCCCGCCGCCGGCGCCCGTGACCGTGAAGCTCTTCTACGTTCCGGACCGCCTCATCGTCGAGCGGGAAGCGTTCGGGGCCTACGCCGTGGCGCTCGCCGGTGCCGCGTGGCCGTCGCTGGAGGAGATCGCCGTCACCGTCCTCGACGACGTGAGCGACGAGCTGGTGCCCCGCTGGATCCGGGTCGTGGCCGCGGCCGAGGATCCCGCCGCCGGCGGGATTGCGGCGCATGTCGCGATGGTCGAGGATCACCAGCCGAATTGGAGCGGCGAACGGCTGCTTGCGCGCCTGGACCTTCTCTGACTGGAAGGAAAGACTCGGCCGGCCCGGCGCCGCGCGCGCTCAGGCGGCGCGGCCGGGCACCGATCAGCCTCTGTTCCGCCGGCGGTAGAGCTCGGCACCCACCTCATCGAGCACCGCCTGTTCCCGCCGCGCCGCCTGTTGCTCGGCGGCTCTCTGGCGATGGGCTTGGGCCAGTTCGTAACGTTTCACGTCCTGAAACGACTCCATGACCTCGAGGGCCCAGCGTTCGATCTGGCTCTTGGTGTCGGCGATCGACTGAGCAAGAGTCTCGCGCCGCATGATCACGGCCTTGGCGTAGCCGTCGTAGGTGAGCGCGGCCTCGGTGAACGCCTTGGCGACCTCCTGCTCGGCGACGAGCTCCGCCTCGAGCCGCCGGCTCTGGTCATCCAACTCCGCCGCCAGCCGTTCCATCTCGGCGAGCCTCCTGCGTTTGCCGTCGAGGCGCCAGCGGTGGAGGCGGATGAGGGTCGGCAGGCCCTTCATTGCGGTTTCGCGTTGAGGATTTCGGCGAGCGCCGCGTAGCCGCTCGCCAGGTCGCTGCGTTCGTCCTTCTCCTGCCTCAGGAACGCCTCGAGGGACGGGTTGTAATGGATGGCCTCGTCTGTCTGGGCGTCGCTGCCTGCGCGATAGGCGCCGAGACGGATCATCT
>JAZGAE010000078.1:0-12207 GCA_036475545.1 Alphaproteobacteria bacterium
GGCGCGGCGCGAAGGGCGATGCGGGGGCATCGGCCGAGCGGCGCAACGCCGCGGGCGTCTCCCGGCGGGCGGGGCGCCGCTCATTCCACCCGCTCGCCGTCGTAGACCCCCCAGATCTCGTCGCGCCTGAGCCAGCCCTTGAAGCCGGCGATTTCGACCCGGCACCAGTCGCCTGAGCATTCCAACAGGCGGCCGATCACCCCGGCCTCGGCGCTCGCGACCACGACCGAGCCGTCGTCGGCCTTGCGCCTGAGCGCGCGGACATCGCCCATCACGACCATGGTGCGCCGGCCCGACAGCATGCTCTGGTGGACCCAACCCTCGGTGCCCTGCCAGTCGCGCACCTTGCGCCAGTTCTCGAACTCGGCGGCCACCTCCACCGGCAGCCCCCGTTTGACGAACACCCATTCCACCGGATAGCGCACGCCGGGCCCGGTGCGCACGTTGACCTCGGAGGCGTGGAGCGACACGAAACGCGGCAGCGGCAGGCCACTCTCGGCGCCGACGCCGGCGCGCGCAGCGGGGCCGAACGCCGCCATCAACGCGACGGCTACACCCAAAACGATTGCCCGGCCGGTCGAAAACGCCATGGTGCGATGCAAGCCGTGAACACTCATGCGAGCCGCGGCGCATTATAGCGAAGGGCCAGAGCGGACGGTCAAGGCGGGCCCTCGGCCCACTCCCCGACATTCGCTGGACAAGGCAGACGCATCTTGTTATGGGCCTTCGCTACCGCATCGAACGGCACCAGTCGGTGGAGAGCCGAGCATGGCGCGTAAGAAGCCCGTCGTCATCGTTACGCGAAAGATCCCGGATGTCGTCGAAGCCCGGATGAAGGAGCTGTTCGATGCACGCTTGAATGTGGACGACCGCCCAATGGGCCAGGCGGAGCTCATCGGCGCCGTGAAGGAAGCCGACGTTCTGGTCCCCACCGTCACCGACCGCATCGACTCCACGGTGTTGTCCCAGGCGGGCCCGCGCCTGAAACTCGTCGCCAACTTCGGTAACGGAGTCGACCACATCGACCTGGCCTCGGCGCGGCAGCGCGGGATTATCGTCTCCAACACGCCAGGGGTGCTGACCGAGGACACGGCCGACATGACCATGGCGCTCATTCTGGCGGTGCCGCGCCGGCTGGTGGAAGGGGAGCGGCTGGTACGCTCGGGCGAGTGGACGGGTTGGGGCCCGATGTCCATGCTCGGCCACCGCATTTGGGGGAAGCGCCTCGGCATCATCGGCATGGGCCGCATCGGAACCGCGGTGGCGCGCCGCGCCCGCGGCTTCGGCCTGTCGATCCATTACCACAACCGTCGCCGCGTGCCCCCGAAGACCGAGGCCGAGGTGGAGGCCACCTACTGGGAGAGCCTGGATCAGATGCTGGCCCACACGGACATCATCTCGATCCACTGCCCGCACACGCCGGCGACCTTCCATTTGCTTTCCTCGCGCCGGCTGAAGCTGTTGCAGCCGCACGCCTACATCGTCAATACGGCGCGCGGCGAGGTGGTGGACGAGAACGCCCTTGCCCGCATGCTCATGGAGGGCGAGATCGCGGGCGCGGGATTGGATGTGTTCGAGCACGAGCCGGCCGTCAACCCCAAGCTCTTGGAGCTCGAAAACGTTGTGCTGCTGCCGCGCATGGGCTCCGCCACCATGGAGGGCCGCATCGACATGGGCGAGAAGGTCATCGTCAACATCAAGACCTTCGTCGACGGCCACAACCCGCCCGACCGCGTCATCGAAACCATGTTCTAGTTGGTTGGCGTGTGCGCGTCGAAATCGGGCCAACGTATGGGATCAGCCCTCGTGGCCAACCTGATCAACTCGTAGGCTCATTCCGGGTAGACAGAGCCTCGAGGTTTGAAACGGGAAGCGATGACGTTGCCGCTCGGTGATATGAGTGTCTTTTCGGTCGTGGCAGAGCGGGACATCGACCTCGTTCTGCTTGAGGAACTGCACGTTTCGCCTAGTTTCAGGACTTGGTTTGTCCAATCGCTATTTGGCGAAACACTGCAAATGGCCAAGTTCGTCGGCGCTTGGCATTCAGTCACTGACGCATCTCTCGGCGAAAGCGATCTCATTCTTGCCTTCATACCGGAGGAAAGTGACCAAACAACCGCGGTGCTGATCGAGAATAAGATCACTGCAGCGTTTCAGGATAGCCAAGCCGAGCGATACCGCAGACGGGGGGATAAGGGTCAGGAGAATGGATGGTGGCAGGACTTCTGCACGTGTCTAGTAGCACCTCAGAAGTACTTGGAGGCAAGCGGCGATGTGGCCTTCGACTGGACCCTCAGCTACGAGGATATCGCCGGATGGTTTGCCGCGTCGGGTCAAGGCGCGCGTGGTGCCTTTAAGGAAAAACTTCTTCGGGAAGGAATAGAGCAGAACCGTCGCGGCTGGGAGATGATACCCGATGCCGCTGTCATGGCGTTTTTCCGCGCTTACTGGGAGATCGCCTCAAAGGACTTCCCCGACCTTCGCTACGAGTTTCCCGGCAAACTGCCGGCCGGAGGTACCTGGCCATGTTTTCGGAACATCGGGTTAACGAAAGGCGTTGTCATCTACCATAAAGCAGAGCAGGGCTTCGTCGATCTATCATTCTCTAGCGCTGCCAGCGAGGACGTCTCCGGCGCCACCGAGAGCCTGCTAGACGAGGACATGGTGGTCGTACAAACGGGCAAGTCCGCCGTAGTCCGCATAGTCGTGCCTGCTCTCAACTGCTCCGCCCCCTTTCAGACGCAGGAGGAACAAGTCCGGATGGGGCTCCGCGCCGCCCAGCGGCTCCTTGAATTCTACCGGAAGAACGCGCGCCAACTGAGCATGTGATTAGCGGTAGGGACGAGTTTGGGGTGGGGTCTCGTGCCGCGGCCAGTGCTTTCCATCCGGCGCGGCCCTAGATGAACACCATCTGGCCGGCGGGCGAGACGTCGGCGAGGAAACTGACGATCCCGCCTTCCTCGTAAGCGATGTCGCCGCGCAGCTCTTCCGGCGTCAACCCCATGGCCCTGAGCCCCATCTCGCACACCATGAACGTGACGCCGAGATCGCGGCAGGCATCCATGAGCTCGGCGAAGGTCGCCACTCCCCGGCGGGCGAACTCGCGGTCCCGTTCGCCGGGTCCGAGCCCGCCTTCGGCCGGGCCGAGCGCGTGCCATCCGGGCGTGCCGTCGCCGTGGTCGGCCAACAGCGCGCGGATTGCCCCCATGGTGAAGAAAAGGGTGGCAGGCCGGTTGGTGGCCACGGCCGCGCTCGCCATCGCCAGCGCGTAGTGAACGCGCTCGAAGTCGCCGGAGAAGACCACGATCGAGAGCTTGTCCGGGGCGGGCGCGTCAGGCGGCATGGGCGGCCAGATCCGTGATCGTCGGGGCCTCCCCGCACAAGGGGCAGCCCGGGTCGCGGTGAACGCGGATCTTTTGCATGGTGGTGCCGAGGGCGTCGTAAAGGAGCAGCGAGCCGGACAGGCTTTCGCCGATCCCCAGCAGCTCCTTGATCACCTCGGTTGCCTGGATCGAGCCGACCGCGCCTGCCAGCGCACCCAGGACTCCCGCCTCGGCGCAACTCGGGATCAGTCCTGAAGGCGGCGGCTCGCGGAAGAGGCAGCGGTAACAGGGATGGTCGCCTTCGCGCCACGCCTTGAACGTGGAGACTTGCGCGTCGAACCGCAGCATCGCCGCCGAGACCAGAGGCTTGCGGGCGAAGTAGCAGGCGTCGTTCAAGAGAAACCGGGTGGGAAAATTGTCGCTACCGTCGGCGACCAGGTCGTAGGGCGCAATCAGATCGAGGACGTTGTCGGCCGCGAGCCGCGCCTGGTGCGGCACCAGGCGAACGTCGGGATTGATGTCCCCCACCGCAATCTGGGCGCTCTCCACCTTGGGCATGCCGATGCGCGTGGTGGTATGGACCACCTGGCGCTGGAGATTGGTGAGGTCAACGAGGTCGTTGTCGACCACGCCGATGGTCCCTACCCCGGCGGCGGCCAGATACAGCAACAGGGGCGAGCCGAGGCCGCCGGCCCCGACCACCAGAACCGAGGACTCGAGCAGCCGGGCCTGGCCCTCGCCGCCGACCTCCGCGAGGATGATGTGGCGGGCGTACCGCTGGAGCTGGGTATCGGTGAATTCGGCCTCCATGGGGTCAGCCGTCGAAGTTCTCGAACAAGGCCGTCGAGAGATAGCGTTCGGCGAAGGACGGCAGCACCGTGACGATGAGCCTGCCTTCCATCTCCGGCCGGGACCCGACCTCGAGCGCCGCGGCGATGGCGGCGCCGGAGGAGATGCCGACGGCCAAGCCCTCGAGCCGCGCCGCCTTGCGCGCCGTCGCGAACGCCGTCTCGTTGCCGATCCTCACCACCTCGTCGATGAGGTCGGTGTCGAGAACCGCCGGAACGAAGCCGGCGCCGATCCCCTGGATCTTGTGCGGTCCGGGAAGCCCGCCGGAAAGCACGGGGCTGCCCTCGGGCTCGACGGCGATCATCTTCACCGAAGGTTTGCGCGCCTTGAGGACCTCGCCGACCCCGGTCAGCGTTCCACCGGTGCCGATGCCGGAGACGACGACGTCCACCCGGCCCTCGGTGTCGCGCCAAATCTCTTCCGCGGTGGTGCGGCGATGGATCTCCGGGTTGGCGGGGTTCTCGAACTGCTGCGGCATGAAGGCGTCCGGGAGCTCTTCGATCAGCTTCTCCGCCCTGGCGATGGCGCCCTTCATCCCCTCGGCGGCAGGCGTCAAGTCGAGCTCGGCGCCGAGCAGCAGGAGCATCTTGCGCCGCTCCAGCGACATGCTCTCGGGCATGGTGAGGACGAGTCGGTAGCCCTTGGCTGCGCAAACGAAGGCCAGCGCGATCCCGGTATTGCCGCTGGTCGGCTCGACGAGCACCGTTCCGGGCTTGATCTTGCCTTCGGCCTCCGCGGCCTCGATCATCGCCACCCCGATCCGGTCCTTGACCGAGCCGAGCGGATTGAAGAATTCGAGCTTGCCGACGATGTCGGCCTTGCAGCCGGCCTCCTCGGTCATGCGGCGGAGGCGCACCAACGGCGTGGCGCCGATCGTCTCCATGATGCTGTCGTAGATTCGACCGCGAAACTCCGGAGACTCGGCTGCCACGGCCTTCGCTTGGGACGCCCTCATGTGTTCACCTCCAATTGCCGGCTGTCCTGGATCAGATACACGTCAGACGCGAATCCCGGCCCGCCCTTGGGGCGATGTCGCGCATCATCGCCCGGCTTGGCCCCGACGCCCTGGGGAAGCGGCCTCAGATCGTAAAATCCAGCTGGCGGTGGGCCTCGCTTTCGAGCCCTTCCTTGTGGGCGCGCAGACACAGGTCCTCGACAGTGACGGAGTCGAGCCTGGTCATGACGTCGTTCCGGACCTCCTCCCACAGCGGACGCACGACCTTGTGCCCGAGTTCGGAGCCCGCCGGATCCTCGATCGGGTTCGCCGCGGTCTCCATGGCGTGGATCACCCGGGTGATCTCGCCGATGGTGATCCGGCTGCGTTCCCGCGCCAAGAGATACCCGCCCTTGGGGCCGCGCACGCCCCGGAGGATGCCGGTCCTCACCAGCTGTTGAAGCACCTGTTCCAGATAGCGCCGCGGAATCCTCTGGCGTTTCGTGATTTCGCGGCTCTGGACCGGCTCGCTGCCCGCGTGATAGGCGATGTCGAGGACCGCCTCGATGGCGAACAGGAGTTTCTTCGAGAGCCTCAGCATTCCCGCTTCCCAACCTTTCTAACGCTCGTTTGTCGGCCTGGCGGTTCGAACCCGCCGGTCGAGCCGAAGCCGCCCGCGCCGCGGCCGCTCTCGGGCAGCGTCTCGACCTGCTGCCAGCGGACGCGCGCGACAGGGCCGACGACGAGCTGCGCGATGCGCATTCCCCTCCTGACCGTGAAGGCCTCGTTTCCCAAGTTGGCGAGAATCACCCCGATCTCGCCGCGATAATCGGTGTCGATGGTGCCTGGGGCATTGAGGACCGTGAGCCCGTGCTCGATGGCAAGGCCCGAGCGCGGGCGGATCTCGGCCTCGAAGCCCTTGGGGAGCGCGATGCTGATCCCCGTTGCGATCAAGGCCCGTTCGCCTGCCCGGAGCACCAACTCGGCTTCCACCGCCGCCAACAGGTCCATGCCGGCGGCGTGCTCGCTGGCGTAGGCGGGCAACGGCAGGCCCGCGCCGTTGGGCAACCGCCGCACGGGAACGCACACCGGCCGCTCCTCGGCGGTCATCATCCGGCTTCGGCGAGATAGGTGGACACGCGCCGAGCCAGCCGCTCGGCCACCGCCTCCTTGGAAAGCTTCGGCCAGGACTCCGAGCCCGCCTCGTCGATGACGTGCACGGTATTGTCGTCGCCGCCGAAGGTGCGGGTCCCGGCCGAGACGTCGTTGGCGACGATCCAGTCGCATCCCTTTCTCTTCCGCTTGGCGGCGGCGGCGGCGATCACCGCCTTGACATCGCCTTCCGTTTCCGCCGCGAAGCCGACCACGAGCCGCGGGCGCAGGTTCCCCGCGCCGCTCAGGCTTTCCAGGATGTCCGGGTTGGGGACGAGCGCGAGCGTCGGCGGGGCGGCGCCCTTCCGCTTCTTGAGCTTGCTCTCGGAAGCGTCCGCCACGCGCCAGTCCGCGACCGCCGCCGCGCACACGGCCACGTCCACCGGCAGCGCCGCCCGGCACTGGGCCAACATCTCCGCGGCCGCCTCCACGTGCACGACCGTCATGCCGGGCGGGTCCTCGAGCGCCGTCGGGCCAGATACCAGCGTCGTCTCGGCGCCTAACCGGGCGAGCGCCACGGCCACCGCATGCCCCTGTTTGCCGGACGAGCGGTTGGCGATGTAACGGACCGGGTCGATGGCCTCGAAGGTGGGGCCGCTGGTGACGAGCGCCCGGCGCCCGCTCAAGGGCGCGCCTTCTCGAAAAAAGTCTTCAATTGCGGCGACGATCTCGTCCACTTCGGCCATGCGCCCCGGACCGAATTCGCCGCAGGCCATCTCGCCCTCTCCCGGCCCGACGCGGCCTACGCCGCGGCCCTCCAGCGTCGCGAGGTTGGCCTGGGTGGCGGCGTGGGTCCACATGCGGTGGTTCATGGCCGGCGCGATCAAAACCGGCTTGTCGGTGGCGAGCAACACGGCGGTCGCGAGATCGTCGACGCGCCCCGCCGCCATCTTGGCGATGATATCGGCGCTTGCCGGCGCCACCACCACGAGGTCGGCCTCGCGCGAGAGAAGGATGTGCCCCATCTCGCTCTCGTCGGTCAGCGAGAAGAGATCGCTGTAAACCTTTTCCTCGGACAAGGCGGCGACCGAAAGGGCAGTCACGAACTCCGCCCCGCCGCGGGTGAGCACGCAGCGCACGTGGGCGCCGCGCGCGCGCAGCCGGCGGATGAGGTCGAGGCTCTTGTAAGCCGCGATGCCGCCCGAGATGATCAAGAGGACGCGCTTGCCACCTAGCACTGTAGAATCCCAACAAAACACGTAATTATGCTGTGAATAAGGTACCCGGCCTAGGCCGGTTGCGCAAGGGTGCTCGCGGAAATTTTACCGCCTACGCCAGTGCCGCCACCGCCGCCACCGCCGCCGCCAACGCGGCCACGGCGGTCCACAGCGGCCACAGTGTTGGTTTACCGCCGCCGAGGGCGCGAATCGAGTCGGGGTGGAGCCTGAGGCCGCCGTTGCCGATCATGGCGGCGGCGGTCTCGATGTTCCGGATCAGTTCCGGCAGCCGCTGGAAGTCGGTGGCGATTTCGCCGGCAATGTCGCGCACGCGAGCCTCGGTGCTGCGATTCTGGCGCACCCAGTCCTCGACGAGCGGGCGCGCCAGGTCCCACATGTTGAGCTGGTCGTTGAGACGGCGCCCGACCCCTTCGGCGACGAGCAGGGTCTTCTGGAAAAGCAGAAGCTGCGGCTGGATCTCCATCTGGAAGGCCTCGCCGACGCGGAACAGTTGGGCCAGCAGACGGGCAAGGGAGATCTGGTGCATCGGTTGGCCCAGGATGGGCTCGCCGATGGACCGGCACGCCTGGTTGAAGGCGTCCTGCGACTTGCCCGCCGGCACGAAGCCGATGCGGAAGTGAACGTCGGCCACCCGGCGGTAATCGCGGTTCAGGAACCCGAGCAGGATGTCGGCCATGAAGCCCCGGATCCTGCGGTCGAGCCGGCCCATTATTCCGAAGTCCACGGCGATGATCCGGCCCGTCTCGTCGACGAAGAGGTTGCCGGGGTGGACGTCGGCGTGGAAGAAGCCGTCCCGGAAGACCTGGGTGAAGATGATATTGGCGGACTTGGACAAGATCTCGTCCACGTCGTGGCCAGCTTCGATCAGGGCCTTGCGGTCGTCGATGCGGATTCCGCTGATTCTCTCCAAGGTCAACACCCGCTGGGCGGTGCGGGTCCAGTCGACCTTTGGCACGTAGAAGGTGGGGTCGCCGACGAAGTTATCGGCGAGCTCGGAGGCGGCCGCGGCCTCGAGCCCCAGATCCATCTCGATGTGCACGGTCTCGGCCAATGTCTTGACGACCTCGATGGGGCGCAGGCGGCGAAGCGCGGGCTGGGTGCGCTGGATCAAGCCAGCCAGCCAGTAGAAGAGCTCGAGGTCGCGGGCGAACGCGGCCTCGATTCCGGGCCGCAGCACCTTGACCGCCACCGGCGCGCCGTCGCGGGTGACCGCGAAATGGACCTGCGCGATGGAAGCCGCCGCCACCGGCTCCTCCTCGAACTCGGCGTAGGCCTCCTCCAAGGGGCGGCCCAGCTCCTTCTCGATGATGGCGCGGGCCTCCTTGCCGGGAAAGGGCGGCAGCCGGTCCTGGAGTTCGGAGAGGTCCGTGGCCAACTCGTCGCCGATCAGATCCGAGCGCGTGGAGAGCATCTGGCCGAACTTGATGAAGCTGGGCCCCAGCTCTTGAAGCGCCTTTGCCAGGCGTTGCCCGGGCCTGAGCGACGCCACAGCTGCGTCTCTTCGCCGCGTCAGCCGCATCAGCCGCGCCGCCGCGATCGCAACCGGCGGGACGCCAAGGGGCTCGAGTGGGAACAGCGCGTCGTTGCGCCCCAGCGTGGCGGCGATGCCCACGAGTCGGCCAAGGTTCCGGAGGGCCTGGAGCATCGCTGTCAGAGTCTCCAGGCCGAGTGGAGCGCGGCGATCCCGCCGGTCAAATTGCGATAGCTGACGCGCGCGAGACCGGTGGCCCGCATCATCTCCGCCAGGCTGTCCTGGTCTGGGAACCGCTGGATGCTCTCCGCCAGATAGCGGTAGGCGTCGCCTTGGCCGGTGACGACCCGCCCAAGCGCCGGCAACACCTCGAACGAGTAGCGCTCGTACCACTGTTCGAGAAGAGGCAACACCACGTGGCTGAACTCGAGGCACAGGAACCGTCCGCCTGGCCGCAACACGCGCCGAGCCTCCGACAGCGCCGCGGCCTTGTCGGTGACGTTGCGCAGCCCAAAGGCGATGGTATAGGCGTCCGCCGCGCCGTCTGGCACCGGCAGGGCCTCCGCGTCGCCGCACACCCATTCGATCCCGTGGGTGACGCCGCGGTCCAGCGCCCGGTCGCGCCCAACCGCGATCATGGCCCTGTTCACGTCGCACACGATGGCGCGTGTGGCTGTCGCCGGCGCCCTTTGCTTGCCCGCCTGTCGGGCGCAGCACTTGAGGAACAACGACGCGACGTCGCCGGTGCCGCCGGCGACGTCGATGAGCGTCATGCCCGGCCGCGGCGCGAGCCAGTCGATCAAGGCCCGCTTCCACAGCCGGTGCAGCCCGAGCGACATGAGGTCGTTCATGAGGTCGTAGCGTCCGGCCACGCCGTCGAACACGGCGCGCACCAGGTGGGCCTTCTCGCCCCTGCGCACCTGGCGGAACCCGAAGTCGGTGCTGTCGTGCTCCCCCCCGTTTTCGCCGCCCGGTCGCTTTTGGCTGACGCCCGGTGCCATGGCGCGAAGATAGCGCACGCTCCGCGACTTCGCTACCTTGGGCGTGATGCCGGAATTGCCGGAAGTCGAGACGGTGCGTCGGGCGCTCGCGGCAAAGCTCGTGGGCCGAAGGATCACGCGCGTCGAGGTCCGCCGAAGCGACCTCCGGCTCCCCTTGCCCGAGGATTTCGCGGCACGGCTCGAAGGCCGGCGTGTGACGGGTGTCGCTCGGCGGGCCAAGTACCTGCTGATCGGTCTCGACGGCGGCGGGGTGCTCCTCGCCCATTTGGGCATGTCGGGGCGCATGTTGCTGTTCGACGGCGCGCCGCCGCCGCCCGGCCCCCACGACCACGTGATTGTGGAGACGGACGCCGGCACCGCGCTTTACTTCAACGATGCCCGGCGCTTCGGCCTGATGACGCTGAGCGACGAGGGAAAGCTCGCTTCGCATCCGTTGCTGCGGCATTTGGGCCCGGAACCCCTCAGCGAGGCCTTGAACGGGCCGGCGCTCGCCGCCGCGCTGGCGGGGCGCAACGCGACGATCAAGGCGGCACTCTTCGACCAGCGGATCATGGCCGGCCTCGGCAACATCTACATCTGCGAGTCCCTGTTCCGTGCGGGGCTGTCGCCGCGGCGCCGGGCCGGCACCGTCGTCGGCAAACGCGCCGAGCGGCTGATCCGCGCCATCAAGAGCGTGCTGGGCCAGGCGATCGCCGCCGGCGGCGCGACTCTGCGCGACCACCGTCAGCCGACCGGCGAGCTTGGCTACTTTCAGCACGCGTTCGCCGTTTACGGCCGCCAGGGGGAGCCGTGCCCGGGCTGCGACTGCGACGTGACCCGGACGGGCGGGATCCGCCGCATCGTGCAGAGCGCGAGGTCCACCTTCTTCTGTCCGCGCCGCCAACGGTGATGTGATAGCCTGTGGCCATGGGCTTCGAACCCGACGTTAAGGCCTCCATCGGGCGGGTGGTCGTGAGCGCGCTGGCCACCGTGGCGGTTTTCTGCGTTGTGGCTGTCGCGGGCCTTGCGCCGGCGATGGCGGGTACCGAAGAGGGGGAGGCGGGCGGCGCCTTCGTCGCCGGGTTCGAGGATCTTCCTCTGATGCCGGGGCTCATCCAGGTCGCGGACGCCGGCGTCGTCTTCGACACGCCGGCGGGGCGCATCGTCGAGGCCTATGCCGAAGGCGCGGTCGCCTCCGCCGACGTGGCGGCGTTCTATGCCCGCACCCTGCCCCAACTCGGCTGGCGACGGGTCGACGCGGGCGAGTACCGGCGCGAAGACGAGCTGCTGCGGCTCGAGATCTCAGGCTCCGATGGCCCCGCGGAAACAACGGTCACCGTGCGGTTCTACCTTTCGCCCGATTGACGCGCCGCGCCGGGCACCCTCTCGGGCCTGCTTGACGGCCGGCAATCCCGGCGATATAAACGCCCGCCCGAGAACTCCAAGACTCAAAGGCACGAGCCCGACATGGCCAATATCCGCTCGGCGAAGAAACGCACCCGGCAGATCGCGCGCAGGACGGTCGTCAACCGTTCGCGCCTTGGCCGCATCCGCACGTTCGTGGCCAACGTCGAGAGCGCGATCGCGAGCGGCGACAAGGCGGCCGCCGAGACCGCATTCCGCGCCGCCCAGCCGGAACTCATGCGCGGCGCCAGAGAGGGCGTGGTTCACCGCAACACAGCGGCGCGCAAGCTCTCTCGTCTCGCGGCCCGGATAAAGCTCCTCTAGGCTCCATAGCGCCGCCGTCGGACAAGGCCGCGTCCCTTTGGGCGCGGTTTTTTCGTGCTCGCGCCGTCCGCGTTCCGCGCGCCGCGCCGGCACCTGCCATGAAAATTTTCTGCGCGGTCGTTCGTCGTGCGCGGGCGGTGAAAATTATTTTGCGCGGTCGTCCGCTGCGCGGGCGATGAAAATTATTTTGCGCGGGCGATCACGTTGCGCGGATGATTAAATTATTTTGCGCGGTCGTTCGTCGTGCGCGGGCGGTGAAAATTATTTTGCGCGGTCGCCCACGTTGCGCGGGTGATAATAATTTTCCTGCGTCGTCGTTCGTCGTGCGCGGGCGGTGAAAATTCTTCTGCGTCGTCGTTCACGTTGCACGGGTGATGAGAGTTCTTCTGCGCGGTCGTCCGTGTGGTCGCGTCGGCCGAAAATTTTTTCGACGTTCTCTTTTCGGTCACGTTGTCACGGGCGGTGCGACGGAGTACATTGCCGTTGTGAGGCCGGTTTGACGCTCACAGTATACGAACAGTAAAAATTATTTAGAGCATCTTCTAATATTTGCATGTTCAAGTTTCGGAAAAGGAAACGCGTTAGAGGCGGC
>JAZGAE010000079.1:0-6646 GCA_036475545.1 Alphaproteobacteria bacterium
ACCGGCGGAAAGGCGTTCCTGCCGTATCGCGGGAGTCTCCGCGGGAGAACTTGCAAACCCTCTGGTCCGGAGGCGATTGCGAATGATACGCGTTCGCTTTTTTATTGCGCGCCCCCCGCAATCGGGATATAGGGCGTGGGCAGAGGACGTGGCGGGCGCCGTCACGCAATCAAAAGACCGGAGAGACGAATTGACGATCCGCCATATCCGCCGGCCGCCGGCCCACCGGGCCGCCGCCTGGCCGAGAGCCGCCGGCCCCGCGCTTGTTGCGGCCGGGCTCCTCGCCCTCGCCGGCGCCGCCCACGCCAAACACAAGGTCTATTCGCCCAACGTGACGAAGGGCGAGTTCGCCCTGGAGGCGCGCGGCCATGCCGACTTCGACGACGAGGGGAGCAAAGACGGAGGCCAGAAACACGTCTACGAGGTCGAGTACGCCGTCACCGAATGGTGGAACACGGCCCTCTTCGGAAAACTGAAGAAGAGTCCAGATGGGGCGCTGCGCTACGATGGGACCGCCTGGGAGAACATCATAGAGGTCGCAGGCCACGGCAAGTACTGGATCGACTTCGGCCTCTACCTCGAGTTCGCCAAGGCCGACGACGACGACGACCCCAACGAGCTCGAGGGGAAGCTCCTGTTCGAGAAGCTCGTCGGGCCACTTCGCAACCGGCTGAACGTCACCTTCGAGGAAGAGCTTGGTGGCGAGGACGAGAGCGCCACCAAGCTCGAGTACGCGTGGCAGACCAAGTGGCGCACCGCCACCCCCGTCCAGGTCGGCTTCGAAGCCTTCGGCGAGTTCGGGGAAATCCGCGACATCCTCCCCTTGGACGAGCAGGAGCACCAGTTGGGACCCGTGCTATGGGGAGAGCTGGAGGTGACCGAGCGCAGCAAGTTCGAGGTGCAGCTCGGCTGGCTCTTCGGCCTCACCGACGCCACGCCCGACCACACCCTCAAGTGGATCATCGAGTACGAGATCGACTTCTAGAGCATAATCCGGGAAGCGGATTGGCGGGCGCCCTCAGACCGCGAAGTACTTGGCCTGGGGATGGTGGAGGACGATGGCGGAGGTCGACTGCTCCGGCTCGAGCTGGTCCTCCTCGCCCATGGTGACGCCTACCCTCTCCGCGTCCAAGAGATCCAAGAGCACGCGCTGGTCGGCGAGATTGGGGCACGCCGGATACCCGAACGAGTAGCGCGAGCCGCGGTATCCCTGCTTCAACAGCTTGCCGATATCGCGCGCATCCTCGCCGCCGGCGCCGAGTTCGGCGCGGATGCGCTTGTGCACGTACTCCGCCATGGCCTCGGCCATCTCCACGCTGAAGCCGTGGAGATAGAGGTAATCCTGGTAGCGGTCCTCGGCGAACCACTGGTGCGCCACCTCCGAGGCGCGCGCCCCCACGGTCACGACCTGGAGGCCGATGACGTCGCGCTCTTGCGCCTCGATGTCGCGGACGAAATCCGCGATGCAGATCCCGCCCTCGCGCCTCTGGCGCGGCAGCGTGAAACGGGCGACCTCCGTCTCGCCGTCGGGCTCGAACAGCACCAGGTCGTTTCCCTCGCCCGCGCACTTCCAGTAGCCGTAGGCGGCGCGCGGCACGACGATGGCCTCGTCCGCGCATTGCTTGGCGAGGCGGTTCAGGATCGGCCGCACCTCTCGCTTCGCCCACTTCTTGAACTCCTCACGGCTTCGGCCCGCCTTCTTGAAGCCCCAGTGGAACTGGAAGAGCATGGTCTCGTTCAAATACGGTATCACCGACTTGATCGGCACCTCGTCGATGACCTTAGGCCCCCAGAACGGCGGGTCAGGCACCGGCACGCCCGCGGCGAGTTCCTCGCGTTTGAGCCGGATCTCCTTGAGCTCGACCGGGCGCGGCTTCTCGGGCGGCAGCTCCAAGGCCTCCAGGCGGCGGTCGCGGCGCCGGCGCGCGGGCCGCGCGCGCTTCTCCTTGAGCGCCGCCAGGTGGCCGTCGAATTCGTCGGCGACCACCTTGTCCATGAGATCGAGCCCGTCGAAGGCGTCGCGCGCGTAGGCGACCCGGCCGCACGCGTAGGCCTTGACGCAATCCTCCTCGACGTAACCGCGGGTCAGCGCCGCGCCGCCCAGGATCACCGGCGTATCGAAGCCGTCGCGCGTCATCTCGGCGAGGTTCTCGCGCATGATCACCGTGGACTTCACCAACAGCCCCGACATGCCGATGACATCCGCCGCGTGCTCGCGGGCCGCGGCGACGATATGCTCGATGGGCTGCTTGATCCCCAGATTCACGACCTTGTAGCCGTTGTTGCTGAGGATGATGTCCACCAGGTTCTTGCCGATGTCGTGGACGTCGCCCCTGACCGTGGCCAGCACCATGGTCCCCTTCTGCTTCCCCTCCATGCGCTCCATGAAGGGCTCCAGGTAGGTGACGGCCGCCTTCATCGTCTCCGCCGACTGCAGCACGAAGGGAAGCTGCATCTTGCCCGCGCCGAAGAGGTCGCCGACCACCTTCATGCCGTCGAGCAGGAACTTGTTGATGATGTCGAGCGCCGGGTGGCGCCCCAGCGCCTCCTCCAGGTCGGCCTCGAGCCCTTGGCGGTCGCCGTCGATGATGCGCAGCTTCAAGCGCTCCTCCACGTTCCTGGGGCGCTCGCGCTCTTCCCTTTTCTCGACCTCGCGGCCCTCGAACAGGGCGATGAAGACGTGCAGCGGATCGTAGCCGTCCCTGCGGCGGTCGTAGATCAGGTCCTCGGCGACTCGCGCCTCCTCCTCGGGAATCTTGTGCAGCGGGACGATCTTGGTCATGTGGAGGATCGCGCCCGTGAGCCCCCGCTTGATCGCGTGGTCCAGGAACACGGAGTTGAGCACGTTGCGGGCGGCGGGATTGATCCCGAAGGAGATGTTGGAGAGCCCCAGGATGATCTGGCATTCCGGCAATTCCCCGCTGATCCGCTCGATCGCCTCCAGCGTCATCAGGCCCAGCTTGCGGTCATCCTCGTTGCCGGTGCAGATTGTGAAGGTCAGCGGATCGAACAGCAGGTCCGAGGGCGGCAGCCCGAAGCGCCCGCAGGCGAAGTCATACAGACGGTGGGCGAGGGCGAGCTTGCGGTCGGCGTCCTTCGCCATTCCCTCCTCGTCGATGGTGAGCGCGATCAGGGCGGTGCCGAAGCGCCGCGCCAGGCCGAGACGCTTGGCGGCCGGCTCCTCGCCGTCCTCGAAGTTGATGGAGTTGATGACGGGCTTGCCGCCGTAGAGCCCGAGCGCCGCCTCGAGCACGTTGAGCTCGGTGGAATCGATCACCAGCGGCGCGTCGACGGCGCCGCGCATCCGGCTCACCACCTCGACTATGTCCGCGGTCTCGTCACGGCCGACGAAGGCGGTGCACACGTCGAGCGCGTGGGACCCCTCGCGCACCTGCTGGCGGCCCATCTCCACGCAGCCGTCCCAATTGCCCTCCTCTTGAAGCTTGCGGAACTTGCGGCTGCCGTTGGCGTTGCAGCGCTCGCCGATGGACAAGTACGCCTGTTCCTGCCGCAGCGGCACCTGGCTGTAGAGCGAGGCGATCGAGGGGATCCAGTGGACCTCGCGCTTCACCGGCGCCGGGCGCCGCTGATTGCGTCCCCGCCGGCGCAGCATGGAATCCAGCGACGCGATGTGCTCGACATCGGTCCCGCAGCATCCGCCGATGACGTTGATCCCGTCCTCTTCGATGAAGCGCTCGAGCCAGCGGGACAGCTCCTCCGGGCCGAGGGGATAGCGGGGCGCTCCCTCGACGAGCTCCGGCAGCCCCGCGTTGGGGAGCACCGAGATCATGCCCGGCCAGTTCTCGGCGAGCCACTTGACGTGTTCGGACATCTCCTGCGGCCCCGTGGCGCAGTTGAGCCCGATGACGGGAACGTCCAGGGCCCTCACGACCGTGGCGGCGGCCGCGATGTCGGCACCCACCAACAGCGTCCCCGTTGTCTCCACGGTCACTTGAACGATGATGGGGACGTCCGCGCCGGAGTCCTCTCGCGCGCGCTTGGCGCCGTTGACCGCGGCCTTGATCTGGAGGGGGTCCTGGCAGGTCTCGACGAGGAAGGCGTCGACCCGTCCGGCCGCGAGTCCGGCGCACTGGACCGCGAGGGCGTCCTCGAGCGTCTGATAGTCGATGTGGCCGAGGGAAGGCAGCTTGGTCCCCGGCCCGATGGACCCCAGCACGAAACGGGTGCGCCCGTCGCCGTCGAACTCGGCGATCGCCTCATGGGCGATCTCGGCCGCGCGCTTGTTGAGCTCGAACGCCTCGCGCTCGAGGCCGAACTCGCCCAGCGTTATCGGCGAGGCGCCGAAGGTGTTGGTCTCGACCGCATCCGAGCCGGCCTCGAGATAACTCATGTGGATGTCCCGGATCAGGTCCGGGCGGCTCTTGGTCAGGATGTCGGTGCAGTTCTCCTGGCCGAGGTAATCCTCCTCGACGGACAGGTCCACGGCCTGCACGCGGGTGCCCATGGCCCCGTCCGCGAGAAGCACCCGCTCGCAGAGGTAGTCGAGGAGGTGCGTCATTACGCCGGCTCCGGGCGGGCCGCCGCCGGCTCCTTCGCTGCGACCGCCGGAGCCTTGGAACGAATCCCCAAGATGTGGCAGATGGCGAACGTCAGATCGGCCCTGTTGAGGGTGTAGAAATGGAATTCATCGATGCCGCTCGCCTGCAGCAGGCGGCACTGCTCCGCCGCCACGGTGGCGGCCACGAGCTTGCGGGTCTCGGGGTCCTCGTCCAGCCCCTCGAACATCTTCGCAAGCCAGGAGGGCACGCCCGATCCACACACCTTCGCGAACTCCACGACCCGCGCGAAATTTGTGACCGGCAGAATCCCCGGCACGATCGGCACGTCGATCCCGGCCGCCCGCGCCCGGTCGACGAACCGGTGATACACGTCGATGTAAAAGAAAAACTGCGTGATCGCCCGGGTGGCCCCGGCGTCGATCTTGCGCTTCAGGTTGTCGAGATCGGCGTCGGCGCTGACGGCTTCCGGATGAACCTCGGGATTACAGGCCACCGAGATCTCGAAGTCGGCGACGCGCTTGAGGCCGGCCACCAGGTCCGAGGCGTAGGCGTAACCGCCGGCCTGGGGCTCGTAGCGCCCGCTCTGGCCCGCCGGATCGCCCCTCAGCGCGACGATGTGGCGAACGCCTTCGTCCCAATAGTGCCGCGCGATGTCGTCGATCTCCTCGCGCGTCGCCGCGACGCAAGTGAGGTGCGCCGCAGGCACCAGACTGGTCTCCTTCAACAGCCGAAGCACGGTGGCGTGGGTACGCTCGCGGGTGCTTCCTCCGGCGCCGTAGGTGACCGAGACGAAGCGCGGCTGCAACGGTTCCAGCCGCTTGATGGCGGACCACAGCTTGCCCTCCATTTCCGGCGTCTTGGGAGGGAAGAACTCGAAGGAGACCTTGATTCGGTCCGCCTTCGGAACGACTTGAGGCGCCGGCGCCTGCCAAACGGCTGATTCCTTCATCGTCATGGGTGCGTCCTCCCTTGTCCGGACGAGCCCACGGAAACTCGGGGCGCCCCTTCGCGGCGGGGTGCGACCGCGCCCAGCTCCCGCGGCCGGATCGCCAGCCACACGGTGACGGTGAGAGGATCGCCCGGCAGGTGAATGGCCTCCGCCGGCTCCAGACCGGCGTCGCGGAACCAGCCGGCAACCTCGCCATCGCCGAAACCGAGGCGGCGATGGGCGTGTTCGTCCCGGAGGTATCCGAGACTGTGGGGGGCAAAGTCAACCACGACCAGCCGGCCGCCGGCCCGGAGCACGCGGGCGGCCTCCAGGATGGCCCGGTCCGGGGCGTCCGCGAAATGGAGGACCTGATGGATGGTGACGGCATCGAAAGAGCGGGCCGGCCAGGGCAGCTGGTACATGTCTTCCTGGCGAACGCTGCAGTGACGGAGACCCGCCGCCTCGAGGCGGGTGCGTGCGACGGCCAGCATTTCCCGCGAGAGATCGATCCCGACCCCCGCTTCCGCGCGGCCCGCCAAGATCTCGAGGATCCGTCCCGTGCCGGTACCGATGTCGAGGAGGTCGCCGACCTCCCCTTCGGGCAGGAGCCCGAGCAACACCCTCTCGACCTCTTCGTCGTCGACGTGGAGGGAACGGATCTCGTCCCACCTGCCCGCGTTGGCGCGGAAGTAGGCGGCGGCGGCTTCGGCCCGGGCCCGCTGAACCGCCTCCAGGCGTTGGCGGTCCAAGAGCGCCACGCCCTCGGTGGCGCCCTCCGGCGGCGCGAAGAGGCCGACGAGCAGGCGCGCCAGCTCCGATCCGGGACCATGCCGGGCGAGGCGGAAGAAGGCCGACGTGCCTTCCCGCGAGCGGTCCAGCAAGCCTGCCTCGCACATCAGCCGCAAGTGCCGCGAGACCCGCGGCTGGCTCTGCCCCAGGATCTCGGTGACCTCGCTCACGGTAAGTTCGGCGCGCGCGCACAGCGCCAGAATCCTGAGCCGCGTCGGCTCGGCGGCGGCGCGCAATCCGGTCAAAATCGCGTCCATGTCCACCTCCGTCTCCCAAGCCGTCCGGCACAGCCTACGTTGACGTTAGTTATTATATAAACATATATTTATATTTAGTAAAAGACGATTTTCGCCCGGATTGCGGCCGCTCGCATCCCCGGCCTGATGTGTCACATATTTGCAACAGCCGC
>JAZGAE010000080.1:0-16983 GCA_036475545.1 Alphaproteobacteria bacterium
AGGGTGTAGTAGATTTCCTTGACGGCGTAAGCCAACGCGGCCTCCCGCTCACGGCGCCGCCGCGGCCCGGGCGCGGTAGCGGATCGGGTCTTGCGAGCCGGCTTCGGCGAAACCCTGGAGACGCAACAGGCAGGCATCGCATTCGCCGCAGGCTTCGCCTTGCACGGACGGGTCGTAGCAGCTCGAGGTGAGCCCATAGTCGACGCCGAGGGCCAGGCCGCGGCGAATGATCTCGGCCTTGGATAGCTCGATCAGCGGGGTGTGGATGGCAAACCGGGACGTTCCCTCGACACCTGCCTTGGTGGCAAGGTTGGCCATCCGCTCGAAGGCCGCGACGTACTCCGGCCGGCAGTCCGGATAGCCGCTGTAGTCGATGGCGTTCATTCCGGTAAAGATGTCGGCGGCCCCCAGCACCTCGGCCCAGGCCAGCGCGAACGAGAGGAAGATCGTGTTCCGCGCCGGCACGTAGGTGACCGGGATCTCGCGGCTCATCTCCTCGATGTCGCGTCCCTTGGGCACCGGGATGTCGTCCGTCAGCGCCGAGCCGCCGAAGGCGCCGAGATCGATTTCCTTGATCACGTGCCGGGCCACGCCGAGGGACGCGGCAACGCGGCGGGCGGCGTCGATCTCCACGTCGTTTCGCTGGCCGTAGCGGAAGGTCAGCGCGTAGATCTCGAAGCCTTGCTCTGCGGCGACGGCGAGCGTCGTGGCCGAATCGAGCCCGCCGCTCACCAGCACAACCGCCCTGGGTTTCGTGCTCATCGCGCGCCCCCGCGCCTCGTCTCCCGACCCGCCGAACGGGCCGCGCCGGCTAGCATATTTTCATTTCCGAGATCTCGCCATAGCGGCGACGCCGAACCGGTCGCACCTGTCGGCGGCCGCCGGACGCGGGTAAACTGGGAACGGTCATGACGCCGCACTCGCCCGAGATCAAGCAGGCCATCCGTGACAAGGCGCTCGCGCAGGGCTTCGATGCCGTCGGCTTCGCCTCGCCGGACGTGGGCGAGGCGGCCAGGCAGCAATTGGCCGAGTTCCTCGCCCGCGGCCTTCACGGCGACATGGGCTGGCTGGCCCAAGGCGCCGAGCGGCGCGCCGAGCCCCGCCGGCTGTGGGCGGGTGCGCGCAGCGTCGTCGTCCTCGGCGTCAATTACACCCCGCGGGACGACCCGCTCAAGCGCCTCACGGAGCGCGGACGCGGCGCGATCAGCGTCTACGCCCATGGCCGCGACTATCATCTGGTGCTCAAGAAACGCCTCAAGGCGCTCGCCCGCTGGATACATGAGACCTTCGGCTCTCAGGTCAAGTTGTTCGTCGACACCGCGCCGGTGATGGAAAAGCCCCTGGCGGCGCTGGGCGGCATCGGCTGGCAGGGCAAGCACACCAATCTCGTGTCGCGCAGCTTTGGGTCGTGGCTGTTCCTCGGCGAGGTGTTCACCACGCTGGAGCTGCCTGCGGACGCGCCGGAGACCGACCACTGCGGAACCTGCCACGCCTGTCTCGACGTCTGTCCGACCCGGGCCTTTCCCGCCCCTTACCGCATCGACGCCAGGCGCTGCATCTCTTACCTCACCATCGAGCACAAGGGCCACATCGCGCCCGAGTTCCGGCGCGCCATGGGCAACCGCATCTACGGCTGCGACGACTGCCTGGCGGTATGCCCGTGGAACAAGTTCGCCGGCGCGGGCCAGGAGCCCGACCTTCTGCCGCGGGCCGAGATCACCGCGCAGCGGCTCGCCGATCTGGCACGCCTCGGCGAGGCCGCCTTCCGCGAGGTCTTCGCCGGCACCGCGATCAAGCGAACGGGGCGCGACCGTTTCGTGCGAAACGTTCTGATCGCGCTCGGGAATTCCGGCGACCGCTCCCAGGCGGTGGTCGCTGAAGACCTGCTCCGCGACCGCTCGCCCCTGGTGCGAGCGATGGCGGTCTGGGCCCTGTCCGAGCTCTTGGACGCCGCCTCGTTCGCGGCGCTGCGGGACGCTCATCTCCCCGCAGAACGCGACGCCGGCGTGCGGGAGGAGTGGCGCGGCGTAGCAATGCCACAGTGACGATGCGCCAGGATTCAATAGTTCTAATAATCAACAAGGTGATTCCACGAGTGTTCGGCGCAATCCCTGCCCGCCCGCCGGAAGGAGCGACAATATGCCGCAAGAAGATCGCAAGACAATATCGTATGGTTAAATTTCTAAGGCGAGGGACCGGCACGGTGATCAAGGAGGTCTTTCGGACCGGGTCGGCAAGAGGATTCCGATCTTCGAACAGGGCGGTATCGATGAATTGGATCGGGCCCGCCCGATGCCACCTTTGTCATGGTTTCGAGGTGACTTCCAAGGTCCACGTCCGCCGGTAACCCGGACTCCCTCGTTTTCTTGTCTCCCGACCAATAATCTGGGACCGCGGCCCCCCGCGGTCCCGTTTTTTTGGCGCAACGGTCGCCGGACCAAGGGGGTTGCCGTCCCTGTGCCACGCGCGACGGTCACCTTGCGAACCACGCCCCCCCCAGGCACCTTGCGAACCACAGGGGACCGGCTCGGGGCCCGCGGCGAACGGGACGGCACGCGCGGGCCCCATGAGCGGGGAGAGAGCGGAATCGTTCTAATAATCAATTCCGTCCCGGACCGCGTGTCGCCTCCTTGCGAAGACTCCTTCCAGGACTGCGACAAAATGTCGCAACGACTCGGAAAGACAAAACAAACGTCGCTCTCCATTCGTCTAGTGGCAGGGAAGTAACGTGATTTGAGGAAGTTGCGGGCGTTACTTGATTTATAATTAGAATTATTATTCCGACGTGAATTCTGGATGAACGGGCCGGTCAGCTTAGGTTCACTGGCACGGCAGCACGATGAACGCGGTCACTAACGAAACAGACGCGATAAGGGAGGTTACCATGTCATGGGTTGATCCCGCTTATTGTGACCTTCGTCTTGGATTCGAGGTCACTGCGTACGCATACAACCGCTAGCTGACCGACGGGAAGTGGAGGGACCGCATCCCTTGCGGTCCCTCCCTTTTGCTCCAATCCCGAAAACGGGAGGGCGCGAGCCGGCCCGCTCTCCGGAATGGCAAGAAGGCGTTGACAGATGTCCGAAGATGTCACGATCGAGCCGCAGGACCGCTTCGAGATCAACCCGCTTTACCTGTTTCGGTGGGAGGAGACGCAGGACGCGTACGTCCTGCTTTACCCCGAAGGCGTCGTGAAGCTCAACGAGACGGCGGGCGAGATCCTCAAGCGGTGCACCGGGGAGGTATCGGTCACTGAGATCATCGACGAGCTTAAGGAGCGGTTTTCCGCCCGGGGACCTCACACCGAGACCAGCGTTGAGACCAGCGTGCACAAGTTTCTCGAGGTCTCCCAGGCCAAAGGATGGATCAAACGAAAGGCTGACGGGTAGGACCGGTTCCCTCTCCCGCTGCGGCCCGCCCCGCTCTGCTTGAACGCCGTCGCGCGAAACGGCGTGCGAAAATTCTTGGAGGTGTCTCATGCCAAAGGCTGGATCAGACGCAAGTGAAGTAAGACTTGATGGACAGGGCAAACCGTTGTGGCTCTGCCTGGAGTTGACCTATCGCTGCCCACTTGGGTGCCCGTGGTGCAACAACCCGTTGGACTTCGACTCCTATCGTCGCAACGAGCTCAGCACCGATGAATGGAAGCGGGTGCTGCGCGAGGGCCGCGAGATGGGCGCGTTGCAGCTCGGCTTCACCGGCGGCGAGCCGGCAATGCGCAAGGACCTGGAGGAGTTGGTCGCCGAGGCGAATGACCTTGGCTACTACACCAACCTGATCACCTCGGGGATGGGCCTCAACCGCGAGCGCCTCGCCGCCTTGAAGGATGCCGGCCTCCATCAGATCCAGCTTTCCATCCAGTCGTGCGACCAGGCGGTAACCGACGCCCTGGTCGGCGCCGGCGCCTTCGAGCACAAGTTGGAGATCGCCCGCGAGATGAAGGCGCTGGGTTTTCCGATGGTGCTCAACGTCCCGGTATGCCGAGACAGCATCGACCAGACGCCGGGTATCCTAGCCATGGCCGAGGAGCTCGAGGTCGATTTTTTGGAGTACGTCCAAATCCAGTATTACAATTGGGCGCTTCTCAACCGCGCGGAACTGCTGCCGACCCTGGAACAGCTCGAACGCGCGGAGGTCGCGGTGATGGCTGCGCGCAAGCGGTTGGCCGGCCAGATGACGATCTACTTCGTCGTCCCCGATTACTTCACCAGCACGATGGCGGATCCGGAGCGCGCCGGACGGCCCAAGGCGTGCATGAACGGCTGGGGCAGCATTCACCTCACCATCGCGCCGGACGGCACGGGACTGCCGTGTCAGGAAGCCCGCGTCATCAAGGACATGGAGTTTCCCTCGGTGCGCGATCACAGCCTGCAGTGGATCTGGCACGAATCGCCACAATTCAACCGGTTCCGCGGCGACGATTGGATGAAGGAGCCGTGCCGGAGCTGTTCCTACAAACAGGAGGACTTCGGCGGCTGCCGTTGCCAGGCCTATCTCTTGACCGGGGATGCCACGAACACCGATCCGGCCTGCACCATCTCGCCCCATCACAACATTATCGAAGAGGCAGTCGCCGAGGCCCAGCGGCACCAGCACTTCCGGCAACCGCTGGTGCTGCGGCGGGCGGGCGCGCTGAGCACGGCCTTCGTGGGCGAGCGCCATGAGACTGCCGCATGATTCGGTCACCGGGACGGTGCTTGCCGGCCTAGCGCTCACCGTTGTCTTGGTTCTGGTGCTGCGCGTTCTGGCCAACGGCTCGTGACGAGCCATGGGGCCCGAACTCGCCGCGCTGCTGGACGTAATTCTGCGCTGGGTCCACATCGGCGCCGGGCTCATCTGGATCGGGCATAACTACGTCAACGTCGTGCTCTCGCCCAGGTTCGTGCCGCTGGGGCCCGAGGTCTTCGCGGCCGATGCCGCCAGCCCGGAACTCGAGGCGCGTTCGAGGCGGGAACACGCCGTGTTTCGCCACACCGCCACCATCACCTGGGTGGCTGGCGCGGTCCTGCTGTGGCGCAGCGGCATGGCGTGGGACGCCGTCACGCTGCACGGCTATGCCGCCGTCATCGGCATGGGCGCGTGGATCGGGACGATCATGGTCTTGAACCTCTGGCTCGTCATGTGGCCACACCAGAAGAAGTCCCTGGGGTTCGTGCCCGCGGGTGTGGAGGAACGGGCGAGATGCGCGCGCGTCACGTTTCTGTCGTCGCGCACCAACACCATCCTCTCGATCCCGCTGCTGTTCCTCATGGGCGCCAGCACCCACGGCCTGAGCCTGTTCTGAGCGATGGCGCGGGTCTACAACTTCGCGGCCGGCCCGGCCATGATGCCGGAGCCGGTGCTCGCCCGCGTCCGCGAGGAGCTCGTTGACTGGCGCGGGCATGGCCTCTCCGTCATGGAGATGCCGTTCACCGGCCCCCCGTTCGTGGACATCGCCGCCGCCGCGCGGCGGACCCTCGAGGAGCTCGTCGGGATTCCGCCCGGCTACCGGGTGCTGTTCATGCACGGCGGCGCCATGGCGCAGTTCGGCCTCGTGCCCTTGAACCTGCTGCGCGGGCGGGAGGCGGCGGATTACGTGGAGACCGGGTACTGGTCGGGCCGGGCGATCAAGGAGGCGCGGCGCTATTGCCGGGTGAACGTCGCCGCCAGCGGCGGACCGTGCGGGTTCTCGAGGATACCGCCGCAGTCGGAATGGCGGCTCGACGCAGACGCCGCCTACTGCCACATCACGGCCAACGAGACGGTCAACGGGGTGGAGTTCCATGAGACGCCGGATATAGGCAACGTGCCGCTGGTGGCCGACACGACCTCGAACTTCCTGTCGCGCCCAATCGACGTCGCCCGCTTCGGGCTGATTTACGCCAGCGCCCAGAAGAACGTCGGCCCGACGGGGCTCACCATCCTCGTCCTGCGCGAGGAGCTGGCGGGCGGTGCCCACCCGCTCACCCCCAACGTGTTCGATTACGGGGTCCAGGCGGAGAACGAGTCCATGTACAACACGCCGGCCACCTTCTCGATCTACGTGGCGGGCCTCGTGTTCGAGTGGATCAAGGAGCAGGGCGGGCTCGTGGCGATGGAGGTTGCGAGTAAGCGCAAAAGCGGGAAGCTCTACGATCTCATCGACGACGGCGGCTTCTATCGCTGCCCGGTCGCTTCGGAGGCTCGCTCGCGGGTCAACGTCTGCTTCGCCCTTGCGGACACCTCCCTCGACGACCGGTTTCTCGACGAGGCCCGCGGGGCGGGGCTCGTCAACCTCAAAGGGCACAAGGCGGTCGGCGGCTTTCGCGCCTCCCTTTACAACGCCATGCCGGAGCAAGGGGTGGACACGCTCGTCGACTTCATGAAGGATTTCGCGGGCCGTTACGGCTGAGGCGCCCGGAGCCGACCCCGCGCCCCCGGGGCCCGCGGCCGTCGCGGTCCGCCCCGAGCTAGGCTAAGGTATGAGCGGAAACGACGGATCGTGGAGAGGTGAACGCCTTCACCACCCTTTTCCTGACGGTGCTCGCCGCCTCGGTCGCGCTTCAGTTCTGGCTGGGGTCGCGCCAGATGGACTTTGTGCGCGCCCACCGCGACGGCGTGCCCGAGGCCTTCCGGAACGACGTTTCGCTTAAGGACCACCGCAAGGCGGCCGACTACGCGGTCGCCAAGACCCGCCTCAACCTGGTGGCGCTCGTCGTCCACGCGGCGCTGCTCTTAGGGTGGACCATCGGCGGCGGGCTCGAGCTGCTGGACGGGCTGTGGCGCGCCACGCTCGCGGCGCCCCTTGCCCGGGGCGTCACGGTGGTGATGAGCGCGGGCCTGATCATGGCCCTCCTGGAGATGCCGTTTTCGATCTACGGCACCTTCCGGCTGGAGGAGCGCTTCGGCTTCAACCGCACCACCCCGTGGCTGTTCGTGAGCGACCTGGCGAAAAGCGGGCTGCTGCTCGTCGGGATCGGGGCGCCGCTCGTCTGGGTCATCCTCCGGATCATGGAGGCCTCGGGTGCGTTCTGGTGGCTCTATGCGTGGCTGGTGTGGATGGGGGTCTCGCTCGCCCAGACCTGGGCCTATCCGCGCCTGATCGCGCCCCTCTTCAACCGCTTCACGCCGCTCGACGACCCCTCGCTGGAGGCCCGCGTGCGACGCCTGGCGAAGGCATGCGGGTTTGCCGTCAAGGACATCTTCGTGATGGACGGGTCGCGCCGCACCGCCCACGGCAACGCCTACCTCACGGGGCTTGGCGCCAACAAGCGCATCGTCTTCTTCGACACCCTGATCGGAAGCCTCGAGGGGCCGGAGGTCGAGGCGGTGCTGGCCCACGAGCTCGGCCACTTCAAGCGTTGGCACGTGCAGAAGTTCCTCGCGACCTCGGCGCTGATCACGTTGGCGGGCTGGGCGCTATTGGGCTGGCTCGCGGGCCAGGGATGGTTTTACGCGGGCCTCGGCGTCACCCTTCCCTCGAATCACGCGGCACTCATCCTGTTCGTGATGGTGGCACCGGTGTTCGCGGTGTTCTTACGACCGGTCCTGTCCGCGCTGTCGCGGCGCTTCGAGTACCAGGCCGACGCCTTCGCCGCCGAGAAGTCGGACGCGGGCGCGTTGATCACGGCGCTCGTCAAGCTCTACCGCGACAACGCCAGCACGCTGACCCCCGACCCGGTGTACTCCGCCTTCTACCACAGCCATCCGCCGCCGCCGCTCAGGGTCCGCCACCTGGAAGGACGCGCGACCTGATCGGGTTGCGGCGGCACCGGCCGGGTCTTCGGAAACCGCTCCCGGCGCGGTTCCTCTATCGCCGCCCCGGATACCCCGGCACGCCGCCCTGGACCGCCGGCGGGCCGCCGGGCGCAAGGGCCTGGGGCGCGAACACGAGCCAGTCTCCTCGCCCCACCCCCGGCGCCGTGAAGACCCCGGAGCCGGGCGGCACCCAAAGGATCCATTCCTGGCGGACGCCGCCGGAGCGCATTCCCGGCGTGTACGGATTGATCTCCAGGTCGTCCACGACCATGGCCTTTCGCCTGGTGCCGTCGCGCAGGACGGACCCGAAGACGAGGTTCAACCAGCCGCCTGAATAGAAGACCCGGCCCGACACCACCTTGGGACTCTTGAAGCCCAGGAAGCCCAGGAAGCCCGGATGCCATTCCTCGACCGCGAAGGTCACGTCCTGGTCCGGCCGCGCCGTGGCGAGCCCCTTTTCCAGGTGCTCGCTGAGCACGGCGAGGGAGTGCGTGGAGAAGAGCGGCTCCGGAGGCGCGTTCGCCGACTCCTTCACCGACAGCACCTCGAGGGCGTTCAAGATGTGCTGTCGCGGAATCCGGACCGGATGGAAGTTCGGGGCGGGGCGGGCACCGTTGATCGTGCGCTGGTGTTCCACGCGCACGAACTCGTTGCCGTCCCGCCAGATGGAATCGGCGATCCTTTGCTCGGGTGACGGCCACAGCCAGGAACAGCCTGAGAGGCCGTACGGCGCAACCAAGACGAGCGCGATCAGCGCGAACGCCGTTGCGTGGGAAATCCCCGCGCCTTTCCAGGCCATGCCCTTCCCCCCCTGAGAAGTCGATTCCCGAGCCCGCGCCCGACGGCCAAAGGCGCGGCCGCACGTCTTGGCGAACTTGCCCGACGGCCTGCCGGTTGCACGCCCAAGGGTAACCCGGACGGTCAGCCGGTTACAGACCGAAACGGGTTTTCGCCACGCCCCCCCTCGCCGCCCGGACCGATCCCGCCTGTGGCGGCGTCTGCCGAGATCGTCTAGAGCATAATCCGGTCAAGTTGAACTGACTGCGCCGGAGGAATTTTGTGCCGCGGGCAGGAGCGGGGCGAAGCACGCAGCGGTGCCACCGCGCGAGCTCCGCGACGAACCCGTGGCCGCAAAAGACCCCGGCCCTTCGGGTTGCGCCGGGGCGGATCACCTCGCCACGGCGCAACGCAGCCGATTCCACCTGACCGGATTATGCTCTAGTCGGAGCCGGCGTGCCGAAGGAGACACCGGCTCCGTCGTGGAATGTTCGCGGCGAGTCGCCGCGCGGGACCGACGCAGCGTGGCGGCGCGGCCTTCGCGGGCTTGGCTCGTCGCCGGACAAGACACGCGACGCCGGCCGGCCTCACACGTAGTTTGTCGGGGTTCGTTCCCTGCTTGAATCAGGCTCTACGCCTCTGTCACTATTGGTCCGGTGACAGGACGGAGTCCTCTTGTTTCTTTTTCCAGAAGCTTTGGATGCCGCGGAAGCCCTTATCGGAGAAGGGGCGCTCCCTGCTGGTTCGGATGCCTTCGAACATGCTCCAGACCTTGAAGAACACCCATAAAACGACCAGCCATATGACCACGGCGATGGGAGTCACGAACCCGTTGCCGTAACTCCTGAACAGGGACAAGACGGTGTTTTGCAGCCCGGACAAGTCGAACGCGTTCGCGATCGCAAGCAGGCCCACGACCATCAGGTCCCCGAAGAAGAAGAATATCAGTTCCAGAAAGCCGTCCCGATGGGGACTGTACAGAGTCTTCGAAGCTCTTTCAGGAATGCCGCAGGTCGTTTCGGCCCTCGCATGGGCCTTGTGGCGGGCCGAAGGGGAAAGGGTCGCGGCGAGCACGGCGCGCCACTTCTTCGCTTCGTGCGCGACATCGCCGTCCGTTTCAGTTTCAGTCTCTGCGACGCAATAGAACCACTGGAGCGCCACGACGTTGTCGCTCTCGACGCCCTCCCCCTTGACGTGCATCATCCCGAGATAGAATTGCGCCCACAGAGCGCCCTCGCCGGCCTGTTCGCTGAACAGCCGGAAGGCGGTCTCGAAATCCCCTTTACTGTAGGCTGAAACGGCGCTCGTGCTGCCAGCCCATCCCGGATGGGCTGTCATCAGCACTAGCGCGGCAGTGAAGAGGCCCTTGAGCAACCGCCCCATTGTCATAGGTTCTCTCATCACACATCCAACACCCGGCCTGACCGGCCCCTTTGTCAGGCGGCCGTACACGTTACTACGGCAACCGTAAAGAGCTGGTTAATCCACGCTCCCGCACCGGCTGACCCGCGGCTAAGAGGGCAGCGAGAGCCGTCGCTCGGACCGCGCAGGCCCTTCATCATCCTCGGGTTTTGGCCCCTATTAACGATTTGTTGGCTTTTCAAAACTAGGGTCGGAGCCGGGCCGAACTCATTTCATCTCGGGGCGCGTAATGCTCGATGTCCGTGCCAAGCGGGAACGGCGGAATTCCCTTCTGCACCGATACGGCTCGCAGTACGGAAGGATATTGGAACGCAATCGCGCCGAGCTGGCGCTTGTGGCCGCAAAGAAGGACGCCGAAGAAGCGGCCGAGGTGGCGCGCGCCGCAATGGTGGAGGCCCAGGCGGCCAACTGCGCAAAGACCGAGTTCCTTGCGAACATGAGCCATGAACTGCGCACGCCGTTGAACGCGATCATCGGGTTCTCCGAGATGATCGAGAGCGGAGTGTTCGGTCCCGTGGGCAGCGCGAAGTATCTTGAATACGCCACAGACATCAACGAGTCCGGACAGCACCTGCTGGAACTCATCAACGACATCCTCGACCTGGCGAAGATCGAGAACGGGAAACTCGAGCTGGACGAGCAAATCGTCGACGTCTCGAAGGTAGCCAAGTCTTGCCTGACGGTAATCAAGGAGCGCGCCCTGGAAGGCGGCCTGAAAGTAAAACACCGTCTGCCCAAAAACCTGCCCGCCCTGTGGGCCGACGAGCGAAAATTCAAGCAGATACTGATCAACCTCTTGTCGAACGCTGTGAAGTTCACGCCCGAGGGCGGACGGGTCTCACTCGAAACCGTCGTCGAGCCGGACCAAAGCCTCGCCATTAAGGTTTGCGACACCGGGATCGGCATTGCCGCCGAGGATATCGGGAAGGCGTTGGCACCCTTCACGCAAGTAGACAGCAAACTCACCCGCAACTACGAGGGGACCGGTCTCGGGTTGCCGCTGAGCAAGGCGCTGGTGGAGCTGCACGGCGGCGCTCTCGAACTGGAGAGCGAGGTGGACGTCGGCACCACGGTGACGGTGCGGTTTCCGCCCGAGCGAACCCGCCCTCCTGAGACGGACGACGGCGGCGTGGCCCGGCAGGCGGAAGCCTGAGAATCGCTGGCGGAAGGACAAAATCCGTGGACGGTCACGAGCTGCGCACGCCGCAAGAAGTGAGGATCGGACGCGTCGTCTCCGTGTCGGGGTCGCAGGTCGTCATCCTCCTCGAGAACGGTTCCGGAAACGGGGCGGCACCCCCCCTCGAAATCGGGGCGCTCGTCAAGCTGCACACACCCGAGTCCACCGTGTTCGGGATGGTCGGTGGCCTCAGCATCCCCATTCCCGCGCAGAACGCGGGCGAGAGCGAAATGAAGATCGTCGAGCTCGAGCTCCTCGGCGAGGCCTTGAACGGGGAGGACGGCGCGGAGGCAACGTTCCAGCGCGGGGTCTCCGCCTTCCCGGCGCTGGGCGACGGCGTCTTCACGACGACCCAGGAGGACCTCAGCCGGGTCTACGTCCGCCCCGGAGTCTCCGCCGTGCGCATCGGCACCATCCACCAGGACCAGTCGCTGCCCGCCTATATCTTCCCCGACGATCTTCTCGGCAAGCACATGGCCGTTCTGGGCACAACCGGATCGGGCAAGTCCTGCGCCGTCGCCTTGATCCTGCGCGCCATCCTCGGCCACCACCCCAACGCCCACGTCGTGCTGCTCGACCCCCACAACGAGTATGCGTGCGCCTTCGGCGAAAGCGCCGAGGTTCTCTCCCCTGGTAACCTCGAGCTCCCCTACTGGCTGTTCAACTCCGAGGAAATCGTGGAGGTGCTATTGGACCCCGAGGGCAAGACCAGCCCCGAGGCCACGATTCTCAACGAACTGATTCCGGTAGCCAAGCTCGACTTCCTCGAGGGAGGGGGCGAGGAAATGAATGTAACGGTGGACACGCCCGTTCCCTACTACATGTCGAAGCTCGTCCGGCTCATAGAAGACGCCATGGGCAAGCTGGAAAAGCCGGAGAACCTGGCTCCTTATCTGCGGCTCAAGGCCAGGCTGAACGCCATCCAGACGGACTCGCGCTTCGCCTTCATGTTCGGAAATACCGCGGCCCACGACAACATGGCGGAGCTTCTATCGCGCATCTTCCGCGTCCCCGTCGCCGGCAAACCGGTCACCATCGTCGACCTCTCAGGGGTGCCGTCCGAGATCCTGAACGTGGTGGTCTCCGTGCTCTGCCGGATCACCTTCGACTTCGCGTTGTGGAGCGACCGGGCGGTGCCGATCATGCTGGTATGCGAGGAAGCCCACCGCTACGCGCCCAAGAACCCTGCGCTCGGGTTCGAGCCCACCAAGAGAGCGTTATCGCGAATCGCCAAGGAAGGGCGGAAGTACGGCGTGTCCCTTTGCGTGGTGAGCCAGCGGCCCTCGGAGCTGGCGACCGAGATCCTCTCCCAGTGCAACACCATCTTCGCGCTGCGCATGAGCAATCAGAAGGATCAGGAGTTCGTGCGCGCGGCCTTGTCCGAGTGGGCCCTCGGCTTGCTCGACTTCCTGCCCTCGCTTCGCAACGCCGAGGCGATCGCCGTGGGCGAGGGAGTCCCGGTGCCGATGCGGCTATGCTTCGACGTCCTGCCCGAGGAGAACCGCCCCCGCAGCGGCGCCGCTTCGTTCTCGGACGCATGGCAGAAAGACTGCAACAGCGAGAACTTCATCCACGAGGTGGTCGCCCGCTGGCGCCGCCAGGGGCGATAGCGCTCGCCCGGCACCGGGCCGGCCCGCTCGCAAGCTCCCCGGCATCCCGCCTTGCGAAACCAAACCGTGTTTACGGCCGGGACGGCAACACGAGTCCGGTCCGAAAACGCGCCGTTCCAGTCTACGCCGGCTCGGTAGCTCCTCTGTGCCCCAAGGGTTCTGCTCGAAACCTACTTGCAGGGCAGGAACCGTACCGTGGTCTCCATCTCCTCGAGCACATGAGCCAAAGCCGCGATGGTGTCATCGATGTCCTGCGCGGTGGTGTCGTGAGACAGCGAGAACCGCACCGCGCAGTGGGCCTGCTCTGCCGTTTTGCCCATGGCCATCAGCACATGGGTGGGCTCAGGGGAGCCCGACTTGCACGCCGAGCCGGAGGAGGCCGAGATGCCGTACTGGTCTAGGGCCACCACCACGGATTCCCCGCGCAGGCCGGGCAACGTCAGGTTGAGCGTGTTGGGCAGGCGATGCTCCGGATGGCCGTTGAGTTCGATTTCGCGGATCAGCTTGCGGATGCCGGCCTCCAGCTCGTCACGCAGCGCTTGCATCCTTCCAGAGTCCTTTAGTGACCGAAGCGCGAGTTCGGCGGCTTCGCCCATTCCCACGATGGACGCGACATTCTCCGTTCCGGCTCTGAGTCTGCCCTCCTGATTGCCGCCGTGGACGAGCGGCTCCAGCTCCATGCCCTTGTTCAGATACAAGGCGCCGACGCCTTTGGGAGCGTGGAACTTGTGACCGGAGATGCTGAGCAAGTCTACATCCAGATCCTGGACGTCTACCTTGATCTTACCCACCGCCTGGACGGCGTCGGTGTGGAACAGACTCCCCTTGTCATGGGCGATGGCGCACAGCTCCTTGATCGGCTCGACCGTGCCCACCTCGTTGTTGGCCAGCATGACGGACACCAGGATGGTCTCGTCGGTGAGGGCCCGCCGCAGTTCCTGGGGATCTATGAGGCCCTCCCGGTCCACGTCGAGATAGGTGACCCGGTAGCCGACCTTCTCTAGGAACCGGCAGGTCGAAAGCACCGCCGGATGCTCGACGGTCGAGGTGATGATGTGGCTTTCTTTCCCCCGGTGGGCGAATGCGATGCCTTTGAGGGCCAGATTGTCGGATTCGGTACCGCTGCCAGTGAAGATGATCCGGCGGGGGCGGGCGTTAATCAGCTTTGCCACCTGACGGCGCGCCTTCTCCACCGCTCCCCGGGCGTCGCGGCCGACACCGTGGATGCTGGAAGGGTTGCCGTAGGCGGCGTCCAGATAAGGCAACATCGCCTCGCGGACGGTGTCCGCCACATGGGTCGTGGCGTTGTTGTCCAAATAGATCCGTCTCCGGGGTTTTTCCCGAGTTTCCGGACGGGGGGCCAGGCGGGGGTTGCGGGCGACGCTCTTCTTGGCGGCGGAGCGGCGCTTGTCGTCCGTCCCCCCCTCAAGCCTGACCACATCACACAACAGCGACTTGAAAACCGGGAACCCGGAGATCTCGTCGTAATTGTTGATGTCCGTGAGCTCGTTGACGTTCCACTCTTGCCACGCCTTGGGCCCCACGGGAGTCCCGCCACCCATGTTGCACTCGATAGCGCCTCTTACGATGTCCTCAGTGACCTGCACCCTGAAGGGGACTGCGCCCCGCGGCGTGCGCACCTCCACCAGATCGCCGTCCCCGATGCCCCGTTCTCTGGCGTCTTCAAGATTCAGCTCCACGGTGGGTTCGGGATTGTCTTCAACAAGGCCCTTGACACCGTGATGCTGGGAGCGGAAGTCGCTCTGCGGCCGGGCGCCGGAGTTGAACACCAGTGGATATTGCTTCGCCAGCCCCGGGCCACCCAGGGGGCCTTCAGGGGGCTCGGTGTATTTGGGCAGCGGCTCATAGCCGTACTCTTCCAGAACGGTGGACCAGATCTCGAACTTGCCTGTGGGAGTGTCGAACCCTGGCCCACCATCGGGTCGTAGGCCGCCTTTCTCCCATTTTCTGTATTCCATCATGGGCGTCGGGATCTTCACCCAGCCGCCGGCTGCCTTGACGTCCTGCAGGGTGAAGCCCGAGCCTTGGAGTGCGAACTGGATCAACTCCTCTTCCGTCTGCGGATAGAGATCACCGTAGCCCAGTCGTCTCGCCAGCTCGGCCATGATCAGGTAGTCGTTGCGCGCTTCGCCCACCGGCTCGATGACCTTCTCCCGCAACCGGAAGACGGGGCCATAGACCATGTAGGAGTCGATCTCGAACCCGGTGGTGGCCGGCAGGACGAGGTCGGCGTAGGCGGCATCACCCGTCAGTTGGCGGTCGATGCAGACCACAAAGTCGAGGCTGGCTAACGCCTTCCGCCATATGGATGTCTGGGGCCACGAGGTCAGCAGCGACGCGCCGTGGATGACGAGTCCCCGGATGCGGTAGGGGTCGCCTTCGAGCACCGAGGTCACGAGGCTACTGGCGTGGCACTCGCCACGGTAGTTGCTGTAGATGGGGAACCTCTGCCTGCCTATCGCCAGGTCCAAGTCGGGATTGGGCTGATTGCAAGACCGGTTGATCGGGAAATGACTGTTCGGCGTGGCCAACCCGATACCGCCGGGAACATCCAGCTGGCCAGCAAGGGCGAAAAGGGTGAGTACCGCCCGGATGGCCTGGACGCCGCTGTTCGAGTACTCGAGGCCGGTGTACATCACCGGACACGCACCGGTGGCATTGCAGATGCGGCGGGCCAAGTCGCGGATGGTGTCCGCCGGGACGCCGGAGATGGTCTCCGCTACTTCGGGCCGGAAGTGCTGGACGTAGGTCTTCAATTGCTCGAAACCGTGGCACCAGTGCTGCGCGAAGTCCTCCTCGTAAAGCTCCTCGTCGATCATCACCCCGATCATGCTCAGCGCCACGGCGCCATCGCTGCCCGGCCGGACGGGGACCCACTGGGCCCCGGTGCGGGTGACCGTCTCCGTGCGCCGGGGATCGATGACCACGATGTCGGCGCCTCTGTTGGCCGCCGCCTCCAGCCGGTACATGTCCAGCGGAGGTGAATCCGTCGCCGGATTGGTCCCCCACACCACCAGCATGTCGGCGTTCTCCATGTCGCTGAACATGTTGATCAGCATCCGGCCCATGGTCAGATGGGGAGCGATCATGGCGAAGGACACGTAGCAGAGAGCGCCCACGCCCATGGTGTTGGGGGAGCCGAACGGGAACAGGACATTGGAGGCCGAGGACACCGCCACGCCTTGGGGCTGGTACATGTCGCACAGGGACAGTTCAAAGGCCCCCCGGCCGGTGTAGATGGCCACCGCTTGCGGCCCCGATTCCGCTTTGATCTCGTTTAGGTTCTCAACGATGATCTCAAAAGCTGCGTCCCAGCTGATCCGCTCGAACGCGTGGGTTCCCTTCCGCCCGACCCGCTTCATTGGATACCTGAGCCGACTTTGTTCGGAATAGACGATTTCCGGGGCGTGGCTCCCCCGGCGGCAGATCATCCCCAACGGGTGTCCGCTGTCCGCTTCGATGGCCTCCAGCTTTCCATCTTTGAGCCCAACCATGACCCAACAGCCGGCGGGACAAATGCCGCAGATACCCTGTTTCCATTTCAGTTCGGGCTTCTCCGCCTCCCTGGGATCCTGCGCGTTGTTCTCTATGGCGGGATCGGCCAGTACCATTCACCTATCCTCCCATTGCACCGCTGCCATCCGATCACGCCGATCTTAAGCCGAAGGTGCGGCTCTGACCGCTGAGCCAGCGTTTCACCCCAACATTTCCCGGACGCACTTGATTGGCGCGTGAGGTCAACAGGAATTCGTGTTTTGGAACCACCCAACGGCGGCTTTCCGCCTTTGAGGACGCGAGCAACCGAACAAGTCACCGTGCCCCTGAGGCGGGCGGCGAGCGCCGGCCCCGACTGGCCGGTCCCGATGCTGACGGCGTCGCATTCGGTAGACATAACCGACCCCCAGTGTCGGGTTTTGGCCAAGGTATCAGATGCCGCTGGTCCGGGCCATGTGGTTCCGCGGCCGCCCGCGCGCGCGGGATTTCACATAATTCTTAATTCGCGTGGGGACAAAACGCCGGCCGCCGGCGGAGGTTGCGCCGGGGGCCCGGCGGGACCCGGTCACGCTGGACTTTTGCCGGGCCGTGGGCTAGAGCATAATCCAGTCAGGTGGAATCGGCTGCGTTGCGCCGTGGCGAGGCGATCCGCCAGGCGCGGCGCGAAGGGCGATGCGGGGGCATCGGCCGAGCGGCGCAACGCCGCGGGCGCCCGCCCCGGCGCAACCCGAAGGGCCGGGGTCTTTTGCCGCCACGGGTTCGTCG
>JAZGAE010000081.1:0-15328 GCA_036475545.1 Alphaproteobacteria bacterium
GGGACAGTCCGCCGCCGAAGAAGTTTATGCCGCCGACTCTCTTCCCGTTCATTCAATCGCACGGCTTCCCATTTTTGATGTGGTTCCCTGCGTAAGCAGCAGCAGCATTAACGGGGTTGCTCTGCGTGAGCTCCCACAGGCTACCGCCCGGCTGCGTTGCCGCCCAAAGATTGGCCGTAGAGAGGGTATCGACCGTTCCACCGGCGCCACCATTCAGGCTAAAGGCCCAAGCGGTGTGCGCCTTCTGCGCGGAAATCACGCGGCTGCCGGGCCACTGGTCGTTCAAAGCGCCCGTACGGGTCACGTTGCAGACAACGCCATCCACATTCACCACGGTCGCCCACATCTCATTGCCGAGACCACCATTGTTCGGTTCGTCCGGCGCAGCGCCCTCAAGCGCGGCCGTCAGCGCGGCATGGGTCACCGGACAGCTAGCACCGGGCGGGTTTGCGAGAACAGCGTTCGACGCTAACGCCACCGCGCCGGCGAGCGCCGCGCCGAGCGCATAGGTTGTTACTGAGGATTTCATTGGTTTCATTTGTAACCTCCCTGAAACATCAGCCGCGGAACCTGGAAGGGTTCCGTTCTCACCACGGCCGTCTTACCGTCGGTGACGGCGCGGCCGTGCCTTCGGTCGTTGGGGGATTCTTCGCGGCGCCGGCCAAGCGTACGGCCACGCCCCGTGCAGTGTCAGGCCGTCCTCGTTCCCCTGAGGGACCCCAACTATCCGTGTGTATACAAATATAGCGCATGACTATGACGAGGTGTCAATGGTGCTCAAGCTGTTCCTGTAGAATAGCCACAATAATAGTATGGTTAAAATGCAATATTGGTGATGAAAAGTTCGAGTAATGATACGTAAGAGTGCTTTATCCGCCGGCGCGAAGTCGGAGCCCGTCGCGATGGACCCTCGCCGCCCGCCCGCCGGCCGCAGCATCCTGGTGATCTACAACCCGGTGGCGGGCGCGAGGAGCCGGCGCCGCTACCGGGCGGTGCTCGCGGCGCTCGAGGCCAGGGGCTGCCGGGTCACGGTCCGCGAGACGCGCCGGCGGGGGCACGCCGAGGCGATCGCGGCGGACGCCAGGGCCGAGGATTTCGACGTCTTGGCGGTGGCCGGCGGCGACGGCACCGTCAACGAGGCGGTCAACGGGCTGGGGCCGGCGTCCCCGCCTCTCGGCGTGATCCCGCTGGGCACCGCCAATTCGCTGGCGTTCGAGATCGGGCTCGGGCTGGCGAGCGCCCGCATCGCCCGCACGCTGGCCGAGTGCCCGCCCGTTCCGGTTCCTGTGGGGCAGGTCGATGGCCGGCGCTTCATCCTGTTCGCAGGCGTCGGCCTCGACGCCCACGCGGTGGCCGGCCTCAGTCCCGGGCTCAAGAGCTGGGCCGGCAAGGGCGCGTACTATTGGCAGATTGTCGTGGAGCTGGCGCGCTACCGGCTCCCCGAGCTCACGGTGACGGCCGACGGCGAGGTCTTTCACGCGGCCTCCGTGGTGGTGGCCAACGGGCGCTCCTACGGCGGCCGCTTCGTCCTGGCGCCCGGGGCTCGCCTCGACGAGGCGGGGTTCGAGGTGTGTCTGTTCTCGAAGGGTGGCCGCTGGAACGCGCTGCGCTACCTGGCGGCGCTCGGCCTCGGCCGGCTTTCCCGGCTCGATGACGTAAAGTTCGTGAAGCGCCGCCGGGTCGTGGTCGAGGGCCCGGCCGGCGAGCCGGTGCAGGGGGACGGGGAGTTGATCGCGGAGCTGCCGGCGACGATCGAGGTCGCGCCGGAGCCGGTCGCCATCCTGGCGCCGGCGCTGGCGCGCGGGGCTTGTCGCGGGTGAGGGGCCGTTTCACGTGGAACCCGCGCCGCAACCCATTGGCGTGCTCCCCGTGACGCGCGGCCGCCAGGATCGGTCACGCCTCAACCCATTGCCCGGACCCCGGTGACGCGCGGCGGGACGTTCGCGCTTGCCGCCGGTATAATCCCCGGGACGTTGCCGGAGCCAGACCATGCCTCGCAGCCAAGTGCAGAAGACGGTCCGAAAGAAGGCGGCCCGGCCCGAACCGGCGGCGGCCGCCCGCGAGGAGAGCCTGCGCGACGAGGCCTGGCGGGTCCTCGACGGCCTCAAGGGGCCGCTCGTGCCGGAAGGGGAGGCCTGCTTCCCGGTGGAGCCCGGCATCGATCCGGGCCGCCTGCACCGCGCGCTGGCGCAAGAGCTCGACGAGCTCAGGGCCGTGGCCGAGGGCGACCCCTTCACCAATCCCATCCAGATGCTGGCGCTGCACATCTCCAACCGGCTCCACAGCGGGGAACTCTCGTTTTCCGGCCTCGAGGCGCTGATCCAGCGGCTCACCTTCTGCGGATTCGTGGCCCGGGCGGAGCGGCTTCGCGGCTACCTCGGCGAATTCGGCCGGACCGAGAACGCCGCCACGCTGAGGGAGCTGGTGCGCGGGCTGGCGGACAGGCGCAACATCGTCTGGGGCGGCGCCAAGGCCGAGGCGGCCGAGCCCGGCCTCATCCCGTTCCAAAGCTTCAAGAGCCGCGTCGAGCTGGATCTGTTCGGCGTCGTGTTCACGGCCCACCCGACCTTCGGCCTGCCGGCCACGCTCATGCGGCGTCTCGCCGAGCTTGCCGCCGGGCGCGGCGCGGACGGCGCGCCGCTCGACCCTCCGGGCCGGGCCGCGATCCTGCGTGAGGCGGCCACCGCCGCGCACCGGCCCGACGCGGACCTCGACCTCGACATGGAGCACGCCCTCTCGCTGGAGGCCATCACCAACATGCAGGCCGCCATGCGCGAGGCCTACGACGTCATCTTCGAGGTCACGGAAGAGCTGTACCCGGGCCGCGCCGTCGAGCTGACGCCCAGGCTCGTTACCGTCGCCAGCTGGGTCGGCTACGACCTCGACGGGCGCTCGGACATTCTCTGGAGCGATACCCTGGAGAAGCGCCTGCGCGTGCAGGAGATCCAGCTCCGCCACTACCGGGACGCGGTGCGCGCCATCCGCGGGCGGTGCGCGGAAACCCGGGAGGCGGCGGAGGTCGACCGCACGCTGGAGCGGCTCCAATCCCGCCTCGATCTCGCCATCACCGAGTTGGACGAGGAGATCGAGGTCTTCAGCTCGCCGGAGGTGCGCGAGGCTTCGGGGCGCGAGCGCATCCGCCGCATCGCCAAGCGCATGCACGAAGGCCGCGCCAAGCGCCTGGTCGATTCAGGATCCCTCATCCGGCTCATCACCGACGCGATGGGCTCGGCCGGGGACGGCGGCGTGGTGCGAAGGCTCTGGATCCTGAGGGCGGAGCTCGCCAATTACGGCCTCGGCATGGCCCGCACCCATGTCCGGCTCAACGCCTCGCAGTTGCACAACGCGATCCGCAAGGCGATCGCCATGGAGACGGGCCCCGACGACCCCGCCCACCGCCGCACTTACATGAACGCACTCAATGGGCTGCTGGGCTCGGTCGAGCCCGTGACCATCAATTTCGGCTCGATTCTGGCGGAGCGGGCCTCGGCCAAGCGCCTCTTCATGATCATCGCCCAGATGCTCAAATACGTGGACGCGACCACGCCGGTGCGGTTCCTGATCGCCGAATCCGAGACCGCGTTCACGCCCTTGACGGCGCTCTACTTCGCCAAGCTCTTCGGCGTCGAGGACAAGGTCGACATCTCGCCCTTGTTCGAGACCCGCAAGGCGCTGGAGACCGGCGCCCGGGTCGTCGAGGAGATGCTGGAGAACGAGCATTACCGCGCCTACGTGCGCCGCCGCGGCCGGCTCTGCATCCAGACGGGATTCTCCGACGCCGGCCGTTACCTGGGCCAGACGGCGGCGGCGGTCGCCATCGAAAGCTTACGGCTCAAGGTGGGCGAGCTGATGGCCCGCCACGGGCTCGAGGGGGTGCAGCTCGTCGTCTTCGACACCCACGGCGAGTCGATCGGCCGCGGCGGCCACCCGGCCAGCCTCCGCGACCGGCTCAATTACGTGTCGTCGCCGGCGTGCCGCTCGCTCTTCATCCGCAACCGCATCCCCTTCAAGGAGGAGATCAGCTTCCAGGGCGGCGACGGGTATCTCTACTTCATGAACCCTGCGACGGCGTCCGCCACGGTGTGCCGGATCCTCGAGAACGTGTTGGAGACGCCGCAGGCGCGGGACGGCGATCCGTTCTACGAGGATCCCGACACCGTCGGCGAGTTCTTCAGCACCGTCAAGCAGTTCAACGCCGAGGTGATGGAGGACGCCAACTACGCCGCCCTCCTCGGTGCCTTCGGGGTGAACTTCCTGTATCCGGCGGGCTCGAGGTCCATGAAGCGCCAGCACGAGGTGGCAGGGGCGGGCGAGCATCCCTCGCACCCCTCGCAGATCCGCGCCATCCCCCACAACAGCATCCTTCAGCAGCTCGGCATGCTCGCCATTACGCTGGGAGGCGTCGGCCAGGCGATCCGCAAGGACGAGGGCCGCTTCCGCTCCCTCTATGCGGGATCGGACCGATTCCGTCGGCTCATGGGGATGGTGGAATTCGCCTTCAGCTTCAGCTCGGTCGACGTGTTCAAGGCCTACGTGGACATCTTCGATCCGGGCCTGTGGCTGCTGCGCGCGGCGCGAACGCGCGAGCGCGACCTGAGCGAGGAGATGCACCGCGTGTCCGAGCACCTGGAGCACGTCGCGCTGCACGAGAGGCTGGCGAAGATCTTCCGCACCATCCAGAAGGACTACCTCGAGGTCCGCGCCTGGCGGCTCACCGAGGACACGGCGGGCGACGTCCCCGGCGGCCGCGGCCGGGTGCTGGACAAGGAGACGCGCGACGACCTCGTGCTGCTGCACGCGGTGCGCATGGCCCTCATCAACGAGGTTTACCTGTTGGCGACCCGGGTTCCCGAGTTCAGCCTCCAGACCGGCGTCACCCGCGAGCAGGTGATCGAGAGCCTCATGGGCCTCGACGTGCTGCCGGCGGTGGAGGCGCTCGAGCGCATCTTCCCGCGCTTCGGCGACATGGACGTCGGCGAGGACTTCGGCGAGCCCGCGACCTACAAGAGCGAAGAGAGCCTCAGCTACGCGCAGGAGCACGAGCGCATCTTCCAGCCGCTCACCGGCGTCTACGAGCTCATCCGTCGCGCGAGCTCCGGGATCAGCCACATCATCGGCGCCGTGGGCTAGGTGAGGAGCGGTTCCGGCGGGGCCGTCCGATTCCGGCAAAGTCGCGCGGATTGAACAGATGTGGGAGCGGCGTTCGGCCGGCGTCCTGCCGCCCGCGCCGTGCCGGCGAACCCGTTAGTCCTTACCGCCCGTCTTGATGGGAACGGGCCTCAAGAGAAACGCGGGCGCGTGGTCCTCGAGCCCCGTCTCCGCCTGCTTGGCGCCCCCTTCCGCCCCGCCTTTCGGCCGCCGCCTGGGTTCCCCGGACCGGCGCGGCTTGGCCGGCCCGGCGGGGGCCGTCTTCGGGCCCGCCTTCTTTTCGCTGGCCCTGGCCCGGTCCTTGGCGGCGGGCTTGCGCCGATGCCTGCGGCGCCCAGGTCTCTCTTCGGCGGCCTCCTCCGGCACGGCGCCTTCGAGGCCGGGAACCTCCAGCCGGTCGATGGGTCTGCGGATCAGCTTGACGATGGCGGCGACGTATCTCTCGTCCGCGGGCGTCGCCAGCGTGATGGCGCGGCCCCGACGGCCGGCCCGCCCGGTGCGGCCGATGCGGTGGACGTAGGCCTCGGGGTCCTGTGGCACGTCGTAGTTGAAGACGTGGGAGAGGCCGGTGATGTCGAGGCCGCGCGCGGCGACGTCGCTCGCCACCAGCAGGGTGATGTCGCCCCTCTTGAAGGCCTCGAGCGTCTCCATCCGAACCGGCTGCGGCATGTCCCCGTGGAGCGCGGCGACGGCGTGGCGGTGGCGGGCGAGGGCTTTGACGACGTCGCCGATGTCGCGCTTGCGGTTGCAGAAGATGAGGGCCGATCGGACGTTCTCCGCCTCGATCAGGTTGCTGAGCGCCTGGCGCTTCCGTCCCGATGGCACCCTGGCCAGCACGTGGTCCACGGTCTCCGCCGGCGAGGCCGGCGGCGTCACCGAGATCTCCTTCGGATTGATCAGGAACTCGTCCGCGAGCCGGCGGATCTCAGCGGGCATGGTGGCGGAGAAGAACAGGGTCTGGCGGATTTTCGGCAGGAGGCCGACGATGCGCTCGACGTCGGGAATGAACCCCATGTCCAGCATGCGGTCGGCCTCGTCGATCACCAGGATCTTGACGTCGGCCATCACGATCTTGCCGCGCCCGAACAGGTCCAGGAGGCGTCCCGGCGTGGCGATCAGCACGTCGACCCCGCGGTTGAGTGCGCGCTCCTGGTCGACGAACGAGGTGCCCCCGATCAAGAGCGCCGTGGTCAGCTTGTGGTACTTGCCGTAGGTCGCGAAGCTCTCCGCCACCTGGGCCGCGAGCTCGCGGGTCGGCTCCAGGATGAGCGAGCGCGGCATCCGCGCCCTGGCCCGTCCGGCGGCCAGGCTCTCGATCATGGGGAGCGTGAAGCCCGCGGTCTTGCCTGTGCCCGTCTGGGCGCAACCGAGCACGTCGCGGCCCATGAGAACGATCGGGATGGCCTGTTCTTGAATTGGGGTGGGCTCGATGTAGCCTGCGTCCTTCACGGCGCGGAGGACGTCCGGCCCGAGCCCGAGGTCAGTGAATTTCATTGAGTGCGGTTCTTCCCGGCTAGCGGACAGCCGAATCGTTGAAGAAATGTCTGCATGCTGCCAATTTGGGGTCGGTACTAGGGATTGCCAAGCCCCCTGTCAAGCCTGGTCGCCCCGAACCGGCCGCCGCCAAGCGCCTTGGCTGGCCCCGGGGCTTTGGGTAGGGTTGCGCTCGCGCTGCCCGCGACGACCCCTTCCGAGCCCATGCTGATTGATCTTGAGAAATCCTGTCTCCTGGTGGTCGACATCCAGGGCAAGCTCTTGTCCGTGATGGAGGCGTCCGGGCGGGTGACCGCGAACACCGCGATCCTGCTCAAGGCGGCGGCGCGGCTCGGCATCCCCGTGCTCGCCTCGGAGCAGTACCCCAAGGGGCTCGGCCCCACCGCGGACGCGCTCGGCCCGCTCATCCCGGAAGGCGCCGTTCTCGAGAAGACGCATTTCTCCTGCGCCGACGTGCCCGAGTACCGTGACCGGCTTGGCGAGCTGGGGCGCGAGCAGGCGGTGATCACAGGGATAGAGGCCCATGTCTGCGTCCTGCAGACGGCGCTGGGGCTTAAACGGCAGGGTTACGAATGCTTCGTCGTCTCGGATGCGGTCTCATCCAGGACGCGGGAGAACCATGCCGCCGCGATGGACCGGCTCAGGGGCGACGGGGTGGGCGTGGTGACCACCGAGATGGTGCTGTTCGAATGGCTCGGCCGCGCGGGAACGCCTGAGTTCAAGGAGCTGAGCGCCTTGATCAAGTAGCGGGGCGCGTGCTTACGGCCCGCCGCCCCCGGGTGCCGCCGGGGTCACTGTCACGGTGCCGGGCTCGCCCTCCGCACCCTCGATCTCGACCTCGGCCAGGGCGAACCGCTCGACCACCCAGGCGCTGGTGGTGAGATGCCGGGTGATCCGTTCGACGGTGTAGCAGGACCGGCCCTCGGCCAGCGCCAGGGGAAGCACGAGTTGGTCGGCCAGGTGCAGGTCCAAGGCGGCGCCCGAGTCCCGGTGGGCGATGAGCGCGGCCACGGCCTCCTCGGCGACCGCCTCCGACGGCTTGCCCCTCTCGCCCAGCGCGTTGAAGCCGGCGCGCGAGTTCTCGTATTCGGCCGTCAGGAAAATCCCCGCTCCGGGTGAGGTGGCACGGACCCGCCGCGGCTCGATCCTTGTCTCGATGCCTTGCTCGGCGAGAAGGGCGCGGGCGCGGTCGGCCATGCGCTGCGCCACGTGGGAAGGCAAGTTGGCGGCCACCGCGCGGCCGAATACTTGGCCGAGAGCGCCGCGCTCGCGCGCGTCCAAGGGCTCGAGCCTCGCGGCCGCCGCTTGTCGGGCGCCGGGTCCACCCGCTTGCGCGCCGAGGCCGGTGACGGTGAGCCGCACCTCGCCCCGGCCGGCCGGATACCAGCCGTAGGCGGAAAGCTCGAGGCTGGCGGTAACGCCGAGGCGCGCCAGCGTCGCCAGCCACACGTCGCGGGCGTAATCGAAAGGCGGGCTCCAGGCCACGTGGGTGCCGCCCCTCAGCGCCACGTCCGAGTCGCCGGCGGCCAGCGCCAGCGGCAGCAGGATGGTCTGGAGCACCAGCGTCACCGCGCCGGCGCTGCCGCCTTCGCGCGCCTCGGCCACGTCGAAGAGGTGAAGCCCCGGCCTGGACGGCGATCCGGGCTCGAAGCGCAAGCGTTGCGAGCCCAGCGCGTCACCCGAGAGCTTCGCGCCGCAGAGCGCGCCCGCCGCCCGCACGGCCGTCAGGTGCTGGGCAGCCAAGCCCGGGTTCTTCCTTCCTGCCCGGATGTTCTCGAGGAGAAGCGCCCGCCCGGTCAGCGCCGCAAGGCACACGGCCGTGCGCACGATCTGGCCGCCGCCCTCGCCGAAGGCACCGTCGATGACCAGCTCGTCGGTCATGCTCTTGCTTCCCTTGACGTCGAGAGGGCCCGCTCGAGCCCTTCGCCCCCTGCCGAGAGGAGGGCACGGGCGGCCAGGGCGCGCACCGCAAGCTTAACGCGAACGGGGCGGATCGGGGGCGGCTCGAGGCTCACCATTTTGACCGGAAGCCTCGCCCGCGCGAAGCGCGAATCGGCGGGCGGGCTAAACGTCCAGGTCGCGGACGAAGCGGGCGTTCTCCTGGATGAAGGCAAGGCGGAGCTCGGGCTTTCGCCCCATCAGGCTCTCCACCAGCTTGGCGGTGCGCAGGGCGTCCGCCTTTTGTCCCGCGTCTGAGGAGTCCGGGATCGTGACCCGGAGGAGCGAGCGCGTGGCCGGGTCCATGGTGGTCTGCCGGAGTTGGGCCGGCGGCATCTCGCCCAGTCCCTTGAAGCGGCTGATCTCGACCTTGGCGCTACCCTTGAACGCGGCTGCGAGCAGCTTCTCCTTGTGGTCGTCGTCGCGGGCATAGGCCATGTTTCCTCCCTGGGTGAGGCGATAGAGGGGCGGAATGGCGAGATACAGATGGCCGCCCGCAACCAGGCTAGGTATCTCGCGGTAGAAGAGGGTCATCAAAAGCGCTGCGATATGGGCGCCGTCGACGTCGGCATCGGTCATGATGATGACGCGCTCGTAGCGCAGCTTCGACTCGTCATACGCCTCGCCGATCCCGCACCCCAAGGCCTGGACGAGGTCACGGATCTCCTGGTTCGCCCGCGCGCGCTCGGGACTCGCGCTCGCCACGTTCAGGATCTTGCCGCGGAGCGGCAGCACCGCCTGGGTGGCGCGGTCGCGCGCCTGTTTGGCCGAGCCTCCCGCGGAGTCGCCCTCGACCAGGAACAGCTCGGTGCCCCGGGGGCCCTGCCGTGTGCAGTCGGCAAGCTTGCCGGGGAGCCGCGCCTTGCGGGCCGCGGTCTTGCGGCTGAGCTCGCGCGCCTGGCGGCGGCGCAGGCGTTCCTCCGCCCGCGCGATGACGTGCTCCAGGAGCGCGCCGGCGCGGCCCGAGTCCTCGCTTAGCCAGTGGTCGAAATGGTCCCCGACCGATGCCTCGATGAGCCTGGCAGCGTCGGGCACGGAGAGCTTCTCCTTGGTCTGGCCCTGGAACTGAGGGTCGCGGATGTAGAGAGAGAGCATGATGCCGGCGCCGTCGATCACGTCCTCGGCCGCGATCTGCCCGGCGCGGCGGTTGCCGATGAGTTCTCCGTAGGCCTTGAGCGCGCGGGTCAGCGCGTTCTTGAGGCCGGTCTCGTGGTGGCCCCCCTGGGGCGTCGGCACCGTGTTGCAGTAGGAGTTGAGGCAGCCGGCCCCGTCCTCGGGCCAGGCCACGGCCCACTCGACCTTGCCGGTGTCGCGGGCGAGACGGGCCTCGCCCGCGAACGGCCCGGGCGTCACGGTGGTCCGCCCGCCGAGGGTGGCCTCGAGGTGGTCCCTGAGCCCGCCAGGAAAACGCAGCACGGCCTTTTCGGGCACGGGCTCGCCGGGACCAAGGCAAGCGGAGCGCAGAAGCTTCGGCGCGCAGGCCCAGCGTATCTGGACGCCCCGGAAGAGGTACGCCTTGGATCGCGCCATGCGGAAGAGGTGCGCCGGATCGAACGCCGCGTGGGGGCCGAATATCTCGGGGTCGGGGTGGAAGGTGACCGTGGTGCCGCGCCGGTTGTGGACCTCGCCGACCCGCTTCAGTTTGCCGGTGGGCTTGCCGCGTGCATAAGACTGGCGCCACAGCCGCCGGTCGCGCGCCACCTCGACCGTAAGCTTATCCGAAAGCGCATTCACCACCGAAAGCCCGACGCCGTGGAGCCCGCCCGCGGTGTGGTAGACCTTGTCGTTGAACTTGCCGCCCGAGTGCAGCGTGGTGAGGATGACCTCGAGCGCCGACTTGCCCTTGACCTTGGGGTGGGGGTCGACCGGGATGCCGCGGCCATTGTCGTGCACCGTCACCGTGCCGTCGGCCCCGAGCTCGATCTCGATGCGGCTGGCGTGGCCCGCCACCGCCTCGTCCATGGCGTTGTCCAGGACCTCGGCGACGAGGTGATGGAGCCCGTGCGCATCCGTGCCGCCGATATACATGGCGGGCCGCCGGCGCACCGGCTCGAGGCCTTCCAGGATCTCGATGTGCTTGGCGGAATAGGCGCGCGACGTGCTTTCGGCGTCTTGGAAAAGGTCAGGCATGGCAGGCATTATAGGAAGGGGTCCGGGGAGCGGCAACGCTCATTCTGTGGTTGCGCCGCCTCCATACGACAAGATATTGCGATCATACGACAAGATATTGCGATCTAGACTTGGGGAACGGGAGGGTCACGATGCCGAACGAGGAACCGCCGAAAGCGCGCGAGCCGGCCGTGCGCACCATCGCCATGCCGGCCGACACCAACCCCAGCGGCGACATCTTCGGGGGCTGGCTGCTGGCGCAGATGGACGTCGCCGCGGGCTCGGTCGCGCTCCTCCGCGCCCGGGGCCGGGTGGCCACGGTGGCCGTGGATGGGATGACGTTTCACCGCCCGGTCTACGTCGGCGACCTGGTGAGCTGCTACGCCGACATCGTGCGCATCGGCCGCACTTCCATGACCATCCGCGTCGAGACCTTCGTGCTGCGCCACGAGACCGGCGAGACCCTCAAGGTGACGGAAGGCACCTTCACCTACGTCGCGCTCGACCCCGAGGGCCGGCCCCGCCCGGTGCCGCAGCCGTAGCCGGGCAACGCCGCCGGCGCTCGCCGCCGATGCCGGAGCCCGAAAAAAAGCGCACCCGCCACGCGGCTCTCGCGGAGCTCGCGCGGTGGCACCGCTACGCGCTTCGCCCCGCTCCTGCCCGCGGCACAAAATTCCTCCGGCGCAGCCAGTTCAACCTGACCGGATTATGCGCTAGATGTCGTAGTAGAGGTGGAACTCGTAAGGCGTCGGGCGCACCCGGATGGGATCGACCTCGTTGGTCCACTTGTAGTTGAGCCACACGTCGATGGCGTCCTGGGTGAACACGTCGCCCTTGAGGAGGAACTCGTGATCCGCCTTGAGCGCGTCGAGCACCTCCTCCAACGACCCCGGCACGGACTTCACCGCCGCGGCCTCCTCCGGGGGGAGGTCGTAAAGGTTCTTGTCGATCGGATCACCCGGGCTGATCTTGTTCTGGACGCCGTCGAGGCCCGCCATCAGCATCGCGGCGAAGGCGAGATACCCGTTGCACGCCGGGTCCGGCGGCCGGAATTCCACGCGCTTCGCGCTGGGGCTCGGCGAATACATCGGAATGCGGCAGCAGGCCGAGCGGTTGCGCTGGGAGTAAACGAGATTGATCGGCGCCTCATAACCGGGCACCAGGCGGCGGTACGAATTCGTCGTCGGCGCGCAGAACGCCAGCAACGCCGGCGCGTGCTTCAAGAGGCCCCCGATGTAGTGCCGGCCGAGCTCGCTCATGCCAGCGTAATCCGTCTCGCTGAAGAACAGGTTGGTGTCGCCGTTCCAGATGCTCTGATGGACGTGCATGCCCGACCCGTTGTCCTCGAACAGTGGCTTGGGCATGAAGGTCGCGGTCATCCCGTACGACTTGGCGACGTTCTTGACGACGTACTTGTACATCATCAGTTGGTCGCCCATCCGCGTGAGGCTCGTGAAGCGCATGTCGATCTCGGCCTGTCCGCCGGTGGCCACCTCGTGGTGGTGGGCTTCGATCTCGATGCCCAGTTCCATCATGGTGAGCACCATCTCGCTGCGGATGTCCTGCATGCTGTCGGTGGGCGGGACGGGGAAGTAACCCTCCTTGGGACGGGGCTTGTGGCCCAGGTTGGGCTCCTGCTCGGTGCCGGTATTCCAGTGGGCCTCCTCCGAATCGATCTGGTAGAAGGCGAAGTTGGCGCCCTCGTCGTAGCGGATATCGTTGAAGACGAAGAACTCCGGCTCCGGTCCGAAGTAGGCGATCTCGCCGATGCCGGAATTCTTCAGGTACGCCTCCGCCTTCTGCGCGATGTAGCGGGCGTCGCGCGTGTAGGATTGGCCGGTGACCGGGTCGCGCACGTTGCAGATCAGCACCATCGTCGGCGCTGAGGTGAAAGGGTCGAGGAAGGCGGTCTCGGGATTCGGAACCACGAGCATGTCGCTCTCTTGGATCTCCTGGAAGCCGCGGATCGACGAGCCGTCGAAGCCGATTCCCTCGCTGAAGGTGTCCTCGTTCACGGATGTGGCCGGCACCGAGAAGTGCTGCCAGATCCCAGGCAGATCCGTAAAACGCACGTCCACGATCTGCACCTCGTGCTCCTTGATCGCCTTGAGAACGTCATCCGGCGTTTTGCATTCGAGTGACATGTCCCGTCCCTTCTTAACTCGTTAGTTCGAAATTCATTGGACCCGTCGCCGGGGCCGTTCCCCGGCCACAGCGCCGCGCCGTGTGAGTGCGCGGCGACAAGCGGAAGCGACCTCGGCCCCGGCCCCACCGGGCCCAGGATTCGCCCGTTTCACCCCTGTCTCACCGATGCCGCGATTGTCCGAATCGTCGCGCTTCGCGATCCCGGCCTTCCGGCGGCCTCCGCGGTGCGCCGCTCGCCGTCGTCAAATGGCCTCGCTTCCCTTCTCGCCGGTGCGGATGCGTATCACCTCCTCGATCGGATAGACAAATATTTTTCCGTCGCCGATGCGGCCCGTCTTCGCGGCCTGCTGGATGACTTCGACGGCGCGTTCGACGAGATTGTCATCGAGGACGACCTCGATCTTCACCTTGGGCAAGAAATCGACGACATATTCGGCGCCGCGGTAAAGCTCGGTGTGCCCCTTCTGGCGGCCGAACCCCTTGGCCTCGGTGACGGTCATGCCCTTGAGGCCGAGCTCGTGCAGGGCATCCTTCACTTCGTCGAGTTTGAACGGCTTGATGATGGCTTCGATCTTCTTCATGAAACGTCGCCCAGCTGTGTGCGTTAACGGGGCCGCACGCCCGCGCGCCCCGTTTCCCGTACAACGGTCCGTATGCCCTTAGTTAGCACGACCCGTGCCAACCGGGACGGTCCCGCGCTGAGGGCGGGAATCGCGCGCCTTAGCCGGCCTTGACCCCATGAGCGCCCTGAATTTATGCCCATGAATTAGGCATCCTGCCCAAATGCTTAGCAGCCCTCTGGCGGGGATCCAAGCGCCGGCGCGGGCCCAGTCCCCGCAGCTTAAAGGCAGGCGCGGATACGCGCCAGCGCTTCCTCGATGTTCTCGAGGCTGTTGGCGTAGGAGGCGCGCAGATAGCCCTCGCCGAGGGCCCCGAAGCTGGCGCCGGAAACGGTCGCCACCCCCGCTTCGGTGAGCAGCCTCGCCTCCATCGCGGCCGACGTCAGGCCTGTCCCCGAGATGTTGGGAAAGGCGTAGAAGGCTCCGCCGGGCATGATGCAGCGGACTCCTGGGATGTCGTTCAAGCCGGCGATGATGGCCTTGCGGCGGGCATCGAAGGCGGCGACCATGCCCGCCACCGAGTCCTGCGGCCCTTCCAGCGCCGCGATGCCGCCGTACTGGGCGGCGGCGTTGACGCAGGAGTGGCAATTGATGGCGAGTCGCTCCGCCGGTTCCCTCAAGCTTTCCGGCCACACCCCGTAGCCGAGCCGCCAGCCGGTCATGGCGTAGGTCTTGCTCCACCCGTCGAGCACGATGGCGCGTTCGCGGACCGACTCGTACTGGAGCAGACTGACATGCTCCCGCCCGTCGTACAGGATACGGCTGTAGATCTCGTCGGAGAGCACCGCCACCTGCGGGTGCGCCTCGAGCCCGGCGACGAGGCGGTCCATTTCCGCCCGCGGGACCACGCCGCCGGTCGGATTCGCCGGGCTGTTGAGGATGATGAGACGGGTCGCCGGCGTGATTTTGCCGAGGACCTCGTCGGCGCTGAAGGAGAAATCGTTCTCCTCGCGGAAGGGCATCGGCACGGCCGTGGCGCCGGAAAACCCGATCACCGACTCGTAGGTGAAGAAGCCCGGATCGGGGTAGAGGATCTCGGCGCCGGGCTCGCCGAACATCACCGCCGCGAAGAAGATCACCACCTTGCCGCCCGGCACGATCAGCACGCTCTGGGGGCTCACCTCGACGCCGTGGCGGCGGACGAGGTCGGCGGCGACCGCCTCACGAAGGGCCATGATGCCGCCGGCGGGCGTGTAGCCGTGGTGGCCGTCGGCGAGCGCCTTGCAGGCGGCGTCGCTCACGTGGGCCGGCGGATCGAAGTCCGGCTGTCCGATCCCGAGGTGTATCACCTTGCGGCCTTGGCCCTCGAGCGCCTTGGCCCGGGCCTGCACCACGAAGGCGGAGTCGGTGCCGAGTCCCGACATGCGTTCGGCAAGCTTCAGCATCTTGGACTTTTTCCTTCGGCTATCGCATTCAAGACATGGAGCAACGCCGCGTCGGCGCCACTTGCGCAGACGGGGCCGACACTATGCCCCAAGGCTTGCGGGGGCGGCAATTCCCGGCCTCGCGACGGCGGACTTGCCCCCGGGCCGGGCCGCGGCGCGAGGACACGGGCGGCGTGACACGGGGCAGGATCGAGCGGACACGGGCGGATGTGTGTAGGTACTGAGTGGGACCGTTGCGGCCGCTCGACGCCGCCAAGCGGCAGGCGTCGTCATCGCCGGGCGAGACGGATGGAGCGGCGTTGAGAGGTTGCATTCCGGTCGTCAACCCAGCAGGGTCTGGCCTGGAAACCGAGCCATATGGGAAACCTCCGGTGAAAAGGGAAAGTGATCCGATGGCGGACCTTCGGCGGTTGGCGGAGAAGGTTGGCGTCGCCTTCGATCTGGCGGAGGAATACCACGGCCTGTTCGTCGAGCACGGGATTCCCGTGG
>JAZGAE010000082.1:0-2209 GCA_036475545.1 Alphaproteobacteria bacterium
CGACAACCAATACGCGTGCGGATTGCCCGCGCCGCCGGCGCGGCCTACCGTTGGCACATGATCTCCTTCCACCGGTGCTGTGCCGTCGCCATCCTCTCCGCGGCCGCGGCGTGCAGCTCCGGCGAGCGTGTCGAGGGGGCGCCGGCGGGCGATCCGGCGCTGGCTGGCGCGGCGACGGCGGACGATCCGGCCACTGCTGGCACCCGGTTGGTCCTCCTGGGCACGGGAACCCCCAACGCGGAGCCGGACCGATCGGGGCCGGCCGTCGCCGTGGTTGTGAACGGGGAACCCTACCTGGTGGATGCGGGACCGGGTGTGGTCCGGCGGGCCGCCGCGGCTGCCGGCCGGGGCGTGGAAGCGCTCGAGGTCGATCGGCTGCGCACGGTCTTCATCACCCACCTGCACACCGACCACACGCTCGGCCTTCCGGATCTGATCTTCACGCCCTGGGTGCTCGAGCGGACGGCGCCGCTGGAGGTCTACGGGCCGCCGGGCGTCCGTGCTATGGTCGAGCACCTCTCGGAGGCGTACAGGGAGGATGTACAGGTCAGGCTCGAGGGACTGGAACCGGCGAATCGGAGCGGCTACCGGGTCATCGCACATGAGGTGGAGCCTGGCGTCGTATTCCAGGATGCCAACGTCCGGGTGACGGCGTTCGCCGTTTCCCACGGATCCTGGGAGCACGCGTATGGCTACCGGTTCGAGACGGCGGATCGCACGATCGTGGTGTCGGGCGACACCGCGCCGAGCGAGGCGATCGTGGACGCGTGCCGCGGGTGTGATGTCCTGGTGCACGAGGTGTACTCGGCCTCGGCCTTCGAGGGTCGAGAGGCCATCTGGCAGCGATATCATGCGAGCATCCACACCTCTTCCGCCGAGCTCGCCAAGCTGGCGGAACGTGCCCGTCCAGGCGTGCTCGTGCTCTATCATCAGCTCTTGTGGGGCTCCTCGCCCGAGGAGCTGCTTGCGGAGATTCGGCTGGGGTGGGGTGGTGATGTGCGGTTCGGTCGCGACCTGCAGGTCTACTAGCCTCGATGCTTCCTTGCTTGGTCGGGATCCGCCTGCTCACCCCCCTGGAAGGCATGGATGCGGTGATTCGTCAGGTCTGAGCCCTTGCGCAATCGGCGTAAACTGTGGAGGATTGCTTATCTGGCCCGCAAATCTGCTCTAGACCACCAAAGGAGGCGGCGATGACAAAGGACGAATTCGCGGCGAAGCTGGCCGGGAAGACCGGGCTTACCAAGGCGAAGGCCGCAGAGACGATCAACGCGATCTTCGCGACGGGCCCCGGGCAGGGGATCGTCGCGGTCGAGCTCGACGCGGGCCGAGACTTCACGATCACCGGCTTCGGAACGTTTGGGACGCGCCGCCGAAAGGCCCGGATGGGGCGCAACCCGCAGACGGGCGCGCCGATCCAGATTCAGGCCATGACCGTCCCCACCTTCCGGGCGGGCAAAGGCCTCAAGGACCGGGTTCGCGTTTAGCGAGGAACAACGGGGGCTCTGGCGAGTCAGGGCGACGCCCGGGCTTCTAACCGCCGCTTGTCGAACGACGCGAGTGCCCGTCCGAATCGGGCGGGCGCTCGTCTGTCGTCCCAGCCAGCAGCTGATGCCTCTCATCGGCTAGGGAATCCACCAATAGAAGGCTAGGTGAGGGGGGAAAGCCTCAATCGCACTTTACGATGCCGGAGGCGACGGCCGGTGCCTCGGGTGGGATGGTGCCGTAGAATAGTGCGCACGTACGGCCGCCCACCGCCGAGTGGCTCGCGGAACCTGCCCAACCCACCAGGGTCCCGCTGACCGTGACCGTGACGTCGGTGCTCGCTCGGAATGCGAGCTGGGCGACATTCGAGGAGTACGTCTGATTGTCGCTGTAGTAGGCTTCCTGGGCCGCCGCCACGTTGCGGAGGTCACTCTTCATGCTCGCGACGAAGGCGTCCACCTTCTTGTCGTGCCACGCGATCATGGCCATCCCCGCGAGGATGCCGATGATCACGGTCACGATCAGTATCTCGATGAGCGTAAACCCGTCTGGCTTCCGAAGTTGGGTGTGCACGGTATCCTTTCCCTGCGGTTAACCGACCTCCGGCAGCGCAGGGACGGTGCCGTTTCGGTGTCTATTTGCGTATCTTCATTAGTCCAAACGTGTTATCATGGTTCTTCGTTGCCGCGGCGAGGCGGATGTTGGCGCAACAAGCGAGGTTCGTAGG
>JAZGAE010000083.1:0-11190 GCA_036475545.1 Alphaproteobacteria bacterium
TCGGATCGTCGTGGGTGCGGATGATGCGGATCACCTCGTCGAGGTTGCCGTAGACCGTGAGGTAGCCTTCGAGCACCTCGAGCCGGCGGTCGATCCGCGCGATCCGGTGCCGCGTGCGCCGGGTGAGTACATCGTGGCGATGATCGAGGAAGGCCTGCAGGATGTCGCGCAGGTTCATCACGCGCGGCGCGCCGTCGGCGTCCAGCACGTTCATGTTGAGGCCGAGGCGGACCTCAAGCTCGGTCTGCCTGAACAGCGTCTCCATGAGCACGTGCGGTTCGACGTTGCGGGTCCTCGGCTCGAGGACGAGCCGGAGGTCGGCGGTCGATTCGTCGCACACGTCGCCCAGCATGGCGAGCTTCTTGGACGCGATAAGCTCGGCGATCCTCTCGACGAGACGGGCCTTCTGCACCTGATAGGGGATCTCGGTGACGACGATCCGGTACTGGCCGCGGCCCACCTTCTCGACCTCCCAGCGGGCGCGCAGCCGGAAGCTGCCCCGCCCTTTGGCGTAGGCCTCGACGATGGCGTCCCTGGGCTCGACCAGCTCGCCCCCGGTCGGAAGATCCGGGCCCGGCACGAGCTCGACCACCTTCGCGATGGTCGCCTTCGGATACCTGATCAGGTGCAGAAGTGCGGCGCAGACCTCGCCTGCGTTGTGGGGCGGGACGCTGGTGGCCATGCCCACCGCGATTCCCACCGCCCCGTTGGCCAGCAGATTGGGGAAGGCCGCCGGCAGGACCGAGGGCTCGCGGCCCTCGCCGTCGTAGGTTTCGCGGAAGTCGACGGCGTCCTCGTCGAGCCCCGAGAGCAACGCCTCGGCCACCTCCGTCAGGCGCGCCTCGGTGTAGCGCATGGCCGCGGCGTTGTCGCCGTCGATATTGCCGAAGTTGCCCTGGCCCTCGACCAGGGGATAGCGCTGGGCGAACTCCTGCGCCAAGCGCACCAGCGTGTCGTAAACGGCGGCGTCGCCGTGGGGGTGGTACTTGCCGATGACGTCGCCGACGACGCGGGCGCATTTCTTGAAGCCCGAGGCGGGGCTCAACTTGAGCTCGCGCATGGCGAACAGCAGCCGCCGGTGCACCGGCTTCAATCCGTCGCGCACGTCCGGGAGCGAGCGCGCCGTGATCGTCGAGAGCGCATAGGAGAGGTAGCGCTCCCCGAGCGCCTCGGCGAGGCCGGTCTCAAGGATCTCGGGCTTGGGGGCTGGTTTGGTCACGGACCCTCTCAAACACGAGATATAGTATCTGATCGCACTAGGCGGTCAACCAGTCGTGTTCGCGCCGCCGGCATCGGCCGCCCGTGGGGGGCGAAGACATGGCGCTCGAGGAAGTAGCCGGAGAGCTTCAGCCCGTCCGCGATCTCGGCCCACGGAACGCCGCCCGGCGCCGGCCCCTCCCCCGCCAACAGGAAGGCCGGCAGCGCCAGCAGCTTGTCCCGGTAGGGCTCGCCGGCCGCACGCGAGACCGCCCGGCCCGACTTGGGCGACACGAAGGCGAGGCGCTCATTGGTCCCGGTGGCGGCGCAGCAGGAAAGATCGAGCCCGTAGCCGAGCTCCTTGAGCAGGTCCAGCTCCCAGCGCACGTAGGCCTCGGCCGAATGGGGGGTGTTCAGCGCTTGGAGAAACGCGCGCAAGGCCTGGTAGGCGGCGCCGTGGGGCTCGCGCTCAGGGAGCGTCGCGTCGGCCACGGCGCAAGCCGCGGCAAGGCCTGCGAGCCTCAAAGGATCGTCCAAGAACGGCGCCGCGTGGCTCGCGGTCAGCTCGCACGCGAACGCGCCGAGGTGCTCGTCCAGCCGGGCCCGCCAGTGGGCGGCCACCTCGTTCCCCGGCTCGTAGGTGCCGCGGGCGCGCCGGCCCGTGCCGCCGCGCACCAGGCCCAAGTGGCGGCCGTGGGCGCGCGTCAGCAGGGTCACGATGGCCGAGCTCTCGCCATGCTTGCGCGCCGATAGAACGATCCCCTCGTCGGTCCAGTCCATGGCTCACGCGTTGAAGTCGAGGCCGAGCGCCCGGAAGCGCTCCGGGTCCGCCGTCCAGTCGCGCACCTTGACGTGGATGAAGAGGTGCACGCGGCGGCCGAGGATCCCCTCGAGCTCCTTGCGGGCGGCGGTGCCGATCGCCTTGACGCGGCTTCCCCCCTTGCCGAGGACGATCCCCTTCTGGCTCGCCCGCAGCACGTAGATGATCTGGTCGATCTTGACGCTTCCGTCCTCGAGCGCCGTCCACGCCTCGGTCTCGACCGCCGCCGCGTAGGGAAGCTCCTGGCGCAGCTGGAGGAAGACCTGCTCGCGCGTGATCTCGGCGGCAAGCAGCCGCTCCGCCATGTCCGTGAGCTGGTCCTCGGGGTACAGCCACGGCCCCTCGGGCAACCGCCCGCAAAGGCATGCGAGTAGGTCCGCCACCCCGTCTCCGGTCAAGGCCGAGATCATGAAGGTATCCGTGAACACGCCCTCGGCGTCGAGGCTCGCCGCCAGGCCCAGCAGCTTCTCGCGCTTGACGAGGTCGAGCTTGTTGAGGGCCAGGATCGCGGTGCGGCCGGAGCCTTTCAGCCCACCGACGATGCGGCGCACGTCCTCGTCCACCCCCTTGGCCGAATCCACCAGCACCACCACGACGTCGGCGCCGGCGGCCCCGCTCCAGGCCGCCGCCACCATGGCCCTTTCCAACCGGCGCTTCGGCGCGAAGATGCCGGGCGTGTCGACGAAGACGAGCTGGGTCTCCGCCACCGCCGTGATGCCGAGCACCCGGGTGCGGGTGGTCTGCACCTTGGGCGTGACGATGGACACCTTGGCCCCGACGAGCCGGTTGACGAGGGTGGATTTCCCCGAGTTGGGCGCGCCCACCAGCGCCACGAAGCCGCACCGCGTCGCGGGCCGCGCCGCGCCGCCGCGCCGATCGTTGCCCGAAGGGCGCTCACCGCCCATGGCCCCCGGGAACCTTCTCCAGCATGGCCGCCGCCGCGGCCAGTTCCGCGGCGCGCTTGGACGGCCCGCGGGCGGAGGCCGGAGCCACGCCCAAGACCGAGACCTCGACGCAGAAGACCGGCTCGTGGGCAGGGCCGACCTTGGAGACCGTGCGGTAGACGGGAAGCGGCTTGCCCGCCCCTTGCGCCCACTCCTGAAGCGCGGTCTTGGGGTCCGTCGGCGGGTGGATCTCCTCTTCCATCCGGGCCGTCCAGTGCCTTTCGATGAAGCGCGCCGCCGGGCCGAGGCCCGCGTCGAGGAAGAGCGCCCCGATGACCGCCTCGCAGGAGTCCGCGAGAATGGCGGGACTCTCCCGGCCGCCGGACTCGTCCTCTCCTTTGGACATGAGCAGATAACGGCCGAGCCCGATCTCGCGGGCCACCTCGACCAGCGCCTCGCGCCGCACCAGCGCCGATTGGCGGCGCGCCAAGTCCCCTTCCTCCTCATCGGGGTAACGGGTGAACAGGAGACGGGCCATGGCCAGGCCCAGCACCCGGTCGCCGAGGAACTCGAGACGCTCGTAGGACCGCGCGCCGAGCCGCCCCGCCACGCTCGGATGGGTGAGCGCCTCCTTCAGCAAGCGGGGCTCGGTGAACTCGTGGCCGAGTTTCTCCGCCAGTTCGTCAAGCTCTCCCGCCGCGGTGTCTTTCTTCCTCCGGCTCACGGCTCGATCGTCTGAAACAGGCGGGAGTACCGGATCGCAAACGGCCATTTCCAGATCTCCCAGAACCGGGCGCTGCCGTCGTGCGAAAAGAACAGGAACTCGGCCCGGCCCACCAGGTTCTTCGCCGGCACGAACTCCCACTCCCGGCTGTCCTGCGAATTGTCGCGATTGTCGCCCATGGCGAAGTAATGGCCTTCCGGCACCACGTAGACCCTCGTGTTGTCGTACCTCTCGCTGTCACTGATTTCCAGGATGTCATGGCTCCTCCCGTTGGGAAGGGTCTCGATGTAGTGAGCCGCAACGTAGACGTTGCTGTTACCGTCGTGGGCCACGTAGTCCTCGATGCGGCGGCGCGTCACCGGCTCGCCGTTGATGTGCAGCACGCCGCCGGTGACCTGGAGGCGGTCGCCCGGAAGCCCGACGATGCGCTTGATGTAGTCGGTCTTGTTGTCCTTCGGCCACTTGAAGACGGCGATGTCGCCGCGTTCGGGCTCGGAGAAGAACACACGGCCCGGAATGAGCGGCAGGCTGAGCGGCAAGGAGTGGCGGCTGTAGCCGTATGAGTATTTGGAGACGAACAGATAGTCGCCGACGAGCAGTGTCGGCTTCATGGACCCCGACGGGATGTTGAATGGCTCGAAGGCAAGAGTGCGCACGATGAGCGCGATGACCACCGCGTAAAAGACGGTCTTGATCGTCTCACGGACGCCACCAGACTTCTTTTTTGGCATTAACGAATCCTGATAATTAGTTGTTATAAATTGCGTTTTTTACCAAACGCGGCCCAGGCCACGGCGGACTCCGCCGCTGCGCCGCGCAGTATAGCGGCTTCGCCGCAAGCCCGGTCCATGAGGATCACCGGGACGACGTGCGGGAGGATTGCGACCCCCCCGGCGACGGCGGTGCAGATGCGAGCGAGGCGGGGATGACGGAGATCACGACAATCGCCTGGGCCATGGTGTGAGCGTCGCTTATGGTGAGATCGAGCTGGGCAACCATGCCGGCAGGCGTAAGCTCCTCGAGCCGGCGGGCGGCCCCTCCGGTGAGCTCGAGCGTGGGCTTGCCGGAAGGCAGGTTCACCACCCCCATGTCGCTGAAATACACGCCCCCGCGGAACCCCGTGCCGAGTGCCTTCGAGCACGCCTCCTTCGCGGCGAAGCGCTTGGCGTAGCTGGCGGCGCGCTCGGCCCGGCCCTCGGATTTTTGGCGCTCGACCTCGGTGAAGATACGGGTCGTGAAACGGCTTCCGAAGCGCTCCAACGTGCGCTCGATGCGCCGGATGTCGATGAGGTCGCTGCCCAGGCCGACGATCATGGCGCCGCCGCCGCAAGCCTCAGGCGACATGGACCGCGGGGGCCGCGCGGGCCTCGTCCATGCACACGCGCATGCGCCTGATGGCGGCTTGCAGGCCGCAGAAGATGGCCTCGCCGACGAGGAAATGGCCGATGTTGAGCTCGACCACCGAAGGAATCGCAGCCACCGGCCCGACCGTATCGAAACTCAGCCCGTGGCCGGCGTGTATCTCGAGGCCGAGTCCCTCGCCGTAGGACGCCGCCTCCTGGAGCCGCCGCAGCTCTTCGTCCCGCGCCGCGCCCTCGGCGTCGCAGTATGCCCCCGTATGGAGCTCCACGACCGGGGCGCCGATCTCGCGGGCGGCCTCGAGCTGGCCGGATTCGGGGTCGACGAAGAGCGACACGCGGATGCCGGCCTCGCACAGCCCGGCAACGAACGGCCTGAGCTTCGCCTCGGCGGCGGCCGCATCCAGGCCGCCCTCGGTGGTGAGTTCCTGGCGCTTCTCGGGCACCAGGCACACCGCGTGGGGGCGGTGGGCGAGCGCAATCCGCGCCATCTCCTCGGTGGCCGCCATCTCCAGGTTGAGCGGAATCTCGATCTCCCGCGCGAGCCGCGCCACGTCGTCGTCGAGGATGTGCCGCCGGTCCTCGCGCAGATGCGCCGTGATTCCATCGGCGCCTGCCGCGGCAGCCAGGCGCGCCACGCGCAGCGGATCGGGATGGCGCCCGCCGCGCGCGTTGCGAACGGTGGCGACATGATCGATGTTCACGCCCAGCCGCAAGTACCGGTCCATCATGCCTCCGCCTTGCTCCCCGGGTCGCCTGCCACGGCGTCCTTGCCGAAAAGCCGCCTGCGCCGGTGCGCCTGATAGCGTTCGATCACCCGGCGCAGCGGCCAGTAGGCGACGACCCAGCCCACGGCCGCCGTCGGAATGCTTGCCAACGTCATCGGCAGGAGCACCTGGCTTGGATGGTCCCACATGAAACTGAGCGTCAGCTCCTGGGACAAGCTGCCGGCGTCACCGCCGCCAAGCATCCAGTTGCCGAATTGGTATAGCCAGAACCAGATGAAAGCGAAAGTCCAGGGGTTGCCCACGGTGGTCCCGATGGCGGCGGCGAGGATGTTGCCGCCGATGAGCCAGGCAATGAGCGCGGCGAGGGCGAAATGGAACCCCACGAACGGCGTCAAGGACATGGCGGCCCCACAGGCGAAGCCGGCGGCGATGCTGAAGGGCGTGCCCGGAAGCCGCGAGACACGGTGCATGACGTACCGCGAGGCCCGCCGCCAACCGGCCTGCGGCCACAGAATCTCCCGAATGCGGCGAATGGGGTGCGGGCTGCGCCGGCGCCGGAACATCATGGGCGCCGGGCCCCGTTCCGGCCCGCGTCACGGCGCAGTCGAAGGTGCGAAGCCGCCATCAACCGCGGGTCCGCTCCACCGAGTTGATCTCCGGCGTGGCCCGGAGCGCGGCGATGATGTTGATCAGGTGCTTCACGTCCTTGACCTCGATGTCGATCATCATTTCGAAGAAATCGGTCGAGCGGTTGGTGATCTTCAGATTGAGGATATTGCCCAGGTTCTTGCCGACCACCGTGGAAAGGCTGCCCAGGCTTCCCGCCTCGTTGGCGAGCACCACGGAGAGCCGGCCCACATGCCCCTCGGTATCGACCGTGTCCATGTCCCACGCCACGTCGAGCCAGCGCTCCGGCTCGTCGGCGAATTGCTCCAGCACATCGCAGTCGATCGTGTGGATGGTCACGCCCTTTCCGGTGACGACGATGCCGACGATGCGATCGCCCGGGAGCGGGTGGCAGCAGCCCGCGTAGTGGACCGCCATCCCGGGAATGAGTCCCGTGATCTGAATCGCGAACTCCGCGGCCTCCGGCCGCTTCGCCCGCGCCTTCGCCAGCGGCAGGAGATTGTCGGCCTTGGCCGCCTTCCGGCGGTCGGGAAAGGCCGCGTGGACCACCTCGAGGCCGGTGTGCTGGCCGGAACCGACCGTGGCGCAGAGGTCGTCGGGCGACGCGCACTGGAACTTCTTGAGCACGCCTGCAAGCGCCTTCTCCGTGAACTTGTGGCCTTCCTTGCGGAACGTCTTGTGCAGAATGGCGCGGCCCAGCTCGACGTATTCGGCACGCTGGCGGATCCGGATGAAGCGGCGGATGCGGGCCCGCGCCTTCCCCGTGACGACGAACCGTTCCCAGGTGGGCGACGGCGTCTGGGCCTTGGAGGTGACGATCTCCACCTGGTCGCCGTTCGAAAGCTGGGTCTTGAGCGGCATGAGCCGCCCATTGATCTTGGCGCCGACGCAGGTGTCGCCGACCACGGAATGCACGGCGTAGGCGAAATCGACGGGGGTCGCTCCCGCCGGCAGGGCGATGAGGTCGCCCTTCGGCGTAAAGCAGAAGACCTGGTTGCGGAACATTTCGAGCTTGGTGTGCTCGAGAAACTCCTCCGGTCCCGAGGCCTGTTCGAGGATGTCCAGGAGCTCCCGCAGCCAGCGGTACTGGCGCCCGTCGACGTTGGGCACGCCCTGCTTGTACGACCAGTGGGCGGCGACGCCGCGCTCGGCGATCTCGTCCATTTCGCGGGTGCGGATCTGCATTTCGATGCGGTGGTTCTCGGGACCGATTACCGCGGTGTGCAGCGACCGGTAGCCATTCGGCTTCGGCGTGCTGACGTAGTCCTTGAACCGCCCTGGAATCACGGGGTAGCAGCCGTGGATGATGCCCAACGCCCGGTAACAATCGTCCGCCGTGTCCACAGCGACGCGGAACGCCATGATGTCCGAGAGCTGCTCGAACGCCACGGACTTATGCTCCATCTTGCGCCAGATGGAATAGGGCTTCTTCTCGCGCCCGGTGACGATGGCCTCGAGTCCGGCCTCGGCCAAGGTGCCTTGCAGTTGAGTGATGACCCGCCCGACCAGGTCGCCGCTCTCCTCGCGCAGGAAGCGCAGGCGCGCCAGCACGGAGTCGCGCGCATCGGGACTGAGCTCGGCGAAGGCGAGGTCCTCGAGGTCGTCCTTCATCTCCTGCATGCCGATCCGCTCCGCCAGCGGCGCGTAAATGTCCATGGTCTCCCAGGCGATGCGCGTGCGCTTCTCCGCGTCGTCGATGTGGCACAGCGTCTGCATGTTGTGCAGCCGGTCCGCGAGCTTCACCAGCAGCACCCGGATGTCCTCGGACATGGCCAGCACCAGCTTGCGGAAATTCTCCGCCTGCCGGGTCTGGTCCGACTGCAGCTCGATCTTGGAGAGCTTCGTGACCCCGTCGACGAGACGGGTGACGTCCTTGCCGAAAATCTTCTCGATGTCCTCGAGGGTGGCCACGGTGTCCTCGACGACATCGTGGAGGAGGCCGGTGATGATGGAATCGGCGTCGAGCCGCATCTTGGCCAGGATGCCGGCGACCTCGATGGAATGGGAGAAATAGGGATCGCCGGAGGCGCGCTTCTGCGAGCCGTGCGCCTTCATGGCGAAGACATACGCGCGGTTGAGGGCATCCTCATCCGCGCTCGGGTCGTACGCCTTGACGCGCTCGACCAGCTCGAATTGACGGATCATGCCGCGTCTCCCGGCCGCAACGGCCCTGCTGGTCGGGTCCGCGGCGCTCCGCGCCTTAGAAGGCCGAGCGGGCCGGGCGCGGCTGCTGGACCGCGTCCGTTCCTGCGTCTTACGTCTCCTTCTTCTTCTCCTCGGTGGCCTCGCCCTCCTCGGCGGCTGCGGCCTCCTCTTCGGCGGGCTCGCCCTCGACCGACGGCTCGTCCTCGCCGACTTCCTCTTTGGCGGCCGGCGCTTCCTCTTTGGTGGCCGGCGCCGCGGCCACTCCGGTAAACTCCTCTTCCGCCACCGTCAGCTCGATGAGCTCCTCCTCGGGCTCGACCTCTTCGACGTGCCTCTGGTAATTCAGGACAATCGCCTCCTTGAGACCGTCGAGATCGACGGTCGCATCGGCGATCTCCCGCAATGCAACCACGGGATTCTTGTCGTTGTCCCGCTCGACGGTGAGGGGCATCCCGGCCGAAATGTCGCGGGCGCGCCGCGCCGCGCGCAACACGAGGTCAAATCGGTTGGGGATTCTCGTTATGCAATCTTCGACAGTAACGCGCGCCATGTGATGCCTAGCTCCGGTTCAATGTTGCGAAACTTTTGAGTATTCGGTGTCGTGAATATATGGACGCACCCTGCCCGAAGCAAGGGGAAAGCCAACGGAAAATCCAATGGAAATCGCTACTTACCGGCCGCCGGCCGGTCCCGCCACCGGGCCCCGGGGGTGGGTCAGTCCAGCGGCTCCGCGACTTGGCCCCGCGGGAGTGCCGCGATCAGGTCGGCTATGGGCCGGCCCGAGACGGGGTGGCGCCAGTCGGGCGCGACCTCGGCCAGCGGTAGCAGCACGAACGCGCGTTCATGAAGGCGCGGATGCGGGAGCACCAGCCCCTCGCCTTCCGCGACCACCACGTCGTCATAGGCGAGAAGGTCGAAGTCGATCACCCGGGCCTCGTTGCGAACCCGTCGCACGCGGCCAAACTCGTTCTCGATCCCGTGCAGCACGCCGAGCAGTTCCACGGGCGCGCGGCCGGTGGCGACCGCGGCGACCCCGTTCACGAACCAGGGCTGGTCCGACGGCGGAACGGGGGCGCTCTTGTACCAGCGCGATCGCCGCACGATCGCGACGCCCAGCTTCTCCAGTCGCGCCAGCCCCGCCTCGCAGGTCTCGCGCGGAGACCCGAACGCGGAACTCGGCAGGTTCGCGCCCAAACCAACGAGTATCAATTTCGCGCCTTCTCGGATGCGGCCCTTGCGGGGCGCTTTCACGCAGCCTACCTAAGTGGTGTACTCGTAAGGCCCCGCGCCGGCTGCTATTTGCGCCGGCTGGCCTTTATTTTGGCTCCTCCGTCCCGATGGGGCGGAAGCCCCAGTGATTCAACGGATTATTAGGATATCCTCCGATGATTTTCTACCCGCAAGAACGCGTGGCGCTCTTCATCGACGGTTCCAACCTCTACGCTGCGGCGAAGGCCCTCGGATTCGACATCGACTACAAGCGGCTGCTCGAGCACTTCGCCGGGCTGGGGCGGATGATCCGCGCCTTCTATTACACCGCGCTCATCGACGACCAGGAATACTCTCCGATCCGCCCCTTGGTCGACTGGCTCGACTACAACGGCTACACCATGGTCACGAAGCCTGCCAAGGAGTTCACGGACGCCACGGGCAGGCGCAAGATCAAGGGCAACATGGACATCGAGATCGCCATCGACATGATGGAAATGGCGGAGTCGGTCGATCACATCGTGCTGTTCTCGGGCGACGGCGATTTCCGGCGTTTGGTCGAAGCCGTGCAGCGCAAGGGCGTCCGGATCACCGTCGTCAGCACGATCCGCTCCAATCCGCCGATGGCGGCCGACGAGCTACGCCGCCAGGCCGACAACTTCATCGAGTTGCAGGAGCTCGCTCCGACGATCGCCCGCGGCCCGCAGGACCGCGGCGAGGCCCCATCCGAGGTGACCGGGAACCTGGTCGAGTCGGCGTGACGTGGCCTCTTCCGGCGCCGGCCGGGAGCCCGCGCCGGTCCCGGATCGCGATTGCCGGCTGTGCCCGCGGCTGAGGTCTTTCCGCGATGCCAACCGCCACGCCCATCCTGACTGGCACAATGCGCCGGTCGCCTCCTTCGCGCCGCCGGGCCGACAGGCCACCGCGGGCGTCGGGTTGCTCGTCGTCGGCCTCGCGCCGGGGCTGAGGGGCGCGAACCGGACGGGCCGCCCCTTCACCGGCGACTTCGCGGGCGACATCCTCTTCCCCACCCTGAAACGGTTTGGCTTCACCGCCGGCTCATACCAAGCGCGGGCGAACGACGGGCTTCGGCTCAAGGGCTGCCGCATCACCAACGCGGTGCGGTGCGTGCCCCCGGGAAACAAACCGACGGCAGCCGAGGTCGGCACCTGCCGCCGGTTTCTCGAAGCGGAAATCGCCGCCCTTCCCGATCTCGAAATCGTCCTGGCGCTCGGCGCCATCGCCCATGGCGCGGTGCTCGCCGCCCTCGGGCTCAAGCGCGCGGCCACGCCGTTCCGCCATGGCGCCTTCCACGAGTTGCCCGCCGGTCCGGTCCTCGCCGACAGCTACCACTGCTCGCGCTACAACCTCAACACCGGTCGCCTGAGTGAAGCCATGTTCGAGGCCGTCGTCGCGGACATCCGCCGCCGCCTCGACGCCGCCGCTTAATCAGGCCCGGCGCGCGCCCATGACGATCAGCTTGGTCGGGCTTCGGCTA
>JAZGAE010000084.1:0-8376 GCA_036475545.1 Alphaproteobacteria bacterium
CGATCCGCCCTACTCTCGGGCGTGGGCGTGGCGCTCGTTTTCGTGGCGGGCCAATCCCAGGTGGCGGGCGGCGAAACCGGGCCGCCGGTCGGGCCCGCTTCCTCCACGACGGTGGTCGAGCTGTTCACCTCGCAGGGCTGCTCGTCCTGCCCGCCGGCGGACGCTTTCCTGCGCGAGTTGAGCCGGCGCGACGACGTCATCGCGCTCTCCTTCCACGTCACCTACTGGGATTACATCGGTTGGCGCGATCCCTTCGCCAGCCACACCAACACCTCGCGCCAGCGCGCCTATGGCCGCGCGCTCCACCAGCGCTACGTCTACACCCCGGAGATGGTGATCGACGGCATCGCCGCGGAGGTGGGATCGAGGCGCGAGCTGGTCAGCCGCATCATCGAGCGCGAGTCGCGGCGCAAACGGCTTCGGGTCCCGGTCACGGCGACCGCCCTCGGCGACGATAGCATCGCCGTCGCCATCCCCGCGGCCGACTACGAAGGGACGGCGGCGGTGTGGCTGATCGAATACGACCGCGAGCACGTCACCCACGTCGAGCGGGGCGAGAACGAGGGGCGGACGTTGACCAACGCCAACGTGGTCCGCGACATCCATCGGATCGGCAGCTGGACCGGGGAGGCGCTCCAGGTCTCCGTGCCGTTGAGCCAGCTGACGGACGAGGACCGCGACGGTTGCGTGGTCATCCTTCAATCCGAGGAAGCGGGCCCCATCTTAGGGGCCGCCAAGGTGTCCCTGAGAGAGATGCGCTGACCGGCCGGCCCGGCCCGCGCTCACCCCGGATTATGCTCTAGCGGTTGGAGTCGCCCTCCGGGAGCCCCCGTTCCATCACCCGCGCGAGGCGGCGCGAGAAGGCGCCCGGATCGGGCAGCGGCTCGCCCTCCACGATACGCGCCTGATCGAGCAACAGGTGGGGCGCATCGGCGAGGGTCTGGCAAGCGGCCGCCTCGCCCTTTGCCGCCGCCGCGGCCGCGAGGCGGCGGATGAGCTCGTGCGAGGGGTTGATTTCCAGGATCCTCGGCGAGCAGACGGCCACCCGTTGGTGCTGCATCAGCATTCGCTCCAGATGCATGTCCATGTCGCCTTCGTCGGCGACGAGGCACACGGGGCTTTCGGTGAGGCGTTCGGACACGCGCACGTCCTTGACCGCCCCCTTGAGCGCCTCCTTGAGGAGGGCGATGAGCGCGTCGAGGCCGGGCGCCGCCGCGGGCGGTTCGGCAGCCCCTTCTTCGGGCTCCTCGTGGGCCCCTTCGCGGGGCTTGATCTTGTCCAGAGTCACGCCCCCCTTGGTCGCCGAGCGGAAGGGCTTGCCCTGGAAGTCGCCCACCGCCGGGACCCAGAAGTCGTCCACCGGGTCGGTGAGCAGCAGCACCTCCACACCGCGGGCTTTGAGCCCCTCGATCTGGGGGCTCGCGGCGAGCGAGTCCCTCTCCTCGCCGGTGATGTGGAAGATGGCGTCCTGGCCCTCGGCCATGCGTGCCACATACTCGGAGAGGCTCACCAACCCCGCCCCCGCGGTGCTGCGGAAACGCGAAAGCTCGAGGAGCTCGTCGCGGCGGGCGGAGTCCTCGTAGATGCCCTCCTTGAGCACCGCTCCGAAGCTGTCCCAGAACTTGGCGTAGTCCTCGCCGTCGTTGTCGGCCCTCTTCTTCAGCCCGTCGAGGATGCGCTTGACGAGCCCCGAGCGGATCTTGCCGACCACCGGGTTGTGCTGGAGCATCTCGCGGCTGATGTTGAGCGGCAGGTCCTCGGAGTCCACGATTCCGCGAACGAAGCGCAGGTACGAAGGCATCAGGCCCTCGCAGTCGTCGGTGACGAAGACGCGCCGGACGTAAAGCTTGATGCGGTGCTTGCGGTCGGGGTGGAACAGGTCGATGGGCCTGACCGATGGGACGAAGAGCAGGCTCGTGTACGCGATCACCCCTTCCACCTTGGTGTGCAGCGTCAGCCACGGATCGTCGAAGGCGTGGCCGACGTGGTGGTAGAACTCCTTGTACTGGTCCGGGGTGATCTCCGATTTGGGGCGGACCCACAGTGCCGAGGCGGCGTTGAGCGTCTCCTCCCCGCCCTGTTCCTCGCCGTCCTTCCCCGGCGCGCCCTTGAGCACGATGGGGAGCGGTATGTGATCGGAGTAGGTCTGGACGATGCGGCGGATCCGGCCCGGGTCCAGGAACTCGTCCTCGCCCTTGCGCAAGTGCAGCGTCACCGCGGTCCCGCGGGCCGCCTGCGGCACCGCGGCGATGGTGAACTCGCCCTTGCCGCACGAGCGCCAGCGCCAACCCCTCTGCTCGCCCGCCTTGTGGGTCAGCACGTCGACGCGCTCGGCCACCATGAAGGCGGAATAGAAGCCGATGCCGAACTGGCCGATCAACGCCATGTCCGTGCCCTTGTCACCCGTGAGCTGGTCCATGAAGGCGGCCGTGCCGGAGCGCGCGATGGTGCCCAGGTTCTCGACCAGGTCCTCGCGGTTCATGCCGATCCCGTTGTCGGCGATGGTGATGGTGCGCGCCGGCGCGTCGATGGAAAGCGTCACCTTGAGGTCGGGGTCTTCCTTGACCAGTTCCGGCTGCGTCAGCGCCGCGTAGCGCAGCCGGTCGCAGGCGTCCGAGGAATTCGAGATCAGCTCGCGCAGGAAGACCGCCTTGTTGCTGTAAAGCGAGTTGGCGACAATATCGAGGAGCTTGCTGACCTCGGCCTGGAAACCGAAACTTTCTTCTGCCATGTCCAACCGGGCCCTACTCGAAAAACGGATGCGCCCTAGAGACAACCGCACGTGATATGTGGAAGTATACACGGGCGGTGCAAGCCCCTCTGCGGTTGCCGCATCGGGGTGCGGGATCGCGGGACGGCGGGCGCAAGGCCCCGTCAGGGTGCCGCGGTGTCGTGGTCCGGCGCGGGTCACGCCGAGCGGCGCCATGACGTGGGCGCGGCGACGTCGGGCTCGCGGAACGAGGCCTGATCGACGACGGTATGGGAGATCCCGGCCCCATGCAGGTGCCCCTGCAACTCACCTTTCACGACATCGATTCATCCGAGGCCATCGAGGCCAAAATCCGCGAGCGAGCGACGAAGCTCGAGGAGTTCTACGACCGCATCACGAGTTGCCGGATCGTCGTCGAAGCGCCTCACCGCCGCAACCACAAGGGGCGGCTCTATGTGGTGCGCATCGACGTCAGCCTTCCCGGGGCCGACATCGTGGTCAACCGCGAGCCGCAGTTGAACCACGCCCATGAGGACGTGTATGTCGCCATCCGCGACGCCTTCAACGCGGCGCAACGGCAAATTCAAGACTACGTCCGCCGCCGCCGGGGGCAGGTCAAGGCCCACGAGGCCCCGGGCCACGGTCGCGTGATCCGGCTGTTTCCGGCGCAAGGATACGGCTTCATCCGAACAGCCGACGGGCGCGAGATCTATTTCCACGGCAACAGCGTCGTGAACGGCGCCTTCGACAAGCTCGAGGTCGGCTCCGAGGTCCGCGTCGTCGAGGCCGAGGGGGAGGGCGAGAAGGGCCCGCAGGCGAGCACCGTCAAGCTCATCGGCAAGCACCACATCGTCGAGTAGGCCCGGCGCCGGCCGCGCCCCGGGGCGCGCCGACCCCCTGGCGGGACTCAATCGCGGGAATAGGTGCCCATGAGCTTGGCCCGGGCGAGCACGTGGGGCTCGGCGGCCTTCTCCACATCCTCGCACTTGGCGCCGGCCGGCAACTCCAGGCGCGCCACGTCGAGCGCCAGCAGCTTAAAGAAGTAATGATGGGTCCCGTGGCCCGGCGGCGGGCAGGGACCGCCGTAGCCGGTGCGGCCGAAGTCGGTCACGGCCTGATGCACCTGACCGACGGCGGCATCCGTCGGATAACCTTCTTCGAGGGATGCGGTATCCGGGGGGATGTCGTATGCGGCCCAGTGGTGCCAGGTTCCCCTCGGGGCGTCCGGGTCGTCGCAAAGGAGCACGAGGCTCGCGGTGCCATCGGGCGCGTCCGACCAAGCGAGCGGCGGCGACAGATCCTCGCCCTCGCAGGTGTAGCGCCGAGGGATCCTCTCGCCATGGGAAAAGCCGGAACTGGACAGCGTCAGGCTCATCTGTCCTCGCTTCGGTGTGGACGGCTCCGTGTTCGCGCTCGAGCACGCAAGCATAGCACGAACGGCTGCCAATGGGCGGGCCGCGCGCTCCCGCGGTTGCGGCGTCGGGCGGCGGCACGGTTGCATGGACCGCGCGAATCGGCTGCAATTGGGGCTGGCATCGCGCCCAGGCGGGGCGGGCCTCGACGAGGGGCGAGTCGGCGTGGAAAAAGAGGACGAGTTCCAAGAGGAACGGGAGCAGTTGCTTCGTGACATCGAGGCCGAGTACCGGAACACCGCCGCTTGGACCGGCCGGCCCAAGATCGACCCCAGGGTCCGGGCAGCGATCGCCAAGGTGCCGCGCCACGCCTTCGTGCCCGAAGCCGAGTTGAGCCTCGCCTACGTCAACGCCGCGCTTCCCATCGGCCTTGGCCAGACCATCTCCCAGCCCTATATCGTCGCCATCATGACCGACTTCTTGGACCTCGAGCCCCACCACGTGGTGCTGGAGATCGGCACGGGCTCCGGGTATCAGGCGGCGGTGCTGGCGGAACTCGCGGAGCGGATCTACAGCGTCGAGTGCGTGAGGGAGCTGTCCGAGCGGGCGGGCGAGAAGCTCGCGGCCCTCGGCTGCCGGAATGTCGAGCTGCGCGTGGGCGACGGCAACGATGGCTGGCCCGAGCACGCGCCCTTCGATGCCATCATCGTCACCGCCGCGACGCCGCACACGCCGCCGCGCTTGCTCGAGCAGCTCAAGCCCGGCGGGCGCATGGTGCTGCCCGTGGGCGAGCCCTACTTCTCGCAGGATCTGGTGGTCGTGGAAAAGGACCCGGAAGGAGAGGTCCGCGAGCGGCCGCTGCTGCCGGTCGCCTTCGTGCCGCTGGTGCCGGGCGACGGCGGCCCGCCGTAACCGCGCCTGTCCTCTATTTGCGACGGCGCGCGGCACGCGCATCGGGGGCAAGGCCGAGGCATCGGCGGAACCCGCGCCTTGCATTGGGGGCGGGAAAGCCCCATCCTCCGGGCATGCCGCACGACCGCTTCTCGCCGCGTGTCACGGCGGTGCTCGGCCCCACCAACACCGGCAAGACCTATCTCGCCATCGAGCGCATGCTGGGGCACGCCTCCGGCATGATCGGCTTCCCGCTGCGGTTGCTGGCCAGGGAGAACTACGACCGCATCGTCCGGCTCAAGGGGCCGGGCTCGGTGGCGCTCGTCACGGGCGAGGAAAAGATCGTTCCGAGTCGTGCCGCCTACTTCTTCTGCACCGTCGAGTCGATGCCGCTGGACCGGCGCGTGGCGTTCCTGGCCATCGACGAGATCCAGCTCGCCGCCGACCCCGACCGCGGCCACGTCTTCACCGACCGCCTGCTTCATGCGCGCGGGGAAGAGGAGACCATGTTCCTTGGCGCCGAGACGATCCGCTCCTTGATCCGCCGGCTGGTCCCCGAGGCCGAGTTCGTCACCCGCCCGCGCTTCTCGACGCTGAGTTACGTCGGGCCGAAGAAGATCACGCGGCTGCCGCGCCGGAGCGCGGCGGTGGCCTTCTCGGCGGCGGACGTGTACATGCTGGCCGAACTCACCCGTCGCCACCAGGGCGGCGCCGCGGTCGTGCTCGGGGCCTTGAGCCCGCGGGCCCGCAACGCCCAGGTCGCCATGTACCAGTCGGGCGAGGTCGACTACATCATCGCCACCGACGCCATCGGCATGGGCCTCAACATGGACATCGACCACGTCGCCTTCGCCCGGCTCGCGAAGTTCGACGGCAGGCATGCGCGCCCATTGTCGGCGCCCGAGATCGCCCAGATCGCGGGGCGGGCGGGGCGCCACATGAACGACGGCACCTTCGGCACCACCACCGAGATCGGCCCCTTGGACGCCGACACCGTGGCGGCCGTCGAGGAACACCGCTTTCCGTCGCTGGCGGGCATCTTCTGGCGCAACTCGAGCTTGAGTTTTTCCTCGCCCAAGGCGCTGCTCGCAAGCCTGGAGGAGCCCCCGCCGGCGCCGCAGCTCATGCGCGCGCGCGAAGCCGACGACCATCTGACGCTGAGGGCGCTTTCCCGCGACGAGGAGGTGGCGCGGCTCGCCTCTACTCCGCACGCCGTGCGCCTGTTGTGGGACGTTTGCCGGATCCCCGATTACCGCAAGATCCTGAGCGAGGTCCACACCCGGCTCTTGAAGCAGATTTACGTTCACCTCGTGGGCCCGGAGGGATGCCTGCCCGAGGACTGGGTGGCAAAGGCGATTGCGCGGCTCGAGCGCACCGACGGCGACATCGACACGTTGGCCGCCCGCATCGCCCACGTCCGCACCTGGACCTATGTGGCCTATCACGGCGATTGGCTCGCCGACTCGGCGCATTGGCAGGAGCGAAGCCGGACGCTCGAGGACAAGCTCTCCGACGCCCTGCACGATCGCCTCACCCAGCGTTTCGTGGACCGCCGCACGGCGCTGCTCTTGAGTCGGCTCAAGGAGCGGACCGATCTGATCGCCGCGGTCCGCGACTCGGGCGAGGTCATCGTCGAAGGCGAGCCGATCGGTCGACTCGATGGCTTCCGCTTCCATCCCGAGCCCGCCGAGGCCCGTGACGACCGCAAGGCGTTCGTCAATGCGGCGCGCCGTGTGCTGCTGCGCGAGATTGCCCGGCGCGTCAAGCGGTTCGAGGGCGAGCCGGACGAGGCCTTCGCCGTCGGCGCCGACGGCCGCCTGACCTGGCGGGGGGCTCCGGTGGCCCGCCTTGCGCCGGGAGCAAGCCTGCCGAGCCCGCGGGTGGAACCGCTGACGAGCGACCTCCTGGACGCAGCCTTGCGGGAGCGCGTGCGCCGCCGCCTGGAGGCATGGTGCGGCTGCCATCTTGCGGCGCGGCTCGCGCCCCTCTTGCGGGCGCGGCAGGCGGACCTCGCCGGGCCCGCGCGCGGGCTCGTCTTTCAGCTGTGGGAGTCCCTGGGCTCGCTGCCAAGGTCCGCGTGCCAGGCCGAGGTCGCGGCCCTCGCTGCCGCCGACCGCGGGGCCTTGCGCCGGCTCGGCATCCGCGTCGGAAGCCAGAGCGTGTACATTCCCGCGCTTCTGAAGCCGGCGGCGGTGGAAACAAGGGCGCTCCTGTGGGCGGCCCACAACGGGCCCGGCACGCCCCCCGAGGCCCCCGCCGGCGGTGCCGTCTCCGTTCCCCTCGGCGACGCCCTGCCGGATTCCTTTTACGCCGCGATCGGCTATCGACCCTTTCACGACGGCGACGGCGGCGGCCGGGCGCTCCGCGTGGATCAGGTGGAGAGACTCGCGGACGAGGCGGGCAGGCTCGGCCGGCAGGGCGCGTTCATCGTTACCGCGGCCCTCACCAGGCTGGCCGGCTGCGGCGCGCGGGAACTGGTGCCGATCCTTTTGGGCCTTGGCTTTACTGCGGAGGACGGGGAAATCGGCGTTACCTTCCGGCGCGGCAGGCGTCGGCCGAAGGCGGGAAGCGGAGCCCGGACGCGGGCGAAGCGGCGCGCGCGGCCCTCCGGCCGCGCCGATTCGCCTTTCGCCAAGCTGCGCGACCTGGAATTCGCGCCGTGAGCCACCGCACCAGCGCCGACGGCGCGGCGGTGGACGAAACGGGGACCGCCGGTCTGCGCGTCGACAAGTGGCTCTGGTACGCGCGTTTCTTCAGGAGCCGCGTGCGGGCCTCCGAGTTCTGCACCTCCGGCAAGCTGAGGGTGAGCGGCGAGATCGTCCGCAAGGCGCACCGCGTGCTGCGCCCCGGCGACGTGCTGACCTTCCCTCAGGGCCGCCGCATTCGGGTGGTCCGGGTCAAGGCGCTGGCGGACAGGCGCGGCTCCGCGGCCGTGGCCCACGAGCTCTACGAGGACCTTTCTCCGGCGTCGCCGCCTGCCGGCGAAGCCCGCCTCGAGGCGCCCGCCGCCCCGCGCGACCGTGGCGAGGGCCGGCCCACCAAGGCGGCGCGGCGCGCCATCCAGTGGTTCAAGGGCACGGACTAGTCGGCGCCGGAGGGTGCCTCTTGGTGCCCCCGCCGGCGGCCCCGGGAAGCTCCTCCGCCGCCTGATGGAGGCCCCGTTCCGGCCGCCCAGACGTGCCGGAAACCCGTACTTTTCCGGGGGTTGAAGCGGATGCGTGCCGTATGATAGGGAGGACCATGATCGACCGCATCAAGGCGCTTTTCCGGGACCGCGGCGGCCGGCCTTCGGCCGCCGGCGCCGGGCACGGCGCCGGCGAGATGCAGCTGGCGGCGGCCGCGCTTCTGGTCGAGGCGGCGACGATGGACCAGGAGTTCGACGCGGCCGAGCGGGAAACGATCACCCGCCTCGTGTGCGCCCGC
>JAZGAE010000085.1:0-24148 GCA_036475545.1 Alphaproteobacteria bacterium
GCGGGCGCAATAAGGCCGGCGACCGTCTGGTTCAACTCAAGGATATCGAGGACCGCTCGCTTCAGGCCATCCGCTTGCTCGCGGATTTGCTGATCATGCTGCCAACAGTCATGGCCGATCTTGAGCAGCGGATCGCGGCCACCCGGACGGAGGCGCCAAACAAGCGCGAAAAGTCGAAATAACGCTCCTTCGCCGGGTCGAATTGGGTGGTGCCGCTGGCCATGGCGAAGCGCCGGTCGTGGGGCAGCCCCTCGCCCGGGGTGAGATCGACATGCGCCAACGGCTCTCCGCTCAGCCTCTTGACGCGGTCGCGGTAGACATGGGTCACGGCGATCGCCATGGGGACGACACTCACTCGAGGTTGCCCCGCCCTCCCCGATCGCCTCGGCCCGGCGGGCTTTTTCCTCATGCCATTGAAGAAACTTGGCTGCTGTCTCGACCGGGACACGGTCCCGATCTCGTCGAAATTCCGGCCCCATCGGCCCTCCGCGTGGGCGCGAGCGCCTATCGTTTCCGGCATGGCATCGCCCTTGAGATGGGGGATTCCGCGGCCATATAGAGTAGCCGGATGCCGCAAGGGTCCGATATTTAAACCCGCCTTAATTATTAAGGGGGCCTATTACTGGACGGATAGATACTATGGATTTCGACAAATTCACCGAGAGATCGCGCGGATTCATCCAGTCGGCGCAAGGACTGGCGCTGCGGCGCAACCACCAGCAACTGACGCCGGTCCATCTCCTCAAGGTCCTGCTGGACGACAAGGAAGGCCTGGCGGCGCGCCTCGTCGCCGCCGCCGGCGGCGATGCCGCCCGCGCACTTGAGCGAACGGAGGCCGAGCTCGGCAAGCTGCCGGAAGTCGAGGGCGGCGGCGGGCAGATCTACCTCGGGCCCGAGACCGCGCGCGTGTTCGAGGCGGCCCAGGAGCTGGCCGAGAAAGCCGGCGACGGCTTCGTCACCGCCGAACGCCTCCTTCTCGCGCTCAGCTTGAGCGCCGGCACGTCCGCGGCGGACGTGCTCAAGGACGCGGGCGTGACGCCTCAGGCGCTCAACCAGGCGATCGAGGCGATGCGCAAGGGCCGCAGGGCGGACACCGCCACCGCCGAGGACACTTACGACGCGCTCGAGAAGTACGCCCGCGACCTGACCGCGACGGCGCGCGAGGGCAAGCTCGACCCGGTGATCGGCCGCGACGAGGAGATTCGCCGCACCATCCAGGTGCTCGCGCGCCGGACCAAGAACAATCCGGTGCTGATCGGCGAGCCGGGGGTGGGCAAGACCGCCATCGTCGAGGGCCTGGCCCAGCGCATCGTCAACGGCGACGTGCCGGAGGGGCTCAAGCGCAAGAGGCTGATGGCGCTCGACCTGGGCGCCCTGGTGGCCGGCACCAAGTTCCGGGGCGAATTCGAGGAGCGTCTCAAGGCGGTGCTTTCCGAGATCACCGCGGCCGCCGGCGAGATCGTCCTCTTCATCGACGAGCTGCACAGCCTCGTCGGCGCGGGCGCCGCCGAGGGCGCCATCGACGCCTCCAACATGCTCAAACCCGCGCTGGCCCGGGGCGACCTGCACTGCGTCGGGGCGACCACGCTGGACGAGTACCGCAGGCATGTGGAAAAGGACGCGGCGCTGGCGCGCCGCTTCCAGCCGGTGTTCGTCTCCGAGCCGTCGGTGGAGGAAACCGTCTCGATCCTGCGCGGCCTCAAGGAGAAGTACGAGCTGCACCACGGGGTGCGGATCACCGACGGCGCCATCGTCGCCGCGGCGACCATGTCTAACCGCTACATCACCGACCGTTTCCTGCCCGACAAGGCGATCGACCTCATCGACGAGGCGGCGAGCCGGCTGCGCATGGAGGTGGACTCCAAGCCCGAGGAGATCGACGAGCTGGACCGCCGGATCATTCAGCTCAAGATCGAGCGCGAGGCCCTCAAGAAGGAGACCGATCCGGCGTCGAACGAGCGGCTCGAGAAGCTGGTCGCGGAACTGGAGGAGCTCGAGAAGCGCTCCGCCGATTTGACCGCCGTGTGGCAGGCGGAGAAGGAGGAGCTGGCCCAGGCCCACAAGCTCAAGGAGCGGCTCGACCGGGCCCGCGGCGAGTTCGAGATCGTCCAGCGCCAGGGGGACCTGGCCCGTGCCGGCGAGCTCATGTACGGCATCATCCCCGAGCTCGAGAAGAAGCTCGGCGAGATCGACGGCGCGGCGCCCCATCGCATGCTCGACGAAGTGGTGACCGACGCGGACGTCGCCGGCGTCGTCTCGCGCTGGACCGGCGTCCCGGTGGAGAAGATGATGGCCAGCGAGCGGGACAAGCTCCTCCACATGGAGGAGAGCCTGAGCCGCCGGGTCGTCGGCCAGGACGAGGCGGTCGAGGCCGTCGCCAACGCCGTCAGACGCGCGCGCGCCGGGCTCCAGGACCCGAACCGCCCGATCGGTTCGTTCCTGTTCCTGGGGCCCACCGGCGTCGGCAAGACGGAGCTCACCAAGGCCTTGGCCGAGTACCTGTTCGACAACGAGGCGGCGATTGTCCGCATCGACATGTCGGAGTACATGGAAAAGCACAGCGTGGCCCGGCTCATCGGAGCGCCGCCCGGTTACGTCGGTTTCGAGGAGGGTGGCGCGTTGACCGAGGCCGTCAGGCGCCGGCCCTATCAGGTCATCCTCTTCGACGAGGTGGAGAAGGCGCACCCGGACGTTTTCAACCTGCTCCTACAGGTGCTGGATGACGGCCGGCTCACCGACGGGCACGGGCGCACGGTCGGATTCCGCAACACGCTCATCGTGCTGACCTCGAACCTGGGAAGCGACGTCATCGCGGGCATCCCCGAGGGCCAGGACGTGGACGCGGTGCGAGACGAGGTCATGGATGCGGTGCACGCGGCCTTCCGGCCGGAGTTTCTCAACCGCCTGGACGAGATCCTCCTGTTCCACCGCTTGGACCGCGGGCATATGACCAAGATCGTGGGCATCCAGCTCGCGCGGTTGGAGACGATGCTGGCCGATCGGCAGATCACGCTGGAGCTGGACCAAAACGCGAAGAGCTGGCTGGCCGAGGCCGGCTACGATCCGGTCTACGGGGCCAGGCCCCTGAAGCGCCTGATCCAGCGCACCCTTCAGAACCCGATCGCGAGCCTCATCCTCGGAGGCAAGGTGCGGGAAGGCGAGCCCGTGAGCGTCACCGCGGACGAGACCGGCCTCGTCATCAACGGGGTCAAGGCCGAAGCGGCCTGACCGTCCCCTCACGCCCTTGAAAAAGCCGGCCCGGAAGACTCTCGGGCCGGCTTTCTTGCGGCGGCGCGGGACCGCGCCGCGATTCGCGTAGAAATAGGCGCGTGGTGAGCCCTACTTGGCGCTCGCGACCTTGGTTTCGAGGGGAAGCGCGGCCAGCTTCTTGTCGATCTTCCCCTTGGCCGCGAGGAACTTCTCGAGGTCCGCCCCCTTGAGCTTGTGGCCCGAGGGCAGCTTCACGCTCAGGGGATTGATCTTGCGCTTGTCGCGGATGACCTCGAAGTGGAGGTGCGGGCCGGTCGAAAGCCCCGTCGAGCCGACGTAGCCGATCACCTGGCCCTGCTTCACCCGCTTGCCCTTGTGGAGACCCTTGGCGAAGCGGCTCAAGTGCCCATAGGCGGTGTGGTACTCCGCGTTGTGCCGGATCTCGATGTACTTGCCGTAATTGCCGTTGCGCCCCGCCTTGGCAACGAAGCCGTCGCCGGCGGCGATGATGGGCGCGCCCTTGGGCGCCGCGAAGTCGATGCCGCGATGCATCCGGGTGTACCCCAGCACCGGGTGCTTGCGCTTGCCGTAGCGCGACGAGAGCCTGGCCCCGTCGACGGGCGTGCGAAGCAGCGCCTTGCGGACGCTCTCGCCCTTCTCGTTGAAGAATCCGGGATCGCCTTTCTTCACCGCGTACCTGTAAACGGAAAGCTTGTCGCCGCTCAGGGTCATGGAGGCAAACAGGATGTCGCCGGTCTGGGTGACCTTGCGCTCGGTATCCACGCGCTGTTCGAACATGACCTCGAAGGAGTCGCCCGGCTGGAGATCGCGCTGGAAGTCCACGTCGTAGGAATACGCGCGGATCAATTCGATCAGCACCTTCGGCGGAAGGTCGGCGGCCTGCGCCGCCTCGAACAGGCTGGTTTCGATTTCCCCACCGGTCCGCACCACCTCGACCGTGAATTCGCGCCGAAGCTCGACCGGGCCGAATCCCCCGGCGGCCTCGCGCTCGGCCCCGACCTCGCGGTCGAAGTCGGCCTCGAGCCTGAGCGCCTGGAGCGTGGCTGCCGCTGTCGCTTGCGTTCCGTTGCCGCTCTCGCCGGGGCCGAAGGTGAGCGTGATGTCCTGTCCCGCCATCAGCTTGCGCGGGTTGAAGACCTTCGCCAGCGCGGTGATCGCCTCGTGGGCCTCGGGGCGCGGCACGCCCTGTTTGACCAGGATGTCCATCAGCGTGTCGCCCTTTTTCACGCGCACGACGCGGCTGCCGGGCTTTGACGCCAACACAGGCTTGGCCTCGGCCGGCGCGGCAACCTCGGGAGGCTCCGTCACCTTGCCGTTCAGGGTGGCCGCGGCGGCCGTCGAGTGATCGGAATGGCCCGAAGAGGTCGGGCTCAAGAGCATGCCGATGGCAATGGCAATCGCCGCGCAAACAAGCGCGATCCGCGTCCCTGCCTGCCTCACGGGCATCGGCCGGTTTCCCCAATCGGCCAGTGTCAAAGGTTTTCCCCCCCGGCTGAATTCGGCCCAGATTTTATGCGGGCCTTGGTTAATTTTTCACAAAAGGAAACGTGCGCGACTCCGCCTTGTCAAGGATCGAGCCCTTGGTTGCGACGATTTGGCGCGTTTCTCCCCTTACCCTGCCTCTCCCTCCGCACCCCGGAAGAGAGGGAACCCGTGATGTTCTATTACATGGGCGGGGCTCGGGCAAACTCTATTTGCCGGCTCCGGGCCGGTGGCGCGGGCTTGGCTCGGGACGCGGCCAAGGGGTAGAACAGAACAAGAACAAGAGGGCTGCCCCACCGCCCGAAAGCCAGAGGATGCCGTGACCCTGGGAGGCCGTCACGCGCCGCGCCGCGCCACCCCCGCGACCAGGCGAAGGCGCTGTTCCCGTCCCGGGACTTCCATTAGGAAGGCCGGGCCGAGGCGAGCGCATGCACACTCTTATGCGGAAAGACCTTACGGGCTTATGCGGAAAGACCTTACGGGGCGCGGGCCGCGTCAACCGTGGCCGAGAGCTCCGAGATCAGCGCGGACCAACGCTTCCCGCCGAGTCTCTTGATGATTTCCTTCTGCGCCGCGCGCCACAGCGGCAGCGCCTCCTCAAGCTTCGCCCGTCCGCGCGCCGTCAGCGTCACGATCCGCATGCGCCTGTCTTCGCCCGGGACGACCTTGACCAGGCCTTGCCGTTCGACCGGCTTGAGGTTGCGCGTCAGCGTCGTCCGGTCCATGACCAGGCGATCGGCCAACTGATTGATGGAAAGGGAGCCCCCCTGGGCGAGAATGGTCAGAAGCCCAAACTGCGTCGGCTCGAGGCCGCTGGGCTGCATATAGCCGGCGAACATCTGCGTCACGGAACGGGACGCCTTGCGCAGGTGGAAGCAGGTGCACTGTGTGGGGTCCATCACCCTGTCGTCCCGAATCGATCCCGTCTCGCGTGCCATGGCAAAAGAGAGTATATGCACTTAATGCCCGTTTGTCAAGGATTTCCCGGCGAACGGTGAGGCGCGACCGCCCGAGCCGCAGCCCCAGGTCGCCCGCGCCCCGGTCGTCTCCTTCGGACCATCCCGAGTTTCGAGCCGGGCCTAGCCGTCGTTGCCGTCGGGCAGGCTGGCGAGCCCCAGCAGTGCCGGCGCCTCGCGGGTGATGACGTAGGTGGGGATCGCCGCCAGATAGTCCGAGAACCGCCCCTTGTCCTCGAAGCGCTGGCGAAACGGCGAGGCGGCAAAGGCCGCGCCCAGCTTGGGGACGATGCCGCCCGCGATGAATACCCCGCCGCGGGCGCCCAGCGTCAACGCCAGGTTCGAGGCGACGGTCCCGAGCATGGCGCAGAACATCTCGAGCGCCGCCGCGCACAGGGCCGAGCCTCCCGCCAGCGCCTGGCCGGTCACCTCTTCGGGCGTCTCCGGCGCCTCGCCGCCGCCCGTGACCTCGGCCAGCGCCCGGCACAGGGTGACGAGGCCCTGGCCCGACAGCACCCGTTCGGCCGAGGCGTGACCGAACTCGCGGCGAATGACGGCCAGCGCGTCGGCCTCTCGGTCGTTGGCGGGCGCGAGCGTCACGTGACCGCCTTGCGTGGCCAGCGGACTCCAGCCCCCGCCGCCCCTGTCCGGCTCGACCGGGATCAGCCCCGACACGCCGAGCCCGGTCCCGGGTCCCAGCACCGCGATCGGCGCGCCCGGTGTCCGCGCGCCGCCGCCGATCCGGGAAAGATCCTCGTCGCCCAGCCGCGGCACCGACAGCGCGATGGCGGTGAAGTCGTTGATGACGGTCAGGCGGTCGAGCTCGAGCCGTCGCCTGAGCCCTTCTATGGAGAAGGACCACGGACTGTTCGTCATTTGCACTTGGTCGCCCGTCACCGGCGCGGCGACGGCGAAGGCGGCCGCGTCCGGGCTCGCCTGCGGCGCCTCGGCTTCGAGATAGGCCGCCACCGCGGCGGCGAGCTCCGCGTAGTCCGCGCTGGCAAGGGTGGCCGAATGTCTCGGCGGCGCGTCGCCGGCCTGCAAGACGAAGCGCGCGCTGGTCCCGCCGACGTCGCCGAGCAGCCGCAGCCGCGCGCCGCCCGCTGCCGTCACGGCGCCACTTCCAGCGCCTGGCTGGGACTTCGTTGGAGCGCGCCGATGAAACCTTTGCGCCAGCTCGTTACGTCGTTACGGCGAAGCATCGCCATCATCGCGGCCCAACGCTCGCGCCGCTCGTCCTGCGACATTTCCAGACCCGTCTGCAGGGCGTCCGCCACCCCGTCGATGTCGAAAGGGTTGACGATGAGCGCGGCATCCAGCTCGCGCGCAGACCCGGCGAAGCGCGACAGGACCAGCACTCCCGGATCGGCCGGGTTCTGTGCCGCCACATATTCCTTGGCCACCAGGTTCATTCCGTCCCTGAGCGGGGTGACCAGTCCGATTTCGCTGATCCGGTAGAAGCCGATCAAGGTGCTCTGCTTGAAGGCCTTGTTGAGGTAACGGATCGGGATCCAATCGAACTCGGCGAAGCGGCTGTTGATCTTACCCGCCGTTTCCTCAAGGGCGCGCCGCAATTCCAGGTATTCGGGCACGTCGCTGCGCGACGGCGGGGCGATCTGCAGCATCGTGACCCGGGTCCGGTTCGTCGGGTAGATCTCGAGGAGTCGGGCGAACGCCAGGAACCGCGGCACCAAACCCTTGCTGTAATCCAGGCGATCGACGCCGATGATGAGATTGCGGTCGAGCAGGCTCTCTTTCAGCCGCTGGGTCGTCGTGGTGCTCTCTGCGGCGACCGCGTCCCGGGCGATCCCTTCGGTGTCGATTCCGATGGCGAAGACCTTGGCTTGAAACGTCCGGCCAAAGGCCTGGATGGTGCCGTCCGGGCGCGATTCCCCCCCGGTCTCGAACGCGATGTAGTCCTTGAAGGCCCGCAGGTCGTTCTCGGTCTGGAATCCCAGAAGGTCGTAGGCGCACATGGCCCGCACCAAGGACTCGTGTTCGGGCAGCGCCACCAGGACCTCCGTCGCCGGAAAGGGCGTGTGCAGGAAGAACCCGATCCGATTCTTCAAGCCCCTGCGCCGTAGCTCCTCGCCCATGTAAAACAGGTGATAATCATGAACCCAGATGAGGTCGTCGTCCTGGAGCAGGGGAATGAGCTTGCGCGCGAACAGCCCGTTGACTCTGAGGTAGCCTTCGTAATTGCGGCGGCTGAACGAGGCGAGATCGAGGCGATAGTGAAAGAGAGGCCAGAGCGTCCCGTTGGAGTATCCGTTGTAGTATTCGTCGTAATCCTTGTGGGTGAGGTCGATGGTGGCGTAGGTAAGCCGCCCCACGGGAAAAATGTCCGGCTCTTCCCGCGGCGTTCCAACGACCTCGCCGTTCCATCCGAACCATAGCCCGCCCGTCTCCTTGAGGGCGGCGAGAATGGCGACCGCTAGGCCCCCTACGCTCGAATTTCCTTTCTTGATCGGCGCGACGCGGTTCGACACGACGACGACGCGACTCAAAATGCATCCTCCCAGGTCTTGCTGAGCCGCATGGCCGAGTTGATCAGGCCGACCATCGAGTAGGTTTGCGGGAAATTGCCCCAGAGCTCCCGCGTGCCGGGGTCGAGATCCTCTGACAGGAGGCCGACATGGTTGCGGCACGCGAGCATGTTCTCGAACATCTCGCGGGCCTCCTCCTCGCGCCCCAAGGCGGCCAGCGCATCAATATACCAGAAGGTGCACACATTGAATGCGTTTTCCGGCTCGCCGATATCGTCCGCGGCCGCGTAACGCAAAAGGAAGGGGCCGCGCTTGAGTTCTTTTCCCACGGCTTCAACGGTGGCGACGAAGCGCGGGTCCGAGGCCTCGACGAACCCCAATTCGTGCAGGAGCAAGAGGCTGGCGTCGACCTCGCTGCCGCCGAAGCTGTTGACCAGGCTGTTCCGGTCAGCGTTCCAGCACTTCTCGAGCGTGACCCCGCGGATGTGGTCGGCCTGCCGGCGCCAGTACTCGGCGCGGGAGGCAAGCCGAAGCCGGGCGGCGATCTTGGACAGCCGGTCGCAGGCGGCCCAGCACATGACGCTCGAAAACGTATGGGGCCGGTTGCGGTTGCGCAGCTCCCAGAGACTTGCGTCCGGTTGATCGTAAATGGCGATCGCCTGCTGCCCCAGAGTCTCGAGCCGCTCGAAAAGTTCCACCGTCCCGGGGTGCGTCAATCGCTCGTCGAAAAAGGCCTGCGTGGAGGCCAACACGACGCTCCCATACACGTCGTTCTGTATTTGCACGTAGGCTTGGTTCCCGACCCGCACCGGCGGCATACCGCGATAGCCGGCGAGCCCGTTCTCGACGCGTTCGGATAGACGCGATTCCAGCGTGATTCCGTAGACCGGCTGCAACTGCCCGTTTCCCGAGGTGGCCACGACGTTGAGGATATAGCGCATGTACTCTTCCATGGTGCGCGTCGCCCCCAGCCGGTTGAGGGCGTGAACGACGAAATAGGCGTCCCTCAGCCAGCAATAGCGATAGTCCCAGTTGCGCCCGCTTTCGGAGGCCTCGGGCACGGACGTGGTCATGGCGGCGATGATCGCGCCGCTTTCCTCGAAGTTGCTGAGCTTGAGGGTGATGGCGGCGCGGATCACCGCCTCCTGCCATTCGAACGGGATCGAAAGGAAGCGGGTCCATTCGCGCCAGTACTGTTGGGTCCGCTCCAGGGTATTGCGCCCGGTGTCGCATATCGATTGAGTCAGGCTCTCGTCCGGCCCGAGGATGAGCGTGATCGGCTCCTCGAGGATGAAGGGAACCTCGTCCAGGACGAAGGAAATGGGGGCATCGGTCGTAAGGCGGAGCGTCAAGGCCGGCGTCACGTAGCGGATGTGGTTGCTGCCATGGGTCCGGTCCGGCTGCCCTTGGCCGTACCCGTAGGCCGGGCGCAGCCGAATGCGAACCGTCGGATCGCCGATGACGGGCCGCACGATCCGCACGATCATCACGGGCCGGTAAAACCGTCCGTACTGCTCATAGCGCGGCGCGAAATCCGTGATTTCGACGGCCGCGCCGGAGTGGTCGTAAAGGGTCGTGACAAGGACGGCCGTGTTGTGAATGTATTGCTGCTCGCTGCGCGCGAAGTCCTTGAGCTCGATATCGTAGAAGCCGAACGTCTCGCCGTCGTCGTTTCCGTTCAGCAGGTTGCAGAACACGGGCTCGGCGTCGAACCGCGGCAGGCACGACCAGACGATGCGCGCGCGGCGGTCGATGAGCGCGCCGAAGGTGCAGTTGCCGATCACCGCGAGGTTGAGGTCGCTCATGGCTCTTTTCCCGGCTCGGAGCCCGAAACACGCCGCGCGTCCGCCGCGATCTCCGAGGGCAGCCTCTGCAGCCACCGGCTGAGCTCCGCCACGGCGCCGATACGCCACCGCGCCGCCGCCGTCGCGCCCTTGCGGGCGCGGACGGAGGAGCCGTTGAAACGGTTGACCGCCTTGACCCCGCCCTCGTCGGTGACGCCGTCGCCGATGAACGCCGACCTGTGGATCGCGAACGGCATTTCCGTCACGAAAGCCTTGATCCCGGTCCCCTTGTCGATCCCGGCGGGTTTGATTTCAACCACAATCTTATCCTCTTGGACGTGCAAGTCTCCCCCAAATGGGGGTATTGGTCCGGTGGCGGGCGGCCCCGCGACCGCCTCGCCCTGCGGCGCGAAACGGGAATGGCGCGCCACGGTCGGTCCCTTGTCCTCGACGATGGTGCCCGGCCCGCCCCGTCAGGACGGGTGTTCCCCACCCTCTCTCGCCCTGCGGCGCGCTTCGCGTTGGGCGCGGCGTTCGTGATAAGCCCTGATCAACGCTTGGCGCCGCTGCTCGGCGGCAAGGCGGTGGACCTGGCTCCACAGCTCGAAAACCTTCTTGCGGTAGGGCCGGTTATACTTGCGCGCCGAGGAATGGTAGAAGGCCACGGCCTGCGACAACGACCGCTTTTCGTTGCGCAAGCTCTCCAGAAACCTTGTGGCATAGGCGACGTTCCGCGCCGGCTCGAAGGCCGCTTCCAAGTCTTCGAAGGCATCGGGGTGGAAGTGGAGGTTGACCTGCATGCAGCCGACGTCGACGCTCGTCACGCCCCGGGCGCGAAGCTTCTTCACCGCCGCGATCGCAGCCTCCTTGCTGGCGAAGACCCGGCCCTGCCCGCCGGCATTAATGGTCCACGGCCAGGCAACTATTGCCCGCTTGCGCGGGTCCCAGCGCCCGGACTCGGCAAGCGATATTGCGGTCAGCAGGTCGCGCGGAATCCCCTTGGTGGGCTCGCTTGCGGTGATGCTGCGGGCACAAAGGTTTTCCGCGCCGTGGTTTTCCGCGCCGTCCGGCGCGTCCGCCGCGGCCGCGGGGATCGCGGCGACCGCCAGCGCTCCCGCGAATGCGGCCACAAGCACGGTCTCGCGGCGCCGCTGATTGCCAGGAATCGGTGCCATAGTCGTCCTCTCGCCCGTCTCGCGATGCAATCAGCGTGCCGGGGCGTCGGCCCACGCGCCCGACCGCCGTCGCGACCACGCCCGGGACGATGTTGCGACGCAATATAGAGAATACGCGCGGTGTCTTCGGCAGCATTCAAACAACCACGCTGTCGCCAATTACAATAAAAAAATCAGGGTGATAGGAATTTTGGCATTGATTGCGGGCGTGGAAGACGCCATATTGTGCAGTGCGATATGAGGCGCTCCCATCCCCCCCCAATGGCGCCTCTATCGCAAGCACCCGATGGTGCATCCTCCCTGAACTCGGGTCGCGCTTTGCGCGGCCTCTTTTTGCGCGCTCCGCGGCTCGCCCCCGCCGCTCCGGGCGCTGGCCGGCGCCTTCCTCACGGGGTCGCGACCGCCGTCGCGCCGATCCCGCCGAGGAGGGCCACAAGGTCGCCCATCCGATCCGCCAGCTCCGAGATCTGCGGTTTCCTCTCGAAACTGGCCTCGTTCATGTAAAGCGCCCGGTTGACTTCGACCTGGAGCGCGTGAATTCCTGCCACGGGGCGGCCGTAGTGGCGGGTGGTGAATCCCCCGGCGTAAGGGGTATTGCAGGCGACGACGTAGCCCATCTCCTTCAGCGCACCTTCGGCGGCCGCTGTTATGACGGGGTCGCAGGCGGCACCGAAGCAGTCGCCGAGCACGAAATCCACCCGTGTCCGTCCCGCATCGAGGTCCGAGGGGACGCCGATCGAGGGCATCGAGTGACAGTCGACCAAAAGGCAGTAGCCGAAACGGGCTCGTGTGCGCTCGATCAGGCGCCGCAGCGCCGCGTGGTATGGCCGGTAGAGCCTTTCGATGCGCCGCAGGCCCTCGGAGGCGGTCAGTTTCGCCTTGTAAATGTTCTGCCCGTTCGCGACGACGCGGGCGATGGTCCCAAGCCCCGCGGCGACCCGCGGCGAGGCGGTATTGACGTAATCGGGCAGCCCGTCCTCGAACATCTGGGGGTCAAGCTCGAATGGCTCCCGGTTCGCATCGACGAAGGCGCGTGGGAAAAAGGCCCTGAGCAGCGGCGCCCCGTGCGCCGGCGCGGTTGCGAAGATCTCGTCGACGAAACTGTCCTCGGACTTGCGTAGGCTGGGGAAATCGAGCCGGGAGGCGGCCACGAACTCGGGCGGATAGCTGCGCCCGCTGTGGGGAGAGGCCAGCACGAGAGGCAAGGTCTGTTGGGACGGGGCGACGACCTCCCAGGGACGATCCAGAACCTGCAGACAGTCCATGGGCTCCTCGCTGCGGTCTCGATCTGGGCCTCTTCCTGCTTCGCGCCCGGCAGGCGCGCGTTCGGCCCAGCGGGGGAATCATCACCCACACCCGGCCGGTTGCAACCCTTTTCTGCCTCGCCCCGAGAGCTCGTTTACCTTTTCGAAATCCGTCTGCGGGCAATATGGCCGGGCGCTACGGGGCGCAGCAAGCGATCCGCGCCCCGGGCGGTGAGAGCAGGATCGGGCGGCGGGCGCACCCACCCACAGCCCAAAGAGGGGACCACATGGCAGACATCCTCCTCGCCGAAGACGATCAATCCATGCGCCAGTACCTCAAGAAGGCGCTGGAGAAGGCGGGACACGTCGTTTGGGCCGTCGGCGACGGACTCGACGCCATGGAGGCCATCGAACATGACCGGTTCGACCTGCTCCTGGCCGATATCGTCATGCCCGGCATGGACGGTATCGAACTGGCGCGCCGCGCCCGGGACAGGTGTCCGGAGATGCCCGTGATGTTTATCACCGGCTTCGCCGCCGTGGCGCTCAAGGCCCAGAACGAGTTCGACCCCGAAACCAAGGTGCTGTCCAAGCCTTTCCACCTGCGCGATCTCGTCGACGAGGTCGAAAAGGTCCTTCGCCGTTCCAGCGAGCAGATGGTCGGCCCCAGATCCTGAAGGCGTGCCGCGCACGGTGCGCGGGGCTTGCAAACCCCGACCGTTTGCCTATTAATCGCACCCGGGACAGTCGCCCGACGATCCCCTTCATCTCGAGGGCGCGTAGCTCAGCGGGAGAGCACTACGTTGACATCGTAGGGGTCGCTGGTTCAATCCCAGCCGCGCCCACCATCTTTGCCCGGACCCCCAAACCCCGGCCGTTCCCGCCCGTAGCCCGGCCCCGTCCGCTGGCGCTCCCTCCCGGTGACGCTTCGGTCTCCTTCGGCCCCTGAGGAACGTCATCGGTCGTCCTGCGGCTTATTGAGCAGCCCCGACCACGTCCCCAAGCCGCGGGAAAAACCGTGGGGCCCGTTTCGCATAACGAACATATTCCTCCCCAAACATGGTCAGCACCTCGCGCTCCTCGCGGTTGGCAAGGCGCACGTACATCACGACGAGCACCGGGAACATTGCCAGAGTCAGCAGCGTCGGCCACTGCAGCAGGAACCCCACCATGATCAGGATGAAGCCCAAGTACTGCGGGTGGCGAACATGGGCATAAGGGCCGGTGGTCGCCAACGCGCCACGGCGCTGCGCCTCGTAGAGTACGCGCCAGGCTGCAGAGATCAGGACAAAGCCCGCGCCGATGAACGCGATGCTGAGAATGTGAAATGGCCCGAAATGGGGATTGGCCTGCCAGCCCAGCAGCATCTCGGGCAGATGCCCCGCTTCATGGGAGAACCAGTCCACGCCGGGATAACGGCTCTGGAGCCAGCCGGAGAGAAGATAGATCGTAAGCGGGAAGCCGTACATCTCCGTGAACAGGGCCACGAGGAACGCGCTGAACGCCCCGAACGACCGCCAGTCCCGCTTGGTCTGCGGCTTGAAGAAGCTGAATGCGAACAGGATGAAGATCGCCGAGTTGATGATGACGAGGAACCAGAGTCCGTAGGCGGGGGCTGCCATGGTTCTTATTCCTCATCGTCCGGACGCTCTTTACGGCCGTGGCCTCCGTGCCCGCCGTGCATGAACGCGTGCATGAGTACGCACAGAACGAGAAACCCGCCGAGAAGCCAGTAGTCTCCGGGAATATGGGCCCGGTGCTCGGCGAGCAGCAGGAACGCACTCACACCCAGGAAGACCAGCAACGTGATGCCGATTCGCGAACGCCAGAAACCGCCGGACCGAAACATTTCCTTTGTCATAATGTCCCCTCACTCCATGATCAGCTTCTCGCGCAACACGTCCATCTGACGGAACAAGCCCGTCTGGCCGGCCGTCTCGTGTCCGCTGACATGGTTGGAAGAGCGCGCGAGCGCCCTGTCGCCCCTTGGCAACGTCGTACATTGGCAATCGAATGTGCCCACCATTTCGCGTGTTCCAGTTCGCTTCGCGCCGTCGCAACGGGGCCAGCTGTCACTGCTGCACTACCACCATTTGATGCCCTTCACCGCGGATGGGAATCTCGCTCAGGACCCGGAGGCTCTCCTGGTCCACCACCCAGAGCTTGGGCTCCTCGGCGCTCGATACATAAAGCTTGCCGGTACCGTCTATGACCGCGAGGTGGTAGGGCGAAGGGGCGAGGGGCGCGCTCCGCATCTTCCCGCTGGCAAGCTCGATGGCGACCAGCTTGTTCTCCTCCCGTCCGCTCACGAACAGGGTGCGCCCATCTTGGGACACATCGATGCCGTGCAGCGCCCCTCCGATCTCGAACGTCCTGACGGCCGTCCCCTGCCGCAGCGAGATCTCGGAAACCGTCCCGTCGTCCACGTTGTTGACGTAAAGGGTGGCGCCGTCCGGCGACAAGACCATGTGTTCGGGACTTGCACCGGTCTCGAAGTTGCGCCGCACGACCCAGTGCCGAGTATCGATCTCACTGACGGTGTTGTTTCCCGCATTGCTGACATAAACCCGACCTCCGTCGGGGCCAAACACGGCGTAATTGGCCGACGGTCCCGTCTCCACGGTGGTCAACGCGCGAAAGGCGGAGAGGTCGATCACGCTGATCCCGCCCTGATTGGGATGGGTCGCCACGGCATGACGTCCGTCGGGAGTGACGGCGGTGTGGTGGACCGCGCCCGGCACCTCGATGCGGCGCACGATCGACCCGTCGTCCGCCCGTATGACGGAGACGAAGCTGAGGGCCTCGGCCGGGGCGGAGGGCGGCGCGGCCGGCTTTGCATGATGGGCTTCATGCTCGGCCTTGGACATTCCCTCCGGGGCCGTGGGGACCGGCGCCTCGCCGGTCGTGACGCCCGCGTACTGCCCCGCGACCAGGTAGTCTCCGTCCGCGGCGCTCGCGAGTCCGTGCACGTCCGGAAGGTCCGCAATCGTGCCCACGACCGTGTCCCGGTCAGCATCGATAACCAGGACCTCTCCTGCGCTGCCCAACGGCACGTACACCGTGGTGTCGGCCACCGCTTGCGCTAGCGGGCTCACCAGGGTGGCCGCCAACAAAGTTAGTTGGAAAAGTGGCTTCATCGTTCGGTTCCTCCAAAGTCATCAGCGACAGCGTTAAGGTCGAGGGATCTTGTCGGACCAGCGAGACGCTCACGCCACGATCAACTTCCCGCGGAACATCCCCATTTGGCACGCGAAGTCGTAGTCGCCGGGCTCTTCCGGCAGAAGTTCGATCGGCACTGTCTCTCTTGTCGGCATCTTGGCCCTCTTGGCGAAATCCAGGAACGAGACCATCTCGCGGCTGGCGGCGGTTTGCTGGCGGTGGAGGTTCAGGCTGTCTGGGCGAGTGGCGGGCAAGTCCAAGCCGGGGGATAACCCAGGTAGGGGTGCGCCGGTTCCCCAACGCTCGCGCCGTGACTCCAGTGACCGTCTTGGCACCACTCACCGGCCCAGGCCCCAGCCCTGCGGGCGGGGAGAACCAGAGCGGAGGCAGCAAGAAGAAACCTCGTGTTTAAATTTTGCTCGTTCCAGTGACTGGAACGTCAAGAGCTTCCCTTCGATGGGCGAGAGGGTTGGCGCAAGCGCCTGCCATTGCTGCCTCTCAGCGCGCGTTCCCGCCTGCAGTCCGGCCCCGTCGCTTATTTCGTAGCGTTGCGGCCGTCTCGGACAGTCGACACGTTTGGCGCCGTTACCCCTTGATTTGCGCCAGATCAATGCGCGCGCGCCAAGTATTGGTCCATGCTTTTGCCGTATATCAGACGGCGCCGAAATGGGATCGCGAGGGATAGTAATTTTCGCGCACTTCGCGTGAAGGCTCGCCGCGTTTAGATCTACCGACGGCGCTATCCGGGTCGTTCGTACGCCGGCGGGGCGAACGCCTTAGCACTGTAGACGGTTCGTGACGGGGGGGGCGGGCTAGGTGCCGGTCGGAGGAGCAATGCGCCCGGGCGGTGTCTGATCCGGCCAAGACCGGGTTGCCGGACCTCGAAGCGGCAGCACCCGGAGTTCGCGGGCGGATGCTCTCGCCGAAACGGCATCATCGCTCGCCCTGGGTGCCGAATCGAGGCGTAGTTCGCAACAGACGGAAGAGTATCCGGAAATGTCAGGCGAACAGTCCGGCCACATGAAGGTGACTCGCCGAACGTTTCTCACCGGAACGGCTGCGGCGGGCGTCGGGGTCTTGGGCCTCGACCTGAGCGCAACGGCCGCCTATGCGCGAGAGAAGGCCGCGGCTTTGAGGCGCCTCCGGATCACGACGACGATCTGCCCCTACTGTGCGGTCGGCTGCGGCGTCCTCGTGATGTCCGGGAAGAAGAACGGCACAAGCGCGGTGGCCAACGTCGAGGGCGATCCCGACCATCCCATCAACGGAGGCAGGCTGTGCCCGAAGGGCTCGGGGTTGTACCAGCTGGCGAACAACGAGAAACGGTTGCGTAAGGTCCTGTACCGGGCCCCCGGGGCGGCAGAGTTCGAGGAGAGGGACTGGAGCTGGGCCGCAAGTGAGATCGCCAGGCGGATCAAGTCCGCGCGGGACGCTACGTTCACCACCAGGAACGCCAAGGGACAGGTCGTCAACCGCACGATGGCCATCGCCTCGGTCGGCAGCGCCGCCCTCGACAACGAGGAGTGCTGGCTCCTGCAGAAGTTCCTGCGCTCGCTGGGGCTGGTCTACGTCGAGCACCAGGCCCGGATCTGTCACTCGTCAACGGTCACCAGCCTAGCCGCCACCTTCGGCCGGGGGGCGATGACCAACCACTGGATCGACATCAAGAACAGCGACTGCGTCTTGATCATGGGTGGCAACCCCGCCGAGTGCCACCCCGTCTCGATGCGGTGGGTGCTCGAGGCCAAGGAAAAGGGTGCCACCATCATCAGCGTCGATCCGCGCTACACGCACAGTTCCGCGATGGCCGACATCTTCGCCCCGTTGCGGGCGGGCACGGACATCGCCTTCTTGGGCGGGATGATCAAGCACATCCTCGACAACGACCTCATCCACCGGGACTACGTGGTCAACTACACCAACGCCGCATTCCTCATCGACGGCGAGTATCGCTTCGACCAAGCCGCCGGCGTTTTCAGCGGGTACCGGGAGGCCGATCGCAGATACGAAAAGGCCAGCTGGCAGTACCAGGTCGGCGCGGACGGCGAGCCCGTCAAGGACCCGAGCCTCCGGCATCCGAGGTGCGTCTACCAGCTCATGAAGCGGCACTATGCCCGCTACGACCTCGACACCGTGTCGGGCGTCACCGGCACCCCGGTCGAGGCCCTCCGGCGGGTGTACGAGGCGTACGCCGGAACCGGCGCTCCGGACAAGGTCGCCACCATCATGTACGCCATGGGCTGGACCCAGCACACCGTGGGCACGCAATGCATCCGCACGATGGCCGTCATCCAGCTGCTCTTGGGCAACATCGGGCGCGCCGGCGGCGGGGTCAATGCGCTGCGCGGCGAGTCCAACGTGCAGGGCTCGACCGACCATTCCCTGCTCTTCGACATCCTGCCCGGGTATTTGAAGGTCCCAACGGCATCGCAGCCGACCTTGGGGGCCCACAACGACGCCTGCACGCCGAAGCGGCTGGGCAGGCTCAGCGCCAACTGGTGGGGCAATTACCCGAAGTACTTTGTGAGCTTCCTCAAGGCGATGTACGGCGAGGCCGCCACCGGGGAAAACGACTTCGCCTACGCCTGGCTGCCCAAGCCGGACGACGGCGTCGACTGCTCGTGGCTGTCCATCTTCGACGAGATGTACCGCGGAAACATCAAGGGTTTCTTCGCCTGGGGCCAAAACCCCGCGTGCAGCGGCGCAAACGCCAACAAGGTCCGCAAGGCCCTCGCCAGGCTCGACTGGCTGGTCAACGTCAACATCTTCCCCAGCGAGACCGGCTGGTTCTGGCAGGACAAGGGGTTGGGGCTCGAGCCGGCGGACATCAAGACAGAGGTCTTCGTCCTGCCTGCCGCGGCCTCCGTCGAGAAGGAGGGCAGCATCACCAATTCGGGGCGCTGGATGCAGTGGCGCTACAAGGCGGCCGATCCCCCCGGCGACGCCAGGCCCGACGCCGAGATCATGAACATGATCTACCGGGAGCTGAAGGAGCTCTACGCGGCCGAGGGCGGGGCGTTCCCCGAGCCCGTCTTGAATCTCAAGTGGGACTACTTCCGCGGCGACCGGTTCGACCCCCATGCCTTGGCCAAGGACGTGAACGGCTACTTCCTCGCAAACGCGGCGTTTCCGGAACAGGGCACGAAATTCAAAAAGGGGGAACGGGTGCCCGGCTTCGCGTACCTCAGGGACGACGGCTCGACCTCTTGCGGCAACTGGCTCTACTGCGGCTCCTACCCCGAAGCGGGCAACATGGCCGCCCGGCGCCGGCGGGAGGCCGGGGGCATCGGTCTCCACCCCGAGTGGTCCTGGTCGTGGCCGGCCAACCGCCGCATCCTCTACAACCGCGCTTCGGTCGACCTGGACGGGCAGCCATACGATAAAGAGACCCCCGTCATCCGGTGGGAGCGCGGCAAATGGGTCGGCGACGTTCCCGACGGTGGCTGGCCGCCGATGAACGTGGACCCGGAGAGCGCCAAATACCCGTTCATCATGAAGCCCGAGGGGCACGGGCGGCTGTTCGCCATGGAATTGGCGGACGGACCGCTCCCCGAGCACTACGAGCCCCTGGAATCGCCGCTCACGGCGAACCCCCTAAACGGGCGAATGCTGAATCCGGCCGTCAAGAAATGGGAGGGCGAGGCCGACGCGCATGCCGATTACGGCAGTACGGAATTTCCGCACGTCTGCACGACCTTCCGTCTTACCGAGCACTGGCAGACGGGGGTGATGACCCGTCATGCCCCCTGGTTGCTCGAATTGCAGCCCCAGGTCTTCGTCGAGATAAGCCGCGAACTGGCGGAGGAAGAGGGTATTCGACGCGGCGACCAGGTTCTGGTTTCCAGCATCCGCGGCACGATCACGGCGTTCGCTCTACCGACGGCGCGCCTCAAACCGTTGATGGTCGGCGGTCGCAAGGTCCAACAGGTCGCCCTGCCATGGTGTTTCGGATGGCTCATGCCGCGTGACGGAAAGGGCGGCGACAGCGCAAATCTCTTAACGCCCAACATCGGCGACGCCAACACGATGATCCCGGAAACGAAGGTCTTCATGGTGAATATCAAGAAGCTCGACGTCGCCGGGCATCCGGAGGCCGCGTTGTAGCGGCGAAAGAGGAAACGATGGGCAGGGCCTGCCTTGTCGATACGACCATATGCACCGGTTGCCGCGCCTGTCAGGTGGCCTGCAAGGCGTGGAACGACTTGCCCGCGGAGAAGACGAAGTTCCGGAGCAAGGGAGACGGTTACGAGAACCCGCCGGCACTTTCCGGAAGGAGCTACACGCGGATTACCTTCCACGAGATTCTCGACGACGGCGGAAACCTCGATCGCTCCGTCTTCGTCAAGCGCCAGTGCATGCACTGCGAGGAGCCGGCCTGCGTCTCGGCCTGTCCGGTGGCCGCGCTGCAGAAGGTCAAAGGCGAAAGTGGCAGCGCGGGGGCGGTCGTCTACGACGTGGAAAAATGCTTGGGATGCCGTTACTGCATGCTGGCGTGCCCGTTCAACGTCCCGACTTTCGAGTGGGACAAGACCGTTCCGAAGATTCAAAAGTGCACCTTCTGCGCCGACCGGCTGGAGGCGGCGGAGCCGGCGAACCCGCAAGTGAACGACCAGCCGCTCGCCGGGGAGTCGCTGGAGCGTTTCGAGGACACCCAGCGGATGCCGGCGTGTGCGAAGGCCTGCCCGACGGGGGCCATCGAGTTCGGCGAGCGCGAGGATTTGATCGCGGAAGCACGGCGCCGCATCGAAGAGAAAAAGAAGCAGCGCGGCTCGTGGCAGTACGTCGATCACATTTACGGGGAGAAGGAGGTCGGCGGCACCAGTTGGCTGTACCTGGCGAACGTCCCATTCGACAAGTTGGGCTTCCGGATGGATCTCGGCGAGCGGCCCTACCCGGAGTACACGAAGCTGGCGCTGGATGCCGTCCCGCCCGCAGTCATCGGGCTGGGGGCGGCCCTGGGGGCCATCCACTGGATTTCGAATCGGAGAGCGGCAGCCGAGGAAGCAGATGGGCCGGAGACGCCAACTGGCCGCGAAGGCGAGCAAGCCGAGGCGGCCAGCGAGCCGGAAAAGCCGACAAGCGGAGAAGGCCAGCGAGCCGTTTAGGCGAGCGGGCGGAGAGGGCAACCACGCGAACGGTGACCATCGATGATCCATGAACAGGTGAAAGGAAAGCCAGTAACCCCGGCCACCGCGGCCCTCATCCTCCTGGTGGCGGCGGGGGCCATTGCGGTTGCTTACCGTTACGCGATGGGGCTGGGCGCCGTCACGAACCTGAGCGACCAGTATCCCTGGGGCCTCTGGGTTGCCGTCGACGTGTTCTCCGGCGTGGCGCTGGCGGCCGGCAGCTTCACGGTGGCCGGGCTCGTCTACGTGTTCGGTGGCGAGAGGTACCACGTGTTCGTCCGCCCGGCCGTGCTTACGGGCTTGTTGGGGTATCTCTTCGTGGCGGTCGGGCTCGCGGTGGACCTGGGACAGCCGCTCCACATCTGGCACCCGATCATCATGTGGCCGGAGCACTCGGCGATGTTCGAGGTGGCCTGGTGCGTGATGCTGTACCTGTCGGTGCTGGCGCTCGAGTTCGTCCCGGCGGTGTTGGAACGCTTGGGGTGGAGCGGGCTGCAGGAGTTGTGGAAGAAGCTCACGCCGCTCGTCTCCGCGGCGTTGCTGGCTCTGTTCGTGGGAGTCATGTCGCTCTCGTGGACCTGGGCGATCGGGACGCTGGTCTTCTTCACCGTCCTCGCGGGGATGCTCTCGCGCTTCGTTCCCGCCCGCCCGGGGGTCCCGGCGCTGCTGATCATCGCCGGCGTCATCTTCTCGACGATGCACCAGTCCTCGCTGGGCTCGGTCTTCCTGCTGATGCCGGACAAGCTCGACCCGCTGTGGTGGACCCCGTCGCTGCCGATCAACTTCTTCCTGAGCGCCGTGGCGGTCGGCTTCGCGATCGTGATCTTCGAGGCGACGCTCAGCGCCAAGGCCTTCAAGCGGCCGCTCGAGAAGGAGGCGCTGGCCGGCATGGGGCGATTCCTCGCCTATGCGCTGTGGATCTACCTTGCCTTCCGGCTCGGTGACATGGCCGTCCGCGGCCATCTCGCCGGCCTCTTCGGCGGCGGAAAGGCCCCCCTGTTCCTGCTGGAAATCATCCTCGGCGTCCTCGTCCCGGCGGCGATGCTCACGAGCGCCAGGGTGCTTGGGAGCACGGCGGGCCTCTTCCTGGCGGCCACGCTCGTGGTGCTGGGCGTCGTCTTCAACCGGATCAACGCCGTCTGGCTAGCGATGACCATGCCCGGGGAAGGCGCCTACGTCCCGAGTGCCCTGGAGGTCCTCGTCACGGCCTCGCTGATCGCGGCGATGGTTTATCTGTTCGCGCTCGCGGTCAAGCTTCTGCCCGTCTTCCCCCGGAGCGAGGGGGAAGGGCCTCAGCCATCTCCGGCCGCCGCCACGGCTTCCAGCCGGACGCACACGATCGCTTCGAGGTGAACGATGGAGAACAGGATACCGTGGCCTGAACCGGGGGCGATCGCCGAGCGCTTGCAGGCGCTTGAGGATCGGGAGTCCGCCTCGGAGGACTATATCCGCTTCCGGATCGCTCTGCTGAAGGCGCAATCCGCCGTGCAGGAGGCCCTCGCCTGCTCGCCCCCGCCGCCGACTCGATCAAGGGCGGCCGAGGGCGAGAGGGAGGCGAAGCTCCCCGTGCTCGGGGCCGATGATGTGCCGTTCGATCGTGCGTTGCTGACCGGGCTGGCTCGGGCCCTCGCTGCGGCCCTGCCGAGCCGCGAGGGCGGCGGCGAGATGGCCCGTCTATGTGCCGCGGCCGCGAATGACCCTGCGCTTCTCGAAGAGCTCGCCCGCAACGCCGCCTTCGATGCCGAAGAGCGGTTCTTCGCCGGGCTGTCGGAACGGATGGAGGCGTCGCCCGAGGCGCTGTTTTTCCTCGGGCGGGCGCTGGCCGCGCCGTTCGTCGCCGGGGCCGTTCGCCGGCTCAAGGAGTGCGAGGGGATCGCGGCGCCGGAGAGCTCGGGGCGGTGCCCGTACTGCGGTTCGCCGCCGGGGCTCGCTAAGCTGAGGCGGGAGGAGGGCAGGCGGGTCCTGTTCTGTTCGCTCTGTGGAGAAGGCTGGGAGTTCGAGAGGGTCCGGTGCCCGTTCTGCGCGGCCCAAGGGGGCTTGACCATGCTTGCCATGGGCCCGGACGATCCGCGCTGGATCGAGAGCTGCGAGCGGTGCGGCGGCTACCTCAAGACCGTGGACGAGCGCCGACTGCCCCAAGGCGAACCGGTCATCCCGCTCGTGGAGGCGACCGCGACCCTGTATCTGGACTTGGTCGCGGAGAGGGAAGGTTACGCGAGCGGGCCGGCGTACGTCGCGCTCCTATAGGAGGCAGGACATGACCGCGGCGATCGGATCGGATACGGAGGCGGGCCTTGAGGTACGGCGGATGTCGGGACGGGTGTCCGCTCGCGCCTCCGGCTCCCCTGTCGCCCCGTTCCTCCCCGACGCCACGGAGGCGGTCGGTGGTCTCATCGAATCCGGTCGCGTCCCGTCCGATGCTCATCGAGGAATGCTCGGGAAAATGAAAACGACCAACCTCCGCTTAGTGCGACGAGAGGCGCGCGGTACGCTCCGAAAACCACTGCCTCTCGATCGGCGCGACCCGAGGGAAAGCTTGCCCAACGTGGTTCGACCGTGGCGCATCCCCTCACTTCAACAGCTCTGAGAGAGAAACGATGTCCGAATATCGCCTGATCCTGTGTCCCGTGGACTTTTCCGAGGCCTCCAAGCGAGCCTTTGAAGCCGCCCTAGACCTTGCGGCGCGCCTCAAGGCCGAGGTGCGGGTCATACACGTCTATGAGCTCCCTGCGTCAGTTCTTCCCGAGGGCGTTCTGGAGGCGCCGAGCGACCTCGAAGCCGTCATCGAGGAACGGCTTCAGAAGCGGCTCGATGCGTTTGTTGGGGACGGCGCCGCCGAGCGGGTCAACGTCACGACGGGTGTATGCGAAGGCGTGGCCTACGTCGAGATTACCGAGGCCGCCAAGGAGCTCGATGCCGACATGATCGTCATCGGAACCCACGGCAGGACGGGCCTCGCCCACATGCTGCTGGGCAGCGTGGCCGAGCATGTGATCCGCATCTCGGACGTCCCGGTCCTCACGGTCCGGGAACGGTAGGGTTCTTCTCTCCCGTCCGCTCTCACGACGTCCGACGCCCGGCTCTAATTCTCAGCGCTTCGTCCCGAAGAGACGGCCGCGGCCGGCGCGGCGCCGCGGGGCGGTCCCCCGCATCGCTTTGGGGTCCACATTCCCCGGAGTCCGGTTGGCCGCCGGCCCATTCGGCGGCTAGGGGTCGCCCGGGCGGGCGGCGCCTTCGCGCCTCAGTGCAGTTCGTAGAAGCCGTCGAGCGACCTGACCTCGTGGGCGCTCACGATCTCGGCCCGGGTGACGCGGACCGAGTGCAGGGCGCCGTCCAGGTTGCCCTTCCAGAAGGCGAGGAAGCGCTTGAGGACCGGATAGTGGGGCGCCACGTCGTAGTGCTGCCAGATGAAGCTCTGCAGCACGCCGGGGTGGTCCGGCATGTGGTAGATGATCTCCGCCGTCGCCAGGCGGTAGCCTTTAAGCTGAAGCTCCATCGCCCGTCG
>JAZGAE010000086.1:0-6550 GCA_036475545.1 Alphaproteobacteria bacterium
GGCGTCTCCACGCCGCGGAACCCGCGGCGCACGATCTCGGCTTCGAGCTTGTCCAGCCCCTCGTTCAAGGCGTTGTCCCAGGCCTCGCGGAACGCTTTCTTGCGTTTCCGCGCCCGGTAGACATGGCTCCGCGAGACGCCGATCGTCTCTGCCGCGAGCGTCACGTTGCAGCTCTCGCGCAGGACCTTGCAAAACCGCTCGACATTTTCGTCCGTCAGCTTTTTCGCGTTCGCCATCTCACCTCTTCATCCTCGGGCCCGGCCGTCGCGCCCACGTGCGGGCCCGACGCGGGCGAAGGCGAGGGGAGCGACGATGCCGGGCGCGCTCGCCCCAAGGCCAGCGCCATGGCCCCGAAGCGCCCGGCCCAAGCCGTGACGAGGCCGCGGCCTCAGGGGCACGTCTCGGGATCCCGCGCCGCGGCCCTTCCGGCCATGAAAAACCCCGCGAGCGCTTGGGCCGCGGGGTCGTGAAAAAATCCGGGAAATCCGGGCGCACCTCGCCCGGCACGCTCACGACTAATCGAATCTGCGTGAGCGCGTCAAGCCTTCCCTTCGCCATGCCGGCGCGAACCCGGCCAGCGCCGCGTAGCGTGACAGAGCGAATTTAAGCGCCGATTCAACCGCTTCGGCGGTGGCCCCCACCTCGATCCCGACCCAAATGGGCGCGCGGTTGTCAACCACGATGTCAACGACCGCATCCAACAACCTCTTGTCGGGGCCCCTGAGATTCGACTCGATCACTTGGCGCCGCGCCATCTCCCGCGCCCACGGCCGATAGCGCTCGCCGTAAATGCGTGCGACATCGTCGCGCATTCGCTCGAGGGGCTGGCGCTGCACTTTGCGCCGGCCGCGCGCCCGCTGGCGGTCGCCTTTGCCGGCCCGGGCGACGAGCCCTTCCTTGAGCGCCGCGAAGACGCCGCGGATCTCGAGCGCCGCGTCTACCTCGTGGGGAGCCAGCCTGCCGCGCTGGGCCAGCGCGCCGACCACGTCCTCTTCCAGCTTGGCCAGGGTCTCCGGCGTCGGCGGGTCGCGCCCGTCTGCGAGCGCCGGGCGCAGGGTGCGCTCGAGCATCTTGGTCAACGCCGCCGCGTCCGCCTCGAGCCGGGCGGCGGTCGCCTTGGCCTTTTCAGCCTCGGCGCCGGCCCCCTCTCCTTGGGCCACGAGCTCCTTGGCGTGGCGGTTGAGCCGGTTCCTGAGTCGCGCCACGTGGCGGCGCACCTGCTCCGCCCCGCCGGAATAGAAGAGCCCGACGCGGCAGATGTCGCGGATGATCTGGAAATTCTCGGCCGTCACCCGCGCCCCTCCGGCCACGCGATCGGCGCGAGGCCCGCCATGCACCGCCGGTGACTCGCGCGCTTCACCAGGTCCTCCGCGGTGGCCCGCCGGCCCTCTACCCGCCACAGCCCGGAGCCCACCGCTTGCACCCTCTCTCCGCCGTCCGTGGTCAGCGACTCGATCGCCGTCAGCACCGCCTCGCGCTGGGCCTTGGAGAAGGCGTCGGGCACGGCGGCGCGCACGGCCGGGTCGACGGCCCCCCCGCCGGACGCCGCGGGCGCGCCGTCGCGCGTATCGGCGTGCGGGTCGGTATCCGCCGGGGCCTTGGCGGCCCTCTCGGCCGGCGGCCTCGCTCTCGCCCGTTCGCTTGACCGTCTCGTGGCCTTGGTCCGCGTCGGAAGCCGCGCCGTCCGTTTGCCGAGCCTGGGCACGAAGACGATGCGCCCGGCCGGCCCCGACTCCTCGATCACGATGTCGCCCGCCCGGGCCAGCCGCAGCACAATGGCCGAGGCGGCTTGGGTGCCGACGCCGACGGCGCGCGCGATCTCCGAATTCGACGGGCAGCGCCGGCCCTCGGCCGCGGCCCTCTCGATCAGCGCCAGTACGCTGGCCCGGTGCCCGGCTGCCCCCGCTGCGCAGGTTTGGGGCCGCTGCCGCTCCCCTTGCGCCGCCGCGGCGCCCTCGCGAGCCGTGAGCGGCCCCTCGATGTGAGGCGATTCCGCCGTCTCGCCCGCCCGCCGGGGCGCCGCCGCCGCGACGTCTTCCGCGAAGGGCACCCCACCGCCGGTGACGAAGGCTTCCATGCGCTCCGCCCAGGTCAGGGCCTCGTCGAGGTCGCGGGCGCGGTCGATGCACCAGGCGAGCAGCTCGGCGCGGCGCAGTTCGGCGTCGCGCTCCCCTCCTCCCTCTGGGCCGGCGCGGTCCACCGTCTCTTGGGCGCTCACGGCTCCGCCTCCCGCGGCTCTGCAGCCGCCCCGGCGAGTCGCTGCGGCGATGCCGCAGCGTGCGGCGCGTCGAGAAACCACGAGTCTGACCATGGCAGCCCCGCCGCCCGGGCCAGCGCGCGCACCCGGCGCTGGTATTCGGCCGGAAAGAGCCCTTGCCGCTCCCACCGGCAGACGGTGGGCTGGCTCACCTTCAGCGCTGCGGCCAGTTGAACCTGGGTCATCTTGAGGACGCGCCTTCGGATGTGAGCCACCGGGGTCATGCCCGTAGCTATACGTGTGTCGTATACACCGGTCAAGAATAAAATACGTATATAGTATTAGACTTGCCTGCAAATGCGTGGCAATATACGTAATCTGAATAGCCCGGGGTCGCGCCCCAGGCGGTCGCCTCGGTGCCGCCTGCGCCAGGCGCGGGCGTTGGCGTTCGGGCCGTGGGCGGAGGCCTGTGATGATGGTGATCAAGGAAAGCGTGGTGGTCGTCAGGGGCACGCCGCTCGGCCGCAAGATCAGGGCGCTGAGGGAACGGGCGGGCGCCAGCCAGGCGATATTCGCCGACACGGTCGGCGTTTCCCAGCCGACGGTCTCCCGCTGGGAGACGGGCGAAGACGAGCCGGACAAGGCGTCGCTTATCAGACTGGCGCAGCTCGCGGGCCAGACGCCGGCCGAATTCCAGTACGGGCCCGCCGGCGCCCAGCTCGGACAGATCCCGGTCGAGATCGCCGGGTACGTCGGCGCGGGATCGGAGATCTACCCGATCGACGATCTCGGCGCCGGCCTCGATCAGGTCGACGTGCCGCCGCTCGAGTCCCGGGCGATCGTGGCCGTCATCGTGCGCGGCGACTCCATGCTCCCCGCCTACCGCGACGGCGACGTCATCTACTACTCCCGCGACCGGGATCTACTCGAAGAGGCCTTCCTGCGCCGCGAGTGCGTGGTGAAGCTCGCGGACGAACGGGTCTTCATCAAGACGGTGGTGCGCGGCTCCGTGCCCGGCACCTACACGCTCCTGAGCTACAACGCCGAGCCCATCGCCGATCAACCGATCGAATGGGCGGCGCCCATCGCCTGGGTCAAGAAGTCCACGCGTTAGCCCTCGCCCACCGGTCCGCGCTACCCGGCGCCCCCGCCCGGGTCCAGACGCCTGCGCCTCAACCTCGTGCGCCGGCCGGAACCGGCCGCCCCACGCCCTGGCTCATCCTCTTCCCTGCGCCATGTGCCGCCCATCCTCGTCCCAATACACCCCCTGAGCGGCCGCCAGCGCGTTTCGGATGTGACGGCCGGATGGCGCCGTAGCCTTCCCCCTGAATGAATACGTAATACGTATTTCATTCTTGACGTAATAATACTCTATACGTATATATAAGCCCGGTCTCGATGGCCGCCGGCACCGACGCCTCATTCGGGGACGGGCGCAGCCGGCCCGCCACCGTTCCGCGACGCAATTTGCGGGAGGAGAGCATGGGCGATGGTGCGCATCAGGCCTTTGGGCGCCTCCAGGCGGAGGGGCGCGAGGCGAGGCGCCGCTACGAGCGCGCGCTTGGCAAGACCTACCGGCGCGATCGGCTGGCGCGCGTCTTGCCCGAGGTGGCGCTCGACCCCCTCTACCCGTTCCTCGGGCTCAAGCCCGAGTACTTGCGCGACGACCCCGTCACCACCCGCGCCATCCTGCGGCTGCTCGGCCATCGCCTCCACCGCCTCGTGCGTGCGCGCGCCGCCGGCAAGCCCTGGGCTACGGCCCTACCGCCCATCCATCTCTGGAGCTTGCGCGCGGCCCTCTTCGGCGAGGTCGCGATCTACCGGCGCCAGCGCGCCGCCCAGGCCCAGCTCCAGGCGCTCGGTCATCTCACCCGCATTTTCGGCGAGGCCGCCGGCGGCTCCGGCGGCCGGGCGGCGCGACGCGCGTTCCCGTCGCCCCCTTCCCTCGTTGGGGAAGAGCGCGCTCCGCTTACAGCACCGCGCCCGGGGCGCCGAGGGCGTATTCGGCCAGCACGCCGACGATGAACTCGTAGGCCTCGTCGACCGAGTCCGTGCGGTGCATCAGTCTCAAGTCTTGCCGGTCGATGGTGCCGTACCTCACCAGCGCGTCGAAGTCGATCACCTCGTCCCAGTACTTCGTCCCGAACAGCACCATCGGCAGGGCCTTGCGCATCTTGCGAGTCTGCTGGAGGGTCAAGAGCTCGAACAGCTCGTCGAGCGTCCCGAACCCCCCCGGAAAGAACACCACCGCCTTCGCCAGATAGGCGAACCAGAACTTGCGCATGAAGAAGTAGTGAAAAAAGAAGGAGAGCTCCCGGGTGACGAAGGAGTTTTCGACCTCGTCCACCGGGATCGAGATGCTCAACCCGACGTTCATGCCCTTGGCCTCGGAGGCGCCCCGGTTGGCCGCCTCCATGATTCCGGGCCCACCGCCGGTGCAGACGACGAAACGGCGCTCCTCGTGGTCCAGCCCCTTGGACCACTCGGTGAGCCGCCGCGCAAGCTCGCGGGCGGCCTCGTAATACGTCGACAATTCCAGGTCCGTCCGCGCCCGCTCGAGATCGCCGCCGCCCTGCTCGGCCGCCTTGAGGTCCCTTTCGGCCTGCTCGGCCGACAGGATGCGGGCCGAGCCCATGAAGACGATGGTGTCGTCCACCTGGTAGTGCCCCAGTCGGCTCAACGGCTCCAGATACTCCGACAGGATGCGGAGCGCCCGCGCGTCCCGGCTGGCCAGAAATTTAGCGTTCTGATAGGCGTGCTCGCGACGGCTCGATTTGTTGGTCATGGTTGCCCGATCCATTTAGCGGTTCATCGAGGCACGGCGGCTCCCGGCTGATGTTCCATCTTTCGTGCCGCTGTGACGGACCATGTTCGGCCCGAGGGCCCCTGTGCCCAATGGGTTGCGATCGCCCCGAGCCCTCGACCCCGCTTCATCCAAGACCATCGGCCATCGTTGGTTAAGGCGCCCCTAACGGGCCCCAGGCGATAACGAACGCCCGGCCCCCGACCTTCGCGCTGCCGGTCTGACCCCGCCGGTTGGCCCACGGTTTCGTGAGTCATGGCCTTCCTGGCTCGCCCTCTCAAGAGAACAGTTCGGGTCGTAGCATCCAGGCGACCCGCCAGCCGTCCGGATCGAGGCGCTCGAGGCACACCATGCTTCCCGGCTCGAAGGCCACGATGCTGCGCTCCTCCGCGCCTGCGACGAGGCGCCCCGCGAACCTCTCCATGAAGGGCAGGTGGCCGATCAGCATCGCGTCTTGCTCCCAATCGGAAACCCGTTCGGCCATCGGCTCGACCGGGTCGTTGGGATTGAGCCCCGCGCGCGCCTCGCCGTCCTCATCCGGCATTACCGTTGCGGCAATGATCTCCGCCGTTTGTCGCGCCCTCGTCTTGCCGGAATGGAACACCCGCGAGACCCGGATTCCGCGTTCGCCCAGGAACTCGGCGAGGCGCCGGGCATCCTCTCGTCCCTTCCCGCTCAAGGGCCGGTCCGGGTCGACGTCCTTGGGCAGCGCTTCGCAGTGCTGAACCAGGTAGAGCCGCATGGGCCAAGGCCCTTCTCCGTCTCGATCCACCTCGCCCGCCCGATCCTAGCACCTCGGAGCTCGGCCCACATCACCCACCCGCACGGCCAAAGAGAGGGCGCGGTGGTCGGGGTCGGTGCCGACCCGCGGGGTCCGCCGAACGGCCGGGAAATCGCGCCGACCCGCCGCATCCTGCTGAGAGTCGCGTGCCGCTCATGGTATCGCTGCAGCCGCAGCGCGGCAGAGCCCGACGGTTGAACCCGGCACGCCAACCCCGTAACGTCGGCTCATAAGATGGACTCATTCGAGAGAAATCGGATACGAGACCGCATTAGCCCCGCGGCCCGAGGCGCAGGCTGTGTGGAATTCAGGGAGAAAAACGATGGCCGATTACCGCCTTATCCTGAGCCCGGTGGACTTTTCGGAAGCATCCGAGCACGCTTTTGAAACCGCCGTCGACCTCGCCGCCCGCTTCAAGGCCGAGGTGCGCGTCATTCACGTTTATCAGTTGCCGGCATCCATGCTTCCCGAAGGCGTTCTGGAAGGCCCCGGCGATCTCGAGGAAACGGTGCGCGGCCGCCTCCAGCAACAACTTGACGCGTTCGTCGAGCGGAACGCCTCGAGTGGCGTCAACGTCACCACCGGCCTGTGCGAAGGCGTACCCTACGTCGAAATTACGCGGGCGGCCCAGGATCTCGGCGCCGACATGATCGTCATCGGAACCCACGGCCGAACCGGTCTCGCCCACCTGTTGCTCGGCAGCGTCGCGGAGCGCGTGCTGCGCACCGCGGATATCCCGGTTCTCTCGGTTCGCGAACGCTAGCATCCC
>JAZGAE010000087.1:0-16511 GCA_036475545.1 Alphaproteobacteria bacterium
CGGCTGGTCCGGCGCCGGCGTTGAGGCAAGGCTGGGCCGCGGCTAGGCGGCGTGGCTCGTCGCCTCCTCGGTCAGCAGCGCGTAGATCGCCTCCGCGCTGTCCGACTCGCGTAGCTTCTGGCAGATCGCCTTGTTGCGCAGCAGCCGCGAGACCCGAGCCAGCGCCTTGAGATGGTCGGCGCCGGCCAACTCGGGCGCCAGCAACAGGAAGATGAGATCGACCGGCTGCTCGTCGATGGCCTCGAAGTTGACGGGGTGCTCGAGCTTCGCGAACAGGCCGTAAAGCCTATGCAAGTCGGGCAGCTTGCCATGGGGGATGGCGATGCCGGAGCCGACGCCGGTGGTGCCGAGCCGCTCGCGTTCCAAGAGGACGTCGAAGATCACCCTTTCCTGCTTGTCGGTGAGCTCGGCCATGCGCTTGGAGAGGTCCTGCAGCACCAGTTTCTTGCTGGTCGCCTTGAGGTTGACGACGACGCTCTCCGGCGTGATCAGGTCGGCCATTTCCATGATCCCACCTCTCGACTCACTCCACCGCCGCCTGGCTTCCTTGGGGATCGATCCAGCCCACATTGCCGTCTGGACGGCGGTAGACGAGGTTGAGACCGCCGTGAGCGCTGTTGTGGAACATCATCACGGGCAACTCCGCGAGATCCATGCGCATGACCGCCTCCCCGACGGTCATGGTGATGATCTCCGTGGACATCTCGGCGACGATCACCGGATGGCACGCATCCCCATCCTCACCCTCATCCTCACCCTCACCCTCACCCTCACCCTCACCCTCACCCTCACCCTCACCCTCACCCTCACCCTCACCCTCTTCGGGTGCCAGGATGTATTGGCTGGCGAGCAGGGTCTCGGAGGCGTTGACCCGATTCTTATGGTGATCGCGGAGACGCCGCTTGTAGCGGCGCAGCCGCTTGGCGATCCTGTCGGCCGCCGTGTCGAAGGCGGCATACGCCTCGCTGGCCTCGCCGTGGCCCTGCGCCATGATGCCGCGGCCGATGTGGACCGAGATGTCGGCCCGGAAGAGACGCCCCTCGCGGGCCAGCACCACCGCACCCTCGATGGCGTTGTCGAAATACTTGGCCACAGCCGATTCAAGGGACTTCTCGATGTGGAGTCGCAACGCGCTGCCCACATCGATCTGCTTACCCGTTACGGATAGCTGCATAGATGACGTGATCCGGGCTGTAAGAGCTGCCCCCCAAGGGCCGGATTGGCGCTGGCGCCAACCGAGGGGCGGAACATAGTAACGGCGGTCATCGGAGTCAATAGCCGCTCCCGGGGCCCACCCCGACCCTCAGATCCCTCCCGTCTTCTGGCGCCGGCGCTCAATCGAGGAGGGAATTCGCATGGCTTCGCGGTATTTCGCGATGGTGCGCCTCGCAATTTCCACACCCTCCGCCCTCAAGATCTCGACGATCCTGTCGTCGGACAGCACGTCCGTCGCCGACTCCTGGTCGATGAGCGCCCTGATGCGGTGGCGGACGGCCTCCGCCGAGTGGGTCTCGCCGCCGGCAGCCCCGGCGATGGCCGACGTGAAGAAGTACTTCAGCTCGTAGGTTCCGCGCGGCGTCGCCATGTACTTGTTGCTCGTCACGCGGCTCACGGTGCTCTCGTGCATGTCGATGGCTGCGGCGATGTCGCGCAGGATGAGCGGGCGCAGATGCTGCACGCCGTGGCGAAAGAAGGCGTCCTGCTGGCGCACGATCTCTCGCGCCACCTTGAGTATCGTCGTGGCCCGCTGATGCAGGGACTTCACCAGCCAGTTCGCCGACTGGAAGCACTGGCTGATGTACTCCTTCTCCGCCTTGTTGCGGACGCCGCGGCTGACCTCGGCGTAGTACCGGGTATTGACGAGAACCCGCGGCAGGGTGTCGCTGTTGAGCTCCATCATCCATCCGCCCTTAGGCGTCGTCTGCATCAGGATGTCGGGGGTGATCGTCTGGGCCACCGTGTGGTCGAAGGCGAGCGCCGGCTTGGGGTCGAGGGACCTGATTTCGGCGACCATCTCGGCCAGGTCTTCGGCGTCGACACCGCAGACCCTCATCAGCCCGCGGAGATCGTGGCGGGCGAGGATGTCGAGATGGTCCAAGAGCGCTTGCATCGCCGGATCCAGCCGGTCGCGGTCCTTGAGCTGAAGCGCCAGGCATTCCGCCAGATTCCGGGCCATGATCCCGGGCGGATCGAAACGCTGGAGCCGTTCGAGGGTGGCCTCCACCCGCTCCAGGCCGCAGGACAGCCGCTCCGCCACGGTGGCCAAGTCGCCGCTGAGGTAGCCTGCCTCGTCGACCATGTCGATAAGGTGGGTCCCGATCACCCGGTCGGCGGGATCATGGATGTCCACGTTGAGTTGATCGAGGAGGTGGTCGCGGAGACTTTTCTCGCGACCCGGGGTCTGCTCCACATCGGCGTGGGACTCGGTGAAGTCCAAACGCCCGCCCGTCCCCCATTTCGCGAACGCGGCCTGCGCCCCGTCACCGGCGCTCTCCGGGCCGCTCTCCCAGAGATTCTCGAAATCGGCGTCCAGGGGGGCGTCTTGCCCGTTGGGTAAAGTTTCGCTGTCCGCGAAATCCTTGCTGTCGAGTGCAGGAGACGACTCATCGTCGAGCCCGGTTTCCGGCTCGGCGTCGCTACCGCCCGGCTCGTCCGCGGCGACGACGTTATCGCCCTCGTCGTGTTCGAGCAGGGGGTTCTCTTCCAGCTCCCGTTCGACGTATTCCGTAAGTTCGAGGTTGGAAAGCTGCAGCAGTTTGATCGCCTGCTGCAGCTGCGGCGTCATGACGAGAGCCTGGGTCTGCCGCAGGTCTAACCGGGGCGTCACTGGCATGAGCCCAGTCCTAAAGGCTAAACCTTTCCCCCAAGTAAACGCGCCGCACTTCCTCGTGGGCGACGATGGCGGACGGCTCGCCCTCCATCAGCACCATACCTTCGTGGAGGATATAGGCGCGGTCTACGATCTCGAGGGTCTCGCGCACGTTGTGGTCCGTGATCAGGACGCCGATGCCGCGATCCTTGAGGTGGAAGACGAGGTCGCGGATCTCTCCGACGGCGATCGGATCTATTCCTGCGAGCGGTTCGTCGAGGAGGACGAAGTGGGGGTGGGAGGCGAGTGCGCGGGCGATCTCGACGCGGCGGCGCTCGCCGCCGGATAGCGCCAGCGCCGGGGTCCTCCTCAGGTGCGAGATCGAGAAATCCGCGAGCAGCGTGTCGAGCATCGCTTCCCGCTTGTCCCGCAGCGGCTCCACCACCTCGAGGATCGCGCGGATGTTGTCCTCCACCGTCATGCCCCGGAAGATCGAGGCCTCCTGGGGCAAGTAACCGATCCCGAGCCGCGCCCGGCGATACATCGGCAGTTCGGTGATGTCGTATCCGTCACGGATCACGCTGCCGTAATCCGGCGCGATGAGCCCGGTGATGATGTAGAAACAGGTCGTCTTGCCGGCACCGTTGGGGCCGAGGAGCCCGACGGCCTCGCCGCGTTGGAGCGAAATGCTCACGCCGCGCAGCACCGGCCGCTTCTTATACGATTTGCCGATGTTCTTCGCGACCAGGCCGGCGTTGTCGGCCACCAGGCGCGGCCGTTCCGCGTCGCCGGGAGCGTCGTCGTCGCGCGATGGATGCGGGTCCGTGGTCATGGTGCCGCCTTAGCCTCGCCACCCTCCTGGCGCGCCTCGATTTCCGGCTTCTTCCGCGATGAGAAAAGCGCGCGCACCCTCTTGGTGCCCTCCGCTCCAGGCGGTCCGGCAAGCAGCCTGCTCACGCCCGTGTTCAAATCGATCTCCCCATACTCGCCGTTCAACTGGTCTTGGCCGCGGGTGATCTTAACCGACCCGTAGAGTGTGGCAATACCGCTTTCGACATCGTAAACCCCGCGGTCGCCGCGAGCGACCTGATTGCCGGTCGAGACATGAACGTCGCCGAACGCCTCGATTCGCTCGAGCTTGGTCTCCGGCGACCCCTCTCCACCCGCGCCGGCCCCGTCCGCGGCCGGGGCTTCTTGGAAATGGGCGGTCACGACGTCGGCCTCGAGGCGCCTGTCCTCGGAGACCACGATGGCGTTGCCGCGGGCCACCGCCATCTGCTGGGGCTCCCAATATTCCAGGCTGTCGCGGGCGGTGACGGTGTAGGTCTCGGTCTCCAGCCTGAGGTCCCGGCCTTTCAGCACCAGGATGCCGTTGACAACGTCGTAGACGCCGTTGTCGCCGGAGGCGACCGCCGATTGCGACGAGATCGTGACGTGGCCGGCGGCGTCGATGCGCCAGATGTCGGTGCCTCCTTGGCTCGAGTCGCGGTAATGGGCGGTCAAGGTGTCGCCGCGCACGGTGACCCCGCCGCGGGCGGCGCTGGCGTTGCCGCGGGCGATGTAGACCCCCTCTTCCTGGCGCCACTCGATGCCTTCGTCGGCGTTGATCTCGAGCGGCTCGTCCGAGTCGGACCGCAGCCCGAGGCCTTGCGCGGCCACGGCGCCCGAGAGGCCCGCCCCCAGAGCAAGGCCTGCGAGCACGATGAGCGCGCCGCGCGCGCCACGTGCAAGGGGGGCGTCGCGCGCACGCCGTCGGCGCGGAAGGGGCGGCCGGATAGCCGCTGGTCGACTCATCGCTTCGGCCGCACCGGGCGGGGGTGGACGACGAGTCTCGCCGGGCCCGTAAAGATGACCGTCTTGCCGCGATCGAGAACCCGGAAACCCTCGGAATTGAGAAGGCCGAACGGTCCCTGGCCTTGCACCGGGGCTTTCCCGTATGCGTTTCCGCTCCGGAAGTCGATATGGGCGCTGGTGGTGTGAAATTCGTACCCGGCATCGTGAAAGAGGTTGACCTCATCGCGCAACTCGAGGTCGTTGGTCTTCTGGTTATAGGTGCCGGTGAGCGAGGTGAGCACCACCCAAGAGCCGTCCGCGATGGTGAGGTCGGCTTGGGGCCGCTCGAGCCCGACCAGCGCCGAGTCGGGACCCAACTGGGTGGCGGCCTCCGCGGTGACGGTGAAGGGCCGGTCGACCCCGTCGGTTCCGGTGAAGCGGGCGTTGACCATGCGGGGATTCTCGGTGTCCGCCGGCGCGACCGCGGCGACACCCAGGCGGAGGGGGGTGCTTCCCGGCTGCATCTGCGGCCAGACGATCACCAGCCCAATGAGCGCCGCAGCGACGGCCGGCAGCAGCAGCTTCATGGCGCCCACGAACCGGCTGTAGCGGACGCTCGCGCGCGGCGCGGACGAGACCTGGCCGCCGCTCTCGCGGCCGCGGTCCACGGGCCGATGTTCGCGCCCGCGAGAATCGTGTGTGGCGAGAGTTTCGCGACCCATGGCCTAGGCCACACCGGCGCGCAGGCAGTCGTGGATGTGCAGGATCCCGATCGGCCGCCCGTCGTCCTGGACTACGAACAGGCTGGTGATCTTCTTTTCGTTCATCAGCCCAACGGCCTCCGCGGCCAGCGCCTGCGCCCGGATCGTCTTGGGGTTCTCGGTCATGACCTTGGTCGTCTCCTGCTGCAGCAGGCCGGGGCTCATGTTGCGGCGCAGATCGCCGTCGGTGATGATCCCGACGAGCCGTCCCGCCCCATCCTGCACACCGACCGTGCCGAACCGTTTGGCGGTCATCATCAGGATCGCCTCCGACATGACGGAGCCGGTCCCGATGAGGGGCAACTCGTCGCCCCCGTGCATGAGGTCGGCGACGCGGAGGAACTGCTGACCCAGCCGGCCCCTGGGGTGAAGCATGGAAAAGTCGTCCGGTGTGAAGCCCTTGCGCTCCAAGAGGGCCACGGCGATGGCGTCGCCAAGCGCCAGCATGGCCGTCGTCGAGGTCGTCGGCGTCAGCCCCATGGGACAGGCCTCGTCGGCGGCCGGCAGCACGAGGACGACATCGGCGGCCTCCGCCAGCGCGCTTCGCGCCCGTCCCGTGACGGCAACCAGGGGAATGGTGAAGCGGCGCGTGTAGGCGACGATGTCGGTGAGCTCGTGGGTCTCCCCCGAATTGGAGAGCGCGAGCACGGCGTCGTTCTGGGTGATCATGCCCAGGTCCCCGTGGCTCGCTTCGCCGGGATGAACGAATTGCGCCGGCGTTCCCGTCGAGGCCAAGGTGGCGGCGATCTTGCGGGCGACATGACCGCTCTTGCCCATGCCGGTGACGATGACGCGGGCGGACACGCCCGAAAGCAGGTCCAGTGCCCGAACGAAGCTGTCGTCGAGGGAGTCGGCGAGCGCCTCCAGCACCTCCGCCTCGGTCGTAAGCACCCGCCGCGCGGCGCCGAGATCTTCCTTCGCGGAGCGCGTGTCCGCGCCGGGTCTCTCGTGCGCGGTCTCAGGTTTGTGCGCGGTCTCAGGTTTGGCCTGGGCCTTCATCGCTCGCGAATCGCCCTCCATGGGAACGCAGTCCTGGATCCGGGCCCTCGGGGGGGCGGACACAACACGTCCGGCCTTGGAGCCGGCGTACCTGCGCCGGCGCGCCGGGTGTCAAGCCCACGGAAGGTCCGTTCAACCCCTTCCGCCGAGCGCCTGATCAAGCACCCGGACTCCTGCGAAAAACCGGCCAAATGGGCGCCTTCACTATGCCCAGAGACCGGCGGGCGGTCAACCGAACCCCGCCGGCTCGGGCAGTCGCCGACCGCCGGTCCCCTACGGGCGGGGCGGGGTCAGTGCTCGAAAATATCCTCGCCCTGCCAGCCGGCGAGGTCCAGCATGGCGCGGGCGGGGAGAAACCGGAAACAGGCCTCGGCGAGCTCGGTGCGCCCCTCGCGCGCCAGCATGGCGTCCAGCCGCTCGCGCAACGCATGCAGGTACAGCACGTCGGAGGCCGCGTAGTGCAGCTGCTCCTGGGTCAGCTCGGCGGCGCCCCAGTCGGAGGATTGCTGCTGCTTGGACAGGTCCACGCCCAAGAGATCGCGACACAGGTCCTTGAGGCCGTGGCGGTCGGTGTAGGTGCGCGCGAGCCGCGAGGCGATCTTGGTGCAATAGACGGGCGCGCAAGTGACCCCGAGATGCCGGCTGATCACCGCGATGTCGAACCGGCCGAAGTGAAACAGCTTGGTGACCGCGGGATCGCCAAACAGCGCCTTGAGGTTCGGCGCGTCATTCCGGCCGTCCACGAACTGCACGACGTGGCAGACGCCGTCGCCCCCGGAGAGCTGGGCCAGACACAGCCGGTCGCGGTTGAGGTCGAGCCCCATCGTCTCGGTGTCGACCGCCACGCAATCGCCGAGGGCGAGTCCCGTGGGCAGATCGCGGCGATGCAGTTCGATGGACTTGAGCCGGGACGGCTTGGGACGATTGGTCATCACGCTTCTGCCAATGCTGCGGGGAGCGCGCCGCCGCGGGCCGCGGCCGCGCGGACCGGGGCGGGGCCGATGCGGTAAGACGTGCGGCGGCATGGTGCCCAGGAGAAGACTCGAACTTCCACGACCTTGCGGTCACAGGTACCTGAAACCTGCGCGTCTACCAATTCCGCCACCTGGGCATGCCCGAAGGGGAATCGTCGTTAACGCCGCGGGCCTTTGATGTCAATCCGCTTTTGCGGTACCGGCGCTCGGCGCGCTACATTAGGGCCCATGTATGGCACGCTCGCCCGTCGCGCTGCCACAGGGGGCGGAGCGGCTGGCGCGCGCGGCGGCCGTTGCGGCGACCGGGGAATCGGAGTGCGGAAAGCGGGATGACGCGCCCTTTCAAACTGGCAGGCGGTGAGGTCACCGTGTTCGGCGGCTCCGGCTTCGTCGGCCGCCATCTCGTGCAGCGCCTGGCGAACGCCGGCGCCGTCGTCCGGGTCGCCGTGCGCGATGTCGAAGGCGCCCAGTTCCTGAAGCCTCTCGGCGATCCCGGCCAGATCGTACCCGTCGCGGCCGACATCGTCGACGAGGGCCAGGTCGCGGCCGCCGTGTCGGGCGCGGGGGCGGTGGTCAATCTGGTCGGCATCCTGTTCGAGTCCGGTCCCCATACCTTCGAAGCGGTCCACCATCAAGGGGCGGCGACTGTGGCCGCCGCGGCCAAGGCGGCCGGAGTGCAGCGGCTCGTGCAGATTTCGGCCATCGGGGCGAGAGAGGTCTCGGACTCGGCCTACGCCCGCACCAAGGCGGCCGGAGAGGCCGCCGCGCTGAAGGCTTTTGCCGATGCGACCATCGTGCGGCCGAGCGTCATCTTCGGGCCGGAGGACAACTTCTTCAACCTGTTCGCGGCCCTCGCGCGGCTATCGCCGGTTGTTCCCGTATTTGGATCCATGCCGAGGCCCAGGTTCGAGCGCGGTCGGCTGCCTTCCCTGGACCTCTTCGGGAGCGGCGGGCCGAGATTCCAGCCGGTCTATGTGGGCGACGTCGCCGAGGCCATCACGACCATCCTGGAGGACCCGGCGACCTGCGGCAAGCGTTACCAGCTCGGCGGCCCCCGGGTGTACAGCTTCAAGGAACTGATGGAGCTGTTGCTCGCCACGCTGGAGCGCAGGCGCCTGCTGGTGCCGGTGCCGTTCTTCGTCCTCAGTGCAGAGGCCGCGATCCTGGAATTCCTGCGGCTCCGGCTCATTACCCGCGACCAGGTCCGGCTACTGCGCCGCGACAACGTGGTCGCGCGCCGGGCGCTCGGCTTCGCCGACCTCGGGATCGCGCCGAAGACGGCGGAGATCATACTGCCCACCTATCTCGAGCGCTTCCGCGCGCACGGCCGGTTCACCCGCCCGCGCGCCTGACCCCTTTCGCGGCAGGGCCGATCGGCCCGGCGGCGCCGGCGGCGCCGGTTTTGCCGGAGCGCGCCAGGCAAGGGTTGTCGTTGGCCGACGCTGGGGGAATGCCGTCCGGATCAGGCGCCCAAGGGCGGCAAGGGGCGGCCCCGCGCCGGTGGGTCGGGGGCGCCGAGCGGCCCCACGGGCCCTTGCGGCCGGACCTAGGGGCCGGCCTGGAAGAAATAGACCCAGATGAGAAGCCCCGCGCCCAGCACGACGCGGTAGATGACGAAGGGGGTGAAGGTGGCGCGCCGGAGCCAGGCCATCATCAAGGAGATGGCCGCGAGCGCTGCCAGGAAGGCGAAAGCCGCTGCCAACAGCGCCGCCTCCTGGAGCCGGGCGTCGCCCGCCTGGTAGAGGGCGATTCCTGCGAGCGCGCCCGCCCCCAGGATCGCCGGTATCGAAAGCAGGAGCGAGAAACGGGCCGCCTCGGTGCGCTCGAGGCCGAGGAGGCGGGCCGCCGTCATGGTGATGCCGGAACGGCTGGTCCCGGGAACGAGGGCGAGCACCTGGAACAGGCCGATGATAAGGGCCTGGGCGAGGCCCATGTGCTCGATGCGGCGCATGGTCATGCCGATCCTGTCGCTGAAATAGAGGAGCACGGCGAACCCGAGAGTCGTCCAGCCGATCACGGCGATGGTGTTCAAATCCTCGCCCAGGTAAGTCATGACGAAGTAGCCCGCCACCAGCACCGGCACGGTCGCAACCAAGACCGCGATCAGGAGCCGGCGGCCCGCTCCGTCCTCGCCCATGATGATCTCGCCGACGCCGATCAGCATCAGCCAAACGTCGCGCCGGAAATAGACCATCACGGCGCCCAGGGTGCCGACATGGACGGCGATGTTGATGATGAGGCCCGGCTCGTCGAGCCCAAGGAGGCTTCGGGCGACGATCAGGTGGCCGTGGGAACTGATCGGGAGGAACTCGGTGATGCCCTGGACCAAGGCCAGGATCGCGATGGCGAACAGCGTCACGGCTTCCCCCTGGGCGATGCGCTCGTCGCGGGCCGCCCGGGCCTCCCCAAGCCGCGGCAGGGACCCGCGCAACCGCCATGGCGCGTCGACCTGTATCATACCTGTATCACCGCCGCCGGCCCTGGCCCAGCCTTTAAATAGTCCTATTGCGGTACTATTAAAGCGCATCCCCGTCCTATCGCGGCAGCCGAATCTATAAATTCGGATCAATAGGGCAGAATACCTGCCCTTTCAACCGGATTTTCCTCGCTTTTCCGCGCTAACTCGCCTATATCTGGTCGTCCGCGCCGCCAGTCGGCAGGACAAGTTCCATGTCGCGGGGCCCGATGGGCGCGGGCGCCGGGTGATTCCCTCGAGCGCTGAAACCGAACTCGGACGGAGGCCGGGAGCCGGCATATGCCGCAGAGGATGCTGAAATTCGTGACGTTGGGGCGGAGCATGCCGCAGAAGCGGTCGCCCCGGAATCGGCGCACCGATTTCCGCGAGATCTTCGCCCGGTTCGATCCCAAGGCGGCCGAGAACCAGGCGGGGCGGTGCTCCCAGTGCGGCATCCCGTTTTGCCAGATCCATTGCCCGCTGCAAAACAACATCCCGGACTGGCTCAAGCTCACCGCCGAGGACCGGCTCGAGGAGGCGTACGAGATGGCCTCCGCCACCAACAACATGCCGGAAGTGTGCGGCCGCATCTGCCCGCAGGACCGCCTCTGCGAGGGCAACTGCGTCATCGAGCAGTCCGGCCACGGCACCGTCACCATCGGCTCGGTCGAGAACTACATCACCGACACCGCCTGGGAGAAAGGCTGGGTCAAGCCGCCGACGCCGGCGCGGGAGATCGGAAAGTCCGCCGGCATCATCGGCGGCGGTCCGGCCGGCATGGCGGCCGCCGAACAGCTTCGCCGCAAGGGCGTGGAGGTCCACGTCTACGACCGCTATGACCGCATCGGGGGCCTGCTGATTTACGGCATCCCCAACTTCAAGCTGGAGAAGTACATCGTCGAGCGGCGCACCAAGCTGCTGGTGGACGGCGGGGTGCGCTTCCACACCGACTTCGAGGTCGGCCGCGACGCCTCGCTTCAGGAGTTGCGCGACCGCCACGACGCGGTCTTGATCGCCACCGGGTCGTACAAGGCGCGCCAGATCATGGTGCCGGGCGTGGGGCTCTCCAACATCCACATGGCGATGACGTACTTGACCGCCAGCAACCGCAAGGGGCTTGGCGACGAGGTGCCGGAGTTCGACGACGGGACGCTCAACGCGACCGGCAAGAGGGTGGTGGTCGTGGGCGGCGGCGACACCGCCATGGACTGCGTGCGCACCGCCGTCCGCCAGGGCGCGGAGTCGGTCAGATGCCTCTACCGGCGGGACCGCGTCAACATGCCCGGCTCGATGCGCGAGGTGACCCACGCCGAGGAGGAGGGGGTCGAGTTCGTCTGGCTCACGGCGCCGGAGGCGTTCGTCGGCAACGGGACCGTCGAGGCGGTGCGCGCGGTCCGCATGCGCCTCGGCCTGCCCGACGCCAGCGGCCGTCAGACGCCCCAGGTGATCGAAGGGTCGAGCCACCCGGTGGAGGCCGACCTGGTGCTGCTCGCGCTCGGCTTCGACCCCGAGGACATCCCGACGCTGTTTGGCGCGCCGGAGCTCGAGGTCACCCGCTGGGGCACGGTCAAGATCGACTTCGCCACCAAGATGAGCAACCTCGACGGCGTGTTCGCGGCCGGCGACATCGTGCGCGGCGCCTCGCTGGTGGTCTGGGCCATCCGCGACGGCCGCGACGCCGCCGAGAGCATGCACAGGTACATGATGGCGGGAGAAGGCGCCGGCGCCGCGGCGCGGGAAGCCGCCTGAGGTAGGGAGGAGCATGTCCGGCAACGACCGCCCAAGGGGGCCGAGCCAGCAGCGCCAAGCGCGGGCGGGCGAGGGCGAGGCCTTCGTCGCCGCCTGGCGGGAGAACGCCCGCCGGCTCGAGGCCGCCGCGGCCTATGATCCGTCCCTCGAGCACGGGTCGTGCGGCGTCGGCCTGGTGGCCGCCATCGACGGCGCGCCGCGCCGCTCGGTGGTCGAGGCCGGCATCGAGGCCCTCAAGGCGGTCTGGCACCGGGGCGCCGTGGACGCCGACGGCAAGACCGGCGACGGCGCCGGCATCCATGTCCAGATCCCCCAGGACTTCTTCCACGAGCATTGCGAGCGCACCGGTCACAAGCCGGGCCCCGGCCGGATCGCGGTTGGCGTCGTGTTCCTGCCGCGCACCGAGCTCAGCGCCCAAGAGCGCTGCCGCTGCATCGTCGAGACCGAGATCCTGAAGTTCGGCTACACCATCTACGGCTGGCGCCAGGTGCCGGTGAACGTGGAGGTGATCGGCGAGAAGGCGAACGCCACCCGGCCCGAGATCGAGCAGATCATGATCGCCGGCAGGCCGGGGGTCGACGACGACGGGTTCGAGCGCGACCTCTACGTCATCCGCCGCCGCATCGAGAAGACCGCCCTCGCCGCGAACATCACCGACTTCTACATCTGCTCGCTGTCGTGCCGGTCGCTCATCTACAAGGGCATGTTCCTGGCGGAGCAGCTGTCGGCCTTCTATCCCGACCTCTTGGATGCGCGCTTCGTCTCCAACTTCGCCATTTACCACCAGCGCTATTCCACCAACACCTTCCCCACCTGGTGGCTGGCGCAGCCCTTCCGGGTGCTGGCGCACAACGGCGAGATCAACACGCTCCTTGGCAACATCAACTGGATGAAGAGCCACGAGCCGCGCATGGCGGCCCCGGCCTTCGCCGAGTACATCGAGGAGATCAAGCCGGTGATCCAGAGCGGAAGCTCGGACTCGGCGGCCTTGGATGCGGTGTTCGAGGTCATGATCCGGGGCGGGCGCGATCTGCCCATGGTCAAGACCATGCTGATCCCCGACGCCTGGAGCAAGCGCCCGGCCATGCCCCAGGCCCACCGCGACATGTACAGCTACTGCAACTCGGTGATCGAGCCGTGGGACGGCCCCGCCGCGATCACCGCCATGGACGGGCGCTGGGCGCTCGCCGGCATGGATCGCAACGGGCTCCGGCCGATGCGCTACACCATCACCGGCGACGGGCTGCTGATCGTGGGCTCGGAGACCGGCATGGTCCAGGTGGACGAGTCCCAGGTCGTGGAGAAGGGCCGGCTCGGCCCCGGCCGGATGATCGCCGTAGATCTGGAGGAGGGGCGCCTCTACCACGACGGCGAGATCAAGGACTTTCTCGCCGCCCGCCGCCCGTTCGGCAAATGGGTCAGGAACATCACGGTCCTCGATCAACTCATCAAGACCGGGGCTCCGGAGCCGGTCGAGTTCACGCACGGACAGTTGCGCAGGCGCCAGGTGGCGGTCGGCCACTCCATGGAGGACCTCGAGCTCATCCTCCATCCCATGGTCGAGGACGCCAAGGAGCCGGTCGGCTCGATGGGCGACGACACGCCCGTGGCGGTGCTCTCCGAGCATTACCGCGGCCTCCACCATTACTTCCGCCAGAACTTCAGCCAGGTCACCAACCCGCCCATCGATAGCTTGCGCGAGAAGCGGGTGATGGCGCTCAGGACGCGGCTCGGCAACTTGGGCAACATCCTGGACGAGGACGAGAGCCAGTGCCGGCTGTTGCAGCTCGAATCGCCGGTGCTCTCCAACGCCCAGTTCGAGGCCATGAAGGCCCGCATGGGCGATACCGCGGTCGAGGTCGACTGCACGTTCGACGCCACCGGCGTCTCCGAAGAGACCAGCGAAGGCGGCGCGCTGAGGGAGGCGCTCAACCGAATCCAGCAGGAGGCCGAGGACGCGGTCCGCCAGGGCTGCGTCCATGTGATCCTCTCCGACAAGAACCTGGGGCCGGAGCGCGCGCCCATTCCGATGATCCTCGCCACCGGCGCCGTGCACACCCATCTCGTGCGCCAGAACTTGCGCACCTTCACCTCGCTCAACGTCCGCTCCGCCGAGTGTCTGGACGTGCACTACTTCGCCGTGCTCATCGGCGTCGGCGCGACCACGGTGAACGCCTACTTGGCGCAGGAAGCCATCGCCGATCGCCACGGCCGCGGCCTGTTCGGGAGCTTGAGCCTCGACGACTGCCTGCGACGCTACCAGAAGGCCGTGGACCAGGGGCTTTTGAAGATCATGTCCAAGATGGGCATCTCGATCATCAGCTCCTACCGCGGCGGCTACAATTTCGAGGCGCTGGGATTGAGCCGGACCCTGGTATCCGATTTCTTCCCCGGCATGATCTCGCGCATCTCGGGGATCGGGCTCCCCGGCATCGAGCGCGTGATGCTGCGCCAACACCGACTCGCCTTGCTCGAGGGCACCGCCGCCCTTCCCGTCGGCGGCCTCTACCGTTTCCGCCACAGCGGCGAGGTGCACGCCTTCGAAGGGACCCTCATCCACATCCTTCAGACGGCCGTCGCCAACGATTCCTACGCCACCTACAGGAAGTACAGCGAGGGCATCCGTAAGCTGGCGCCGATACACCTGAGAGACCTGTTCGACTTCAAGAGCGGCGTGGAGCCCGCGCCCCTGGACGAGGTCGAGTCGATCACCGAGATCCGCAAGCGCTTCGTCACCGGCGCCATGTCGCACGGCGCGCTTTCCAAGGAGGCGCACGAGACGTTGGCCATCGCCATGAACCGGATCGGCGCCAAGTCCGACTGCGGCGAAGGCGGCGAATCGGCGGCGCGCTACCACCCGCGGCCCAACGGCGACAACGCCAACTCCGCCATCAAGCAGATCGCCTCGGGCCGCTTCGGGGTGACCGCCGACTACCTCAACAACTGCCGCGAGATCGAGATCAAGATGGCGCAAGGCGCGAAGCCCGGCGAGGGCGGCCAGCTGCCCGGCTTCAAGGTGACCGACGAGATCGCCGAGTTGCGCCACTCCACGCCCGGCGTCATGCTGATCTCGCCGCCGCCCCACCACGACATCTACTCGATCGAGGACCTGGCCCAGCTCATCTACGACCTCAAGCAGATCAACCCCGACGCCAGGGTCTGCGTCAAGCTGGTGGCGCGCACCGGCATCGGCACCGTCGCCGCCGGCGTGGCCAAGGCCAAGGCCGACTCGATCATGATCTCGGGGCACAGCGGCGGCACCGGCGCCTCGCCCCAGAGCAGCATCAAATACGCGGGGCTCCCTTGGGAGATGGGCGTCTCCGAGGTCCACCAGGTGCTGACGCTGAACCGGCTGCGCCACACCGTGACGCTCAGGACCGACGGCGGCATCAAGTCGGGCCGCGACGTCGTGATCGCCGCCATCCTGGGGGCCGAGGAGTTCGGGATCGGCACCGCCGCGCTGGTGGCCATGGGCTGCATCCTGGTGCGCCAGTGCCACAGCAACACCTGCCCCGTGGGGGTGTGCACCCAGGACCCGCGGCTCAGGGCCAAGTTCACCGGCACGCCGGAAAAGGTGGTGAACCTCATGAGCTTCATGGCCGAGGAGGTGCGCGAGCTCCTGGCGAGCTTGGGCGTGCGCTCGCTCAAGGACATCATCGGGCGCACGGACCTGCTGTTCCAGGCGAGCCGCGGCACCGCGCATTTGGACGACCTCGACCTCAACCCGCTGCTGGCCCAGGCCGACCCCGGCGGGTTCCCGCGCCACTGCGCGGTCGAGGGACGCGTCGAGGTGCCCGAGACCCTGGACGCGCTGATGATCGAGGACGCGCGGGCGGCGCTGGAGCGGGGCGAGAAGATGCAGCTCACCTACAGCATCCGCAACACCCAGCGGGCGATCGGCACCAAGCTCTCCTCCATGATCACCCGGCGTTTCGGCATGACCGGGCTCGAGCCCGGCCACGTCACCGTCCGGCTCAGGGGCTCCGCCGGGCAGAGCCTCGGGGCGTTCGCGGTGCAAGGGCTCAAGCTCGAGGTGTTCGGGGATGCCAACGATTACGTCGGCAAGGGGCTATCGGGGGGCATCATCGTGGTGCGCCCGATGACGGCGAGCCCGCTCGAGTCCAACCGCAACACCATCATCGGCAACACCGTGCTCTACGGGGCCACCGCCGGCAGGCTGTTCGCCGCCGGCCAAGCGGGCGAGCGCTTCGCCGTGCGCAACTCCGGCGCCCACGCCGTTGTCGAGGGCTGCGGCGCCAACGGCTGCGAATATATGACGGGGGGCATCGCCGCTGTGCTCGGGCCCGTCGGCGACAACTTCGCCGCCGGCATGACCGGCGGCATGGCCTTCGTCTACGACCCCGACGGGACCTTCGAGGACCGGGTGAATGCCGACAGCATCGTCTATCAGCGCATCGAGACCGACCACTGGGACGAGGTCGTGCGCGGCCTCATCGCCGCGCACGTGGCCGAGACCCAGTCCCGCTTCGCCCAGAAGCTGCTGGTCGACTGGGTGGTGGAGAAGCCCAAGTTCTGGCAGGTGGTTCCCAAGGAGATGCTCGACAAGCTCGAGCACCCCCTCACCCTCGAAGAGGCCGCGAAGCGGGCCTGAGCCCGGGCGGCGCCAGCTGCCTCGCGCCGCTCAAAACCACCCTTTCTGTCCTAGAGCATAATCCGGCCAGGTGGAATCGGCTGCGTTGCGCCGTGGCGAGGCGATCCGCCAGGCGCGGCGCGAAGGGCGATGCGGAGGCATCCACCCTCCGCAGCGGCAGCCCGGCCTTCGCAGCCGAAGGGGCTGCTTCGGCGGAGTGGGCCGCCGCTGCTGCGGAGGACGGGTCGGCCGAGCGGCGCAACGCCGCGGGCGCCCGCCCCGGCGCACCCCGAAGGGCCGGGGTCTTTTGCGGCCACGGGTTCGTCGCGGAGCTCGCGCGGTGGCACCGCTACGTGCTTCGCCCCGCTCCTGCCCGCGGCACAAAATTCCTCCGGCGCAG
>JAZGAE010000088.1:0-21669 GCA_036475545.1 Alphaproteobacteria bacterium
TTCTTTTGCGCGCTGGCGTCGTTGCCCGTCTTTTCCGATGTCCCCGCATCGCAATGCGACGGGTGCCTAGCCGGCGCGCAAAATCATCCCGGTCAAATGGTTCCTATCTACCTAGAACCGCTCTAGACGGCGCGGGGACCAAGCCAAGTGAAGTTCACCCGACTACGCATTTCCGGTTTCAAGTCGTTCATCGATCCCACCGAGTTTTGGATCGAGCCGGGCTTGACCGGCATCGTAGGCCCGAACGGTTGCGGCAAGTCGAATCTCGTCGAGGCGCTGCGATGGGTCATGGGCGAGACCTCGGCCAAGCAGATGCGCGGCGGCGAGATGGACGACGTCATCTTCAGCGGCACCGCCGGCCGCCCCGCCCGCAACATCGCCGAGGTGACCCTGCAGCTCGACAACGGCAACCGCCGGGCCCCGACTCCGTTCAACGACTCGGAGGATATCGAGGTCGGGCGCCGGATCGAGCGGGGCGCGGGCTCCAGTTACCACATCAACGGCAGGGAGGTTCGCGCCCGCGACGTCCAGATTCTGTTCGCCGATGCCGCCACCGGCGCGCGCTCGACCGCGCTGGTGAGCCAGGGCCATATCGGGGACCTCATCAACAGCAAGCCGATCCAACGGCGGGGTATCCTCGAGGAGGCGGCCGGGATCACGGGGCTGCACTCGCGCCGCCACGAGGCCGAGCTGCGCCTGCGCGCGGCGGATACCAATCTAGAACGCCTGGACGACGTGCTGGCCACCCTCGATGCCCAGCTGGTCTCCCTCAAGCGGCAGGCCCGCCAGGCGGCCCGCTACCGCAAGATCGGGGACCACATCCGCCGCGCCGAGTCCATCGCGCTGCATATGCGCTGGAGCGAGGCGACCGCGGCGCTCGAAGCCGCCCGCGAACGGCTGGGCAAGGCCGACTCCACCGTCACCGGGCTTACCCGGCGTACCGGCGCGGCGGCGGCGAAGCAGGCCGAGGCCGCCGCCGGGCTCCCCGAGATGCGCCGCGCCGAGGGGCAAGCCGCGACGGCGTTGCAGAGGCTGGTGATGGAGCGGGAGCGGCTGGAGGCGGAGGAGGCCCGGTTGGCGCAAGCCCGCCGCGACTGCGACCGCCGCGTCGACCAGACCGAGGGCGACATCGAGCGCGAAAAGACGCTTGCCGGCGATGCCGCCGCCGCGCTCACCCGGATCGGGGAGGAGGCGACGGCCATCGCCATCGCCCAGGCCGACGAGGAGGGGTCGCTGCAGGCGGCCGCCGACCAAGTGACCGCGGCCTTGGCCGAGGTCACGGCGCTCGAGCGGGAACTGACCACGCTTACCGGGCAGGTGGCCGCGGACGAGGCGCGGCGGACCGCACTCGAAGGCCGGATCGGCGAGTGCGAGGGGCGCCGGGCCCGGCTGGTGGAGCGCGTAGGCGACATCGCCCGCGAGCTCGGGGAGGTCGCGGGCGGCGGCCGGGACGAGGCGGCGCTCGCGGCGGCGGAGACCGCGGCGGCGGAGGCCGAGGCCCGGCTCGACGAGCTCAGGGCCGCCGTCGAGACCGCCGAGCAGGCGCTCGCCAGGGCCCAAGGCGCCGAGAACACCGAACGCGACGCCCTCAGGGACGCGGAGGCCGAGCACGCGAGACTCCATGCGGAAGCCGCGGCGCTCACCGAGGTGTTGAACGCGAACGGATGCGGGGACCTTCCCCCGATCATCGACGAGGTCACCGTCGACCCCGGGCTCGAGATCGCCCTCGGGGCCGCCCTCGGGGACGATCTCGCAGCCCCGGCCGATGAAGAGGCCCCGCTCCGCTGGGAGGCCCTGCCCGAGGCGGGCGCGCCGGCGTCACTGCCCGCGGGCGCCGAGCCCCTGAACCGTTTCGTCAAGGCGCCGGCGGCGCTGGCCCGGCGTCTGAGCCAGATCGGCGTGGTCCCCGACAAGGCCACGGGCCTCTCGCTCAGGGCGCAAATGTCCCAGGGCCAGCGCTTGGTCACCCGCGACGGCGCGCTGTGGCGTTGGGACGGCTTCTGCATCGAGGCAGGCGCCCCGACCCCCGCGGCGGCGCGCCTCGGCCAGCGCAACCGCCTGGCGGAGGTGCGCGAGAACTTGTCCGACGCCGACGGCCGGCTCGAGGAGTCCCGCAGCCGCTACGACGCCGCGCGCCAGGCGGCCGGCGCCGCGGCCGCCGCCGTCAAGCAAGCCCAGGAGGCGGCCCGCCGGGGCCAGGGCGAGCTCGATGCCGCCCGAGCGGCCTATACCGAGATCGCCCGCGAGGTGGCGGCCCATGACTCGCGCCTGGCCGCGCTGAGGGACGCGGAGGAGCGGTTGGCCGCCGAGCTGGCGGAGACGGAGTCCGAGCTGGAGCAGGCGCGGGCGGCCCTCGACTCCGCGCCCGGCGCCGAGGCCGGGCGCGAGGCGGCGGATGGGCTCAGGCAGCGGCTCTCGGGGCGGCGTGACCTGCTCATCGAGTGCCAGAGCAGCAACGACCGCCTCGTCCGCGAGGCGGCCGGCCACGCCGAGCGGCTCGGCGCGCTCGCCGCGGAGCGCCAGTCCTGGCAGGCCCGCGCCGACAGCGCGGCGCACCAGCTCGAGGAACTCGAAGAGCGGCTGGCCGCGGCCAAAGCCGAGCGCCAGACCCTCGCCGAGCGCCCCGACAAGATCGCCTCGGAGCGCCGCCGTCTTCTCGACCTCGTCGAGGCGGCCGAACGCGAGCGCAGCCGAGCCGGCGATGCCTTGGCCCAGGCCGAGGCGCGGCTTGGCGAGGCCGACCGGGAGTTGAAACAGGAGGAAACCTGTCTCGCCGAGGCGCGCGAGGGGCGGGTGCGGGCAGAGGCCCAGGTCGAGCAGGCCGAACAGGGATGCGAGGTCGTGGCCGAGCGCGTCTTGGAGCGCCTGGGGTGCAAGCCGGAGGCGGCGCTCGACGCCGGCGGAGTCGGCCGGGACGCCGAGCTTCCCGACATGGAGACCGTGACCAAGCGGCTGGAGAGGCTGCAGCGCGAGCGCGACAACATGGGTCCCGTGAACCTGCGGGCGGAGACCGAGGCCTGCCAGGTCGACGAGCAGATCGAGACGCTGCGGTCCGAGCGCGCCGACCTCATGTCCGCCATCTCGCGGCTGCGCCAGGGAATCGCCAGCCTCAACCGCGAGGGCCGCGAGCGCCTGCTCGCCGCCTTCGGCCAAGTGGACCAGCGTTTCCAGGAGCTTTTCACCAGGCTCTTCGGCGGCGGGCGCGCCCATATGAGGCTGACGGAGGCGGACGACCCGCTCGAGGCGGGGCTCGAGATCTTCGCCAGCCCGCCGGGCAAGCGTCTCCAGGTGCTCTCGCTGCTGTCCGGCGGCGAGCAGGCGCTGACCGCCTTGGCGCTGCTGTTCGCGGTGTTTCTCACCAACCCGGCGCCGGTGTGCGTGCTGGACGAGGTCGACGCGGCGCTGGACGACGCCAACGTCGACCGTTTCTGCATGCTGATCGAGGAAATAGCCCGTTCCTCGGACACCCGCTTCCTGATCGTCACCCACCACAGGATGACCATGGCGCGGATGGACCGGCTGTTCGGCGTCACCATGGCGGACCGCGGCATCTCGCAGCTGGTGTCGGTCGATCTGGAGCACGCGGAGCGCTTGCGGGCGACCGCGTAGGACCGCGCCCAGACCCGCTTATTCCTTTGGTTCGATTGCTTGTTTTGTGCGCGCCGGAGGCCCGTTTCCGTGACCTTGACAGGCCCCGGACCGCCGCCTATGGTGCCTGCCGCTTTGCGCGCCGAAAGCCAACGGACGCGGGGGCGCCGGGGGTGCCGATGACCGCGGAAAAGAGGCCTCCTTCCTTGGAAAACCTGGAAAGGCGGCTGAGGAAGGCCCGCGGCGCCGAGGGAGAGGCCGGGCCCAAGGCCTTTCGGCCGGGGCCGCTGGCACAGGCGTTTCGCCTCATGACCGAGATGGTGGCGGCCCTGTTCGTCGGCGGCGTCCTGGGCTGGGCGCTGGATCGGTGGCTGGGCACCCGGCCGTGGCTGCTGCTGGCCGGCCTGGTCCTCGGGACCGCGGCGGGGCTCTTGACCGCGTACCGGACCTGGCGACACTACGGCGACGCCGGCGCGGGCGAAGGGGGGACCGGGGGCGACGCCGGCTAGCCGGCGGCACCGGCGATTAAGGGGAACCAGTGGCAGTTGAGCACAGCCCGCTAGAGCAGTTCGCCGTCACGCGCATCGTCGAGTTGAACGTCGGCGGCGTCGACGTGTCGTTCACCAACTCCTCGGCGATGATGGTTCTCGTCGTCGCGCTGGTGACGCTGTTCCTCACCATGAGCACGCGCGGCCACACCATGGTGCCGGGCAGGTGGCAGTCGCTGGCGGAGCTCAGCTACGAGATGATGGCGAAGACGGTGCGGGACACCATCGGGCCGCAGGGCCGGCCCTTCTTTCCCTTCATCTTCACGCTCTTCATGTTCATCCTTCTCGCCAACTACCTGTCGCTGGTTCCGGGCGCCTTCACCGTCACCGCCCACATCGCCGTCACCTTCGCCATGGCGATTTGCATCTTCATCGGGGCGACGATCCTGGGGTTCGTCCGCCACGGGTTCAGGTTCCTGAGGATCTTCATGCCGTCGGGAATCCCGATCTGGGTCGGGCTGCTGCTGGTGCCCATCGAGTTCATCTCGTACCTGTCGCGTCCGATGAGCCTGTCGATCCGGCTGGCGGCCAACTTGACCGCCGGCCACACCATGCTTCACGTGTTCGCCGGGTTCGTCATCGCGCTGGGGATCTTCGGTATCTTTCCGTTCGTCTTCATCGTTCTGCTCTACGCCCTCGAAGTGATCATCGCACTCATCCAGGCGTACGTATTCGCCATTCTGACCTGCATCTACCTCGGCGATTCGATTCATCTCGCGCATTGAAGACGGGCGGGTCGGCGGGCTTTTCTCTTAGACCAAAGCAAGGAAGGAACAAGGACCATGGAAGTCGAAGCGGCAAAGCTTATCGGCGGCGGCCTGGCCACCATCGGCGTGGCCGGCGCCGGTGTCGGCATCGGCATAATCTTCGGCGAATACGTCGCCGGCTCCATTCGAAACCCGGCGGCCGCGCCGAAGGTTTTCGGCAGCGTGCTGTTGGGATTCGCGCTCACCGAGGCGGTGGCGCTCTACGCGCTGGCCGTGGCCTTCCTGATCCTGTACGGCTTCTGATCGGCCGTCCGCGCGCGCCTGGCCCGGCGCCGGCGTCACCCGCGGGGAGATCAAGGACATGCCTCAGCTAGCCCTCGAGGACTTCGCGCCGCAACTGGTGTGGCTGGCGATCACCTTCGCCGTGCTTTACCTCGCCATGTGGAAGCTGGCGCTGCCGCGCATCGCCGGGATTCTCGAGGGGCGCGAAGAGCGGATCAACAGCGACCTCACCAGGGCGGAGAAGCTGAAGGCGGAGGCGGAAAAGGTGCTCGCGGCCTACGAAAAGGCGATGGCCGACGCCCGCGGCGAGGCCGAGGCCATGCTGCGCAAGACATCGGAGAAGCTCACGGCCGACTCGGCGGCCCGCCACGGCGAGCTCACCAAGCGGCTGGCGGAACGGGCCAAGGCGGCCGAGGCCCGCATCGACGAGGCCAAGGCGGCCGCGGTGGCCACCATCGGCTCGGTGGCGGCGGAGGCGGCCGTGGTGGCGACGGCGAAGCTGATTGGGGTGGAGGTCGATGAGTCGAAGGTCGCCGCGGCGGTGGACGCCGCCGCCTCCAAGGAGGGCCGACCATGAGCGACCTGCTGCACAATCCCGAATTCTGGATCTTAGTGGCCTTCGTGATCTTCGTGGCCGGCACCGTCAAGCTGGCGGGCGGCAAGGTCGTGAGCGCGCTCGACGCCCGGGCCGAGAGGATCAAGGCGCAACTGGACGAGGCCCAGCGGCTGCGCGAGGAGGCCCAGGCGACGCTGGCCTCCTATCAGCGCAAGCAGCGCGAGGCCGCCAAGGATGCGGAGGAGATTCTCACCCACGCGCAGGAAGAGGCGGAGCTGTTCCGCAAGCGGGCCGCCGAGGACCTGGAGGCGGCGGTTGCGCGGCGCCAGAAGATGGCGCTGGACCGCATCAGCCAAGCGGAGGCCGACGCGGTGCAAGAGGTCCGCGAGGCGGCCGTGGACGTCGCCATCGCCGCCACCCGGCGGCTCGTCGTAGAGCACCTCGACAAGGCCAAGACCCAGGAGCTGGTCGACCAGGCCATCAAGGAGCTGCCGAAGAAACTGCACTGAGGGCGCGCCTTGCGCCGGCCCGAAGGCCCGATCCGCGGAGCCGGCCATGGGTCCCGTAGGCAGGGGCCGAACCTAGAACCGCTCTAGCGCGCCGGTTCAGAATCTTCTCCGTTGGACCGGGGGCGCGGGCCCCGGGCGAGGCCCGGCGCGGACCTCAGAGCTTGCCATGGGTGCCGTCGCAGAACGGCTTATCGCCCGAAGCCTTGCAGCCGCAGAACGTCACCGTACGAGACTCGTTGGCCGAATAGACGACCGGCGAGATGCCGGTGCCCTTGTGCGAACCGTCGCAGAACGGCTGGGTCTTGCTCCGCCCGCAGGCGCACCAGAAATACCGCTTGCCGGCTTCCACCTCCACGGCGTAGGGCGCCTTTTGGGCAGGGATTGGCTCCGCCATGACCAGTGCTTCCTTTCTTGTCCCCCGTGTATTACCGTGGTTGCCGTACCGAGCCCCGCTGTCCGTCCGGCGCGACGGCGGGCCCGATCTTAGCCGCCCGGCAACGTCCCCAACACCCGTTTCACGCCGCAGAGACTCCGAGATGACTGCACGAGCGCCGGCAACTGGGTTTGGGGGCCGGAGACCCCGCCGCGCGAAGCGGCTAGCTGGGGCCGCTGCCGCCGCCGCGCGGGACCCGGGGGCGGGGTGTCGGCCGCACGCGGGCCGTCGCGAGGCATCCGGATCGCGCGCAGGAGGGGCCGCCGCGCCGCAAGCCGGCGAGCGGTGATAAGGGGGCGCCTCACGACATGGCCGTCTACACCGAGATTTCCGACGAGGAGCTGGACGGGTTCCTCAGCGAGTACGACATCGGCGCTCCCGTTTCCTTCAAGGGAATCGCCGAGGGCGTGGAGAACTCCAACTACATCCTGCAGACGGACCAGGGCACCTACATCCTGACGCTCTACGAGAAGCGCGTCGCGCGCGACGACCTGCCCTTCTTCCTCGCCCTCATGGAGCACCTGGCGACGGACGGCATCCCTTGCCCGACCCCGATCCACGGCCGCGACGAGCGGGCGTTGAGGGAGCTCGCCGGGCGGCCCGCCGCCATCATCACGTTCCTTCAGGGCATGTGGCCGCGCCGCATAGCCCCGAAGCATTGCGCCGAGCTGGGCGCGGCCATGGCGCGCATGCACATCGCCGGCCAGTCCCTTCCCATGTCGCGGCCCAACGCGCTGTCGCTCAAGGGGTGGCGCCCGCTCTACGAGTCCTGCGCCGAGCGCGCGCACGACGTGAGCCCGGAGCTTTCCCAACAGGTCGAGGCCGAGCTGGACGCCTTGGAGGCCAACTGGCCGAAGGAGCTTCCCACCGGCATCATCCACGCCGACCTCTTCCCCGACAACGTGTTCTACCTGGGCGACAGGCTCTCGGGCCTGATCGACTTCTACTTCGCCTGCAACGACTTCTTCGCCTACGACCTGGCGATTTGCCTCAATGCCTGGTGCTTCGAGCGGGACGGCAGCTTCAACATCACCAAGGCGCGGCACATGCTGACGGCCTACCGAAAGGTGAGACCGTTCTCGGCGGACGAGCTCGCGGCGCTCCCCTGGCTCGCCCGCGGAGCCGCGATGCGGTTCCTGCTTACCCGCCTCTACGACTGGCTCAACCAGCCGGAAGGCGCGCTGGTGAAGCCCAAGGACCCGTTGGAGTACCTGGGCAAGCTGCGCTTCCACCAGGGCGTCCGGGGGCCCAGCGCCTACGGGCTGGACTGACGATGACGGCGGGGGCCGAGAAGGCGGTCGTCGAGATCTTCACCGACGGGGCCTGCAGCGGCAATCCCGGGCCCGGCGGCTGGGCCGCGATCCTGCGCTACCGGGGCGTCGAGAAGGAGATCGCCGGTGGCGAGCCCGGCACCACCAACAACCGCATGGAGCTGATGGCCGCGATCATGGCGCTCGAGACCTTGAAGCGCCCCTCGCGCGTCGAGCTTTCGACCGACAGCGACTACCTCCGCAAGGGGATCACCGAGTGGATTCACGCCTGGAAGGAGCGGGGCTGGAAGACCGCGGCACGTAAGCCGGTCAAGAACAAGGACCTGTGGCAGCGCCTCGAGGCGGCGTGCCGGCCCCACGAGGTCGCGTGGCACTGGATCCGGGGCCACGTCGGCCACCCCCAAAACGAGCGCGCCGACGAGCTCGCGCGCGGGGCGATCGAGAAGATTTGGGGGGGAGGGCGCTGACTTCCGGGTGCTGCGCCCCGCAGACCACCTTGCTTGTTTGGAAAGTCTTAACCCATAGGGTTATACAAAGTTTCCAAATTTCGCTTGACCGTTTCAAGAAAAGGCTTTACCAATAGGGTTATGAAAATTCCGGAGCATGCGGCAGGTGAATATCACCTTCAAGAGCAAAAAGCTTGAAAGGCTTTGCTCGGCTGATGAGCTGCTCACTCGTGCGTTTGGCAAAGTTTGTGGCCGGAAAATTGCTCGACGGCTCGCGGTCCTTGAGGCTGCCGATTGCCTTGCTGATGTGCCCAGCTTGCCTCCCGAGAGGTGCCACCAGTTGGCGGGTCGTCGGAAGGGGGAGTTCGCAGTCGATGCCCAACACCCTGTTCGGGTCACTTTTCGGCCCGACCACAACCCTGTACCGCGTAAGGAAGACGGTGGAATCGACGTCGACTTGGTCACTGCAATCCAAATAACGGGAATCGAGGACTACCATTAATGGTAATGCAAACTCATTCATTTCGACCTGACTACGCTATTCCGCCAGGAGAGATACTGGAGGAAACGCTTGAGGTTCGCGGAATAAAGAAGGTTGAATTCGCCGCACGTTGTGGGCGGCCGGCTAAAACAATCAGCGAGATTATCGCAGGTAAAGCAGCGATTACACCGGAAACGGCAATCCAATTCGAGCGAGTGTTGGATATTCCAGCTAGGCTATGGTTGAACTTGGAAGCCAAGTACAGACTTCGGTTGGCTGAGCAAACAGAGAAAGAGGAGTTCGTAAAATACCATGAATGGGCGAATAGCTTTCCAATCCGGGAGATGGTCAGCTTTGGTTTGATATCAAAGCCCGCCAACCAAACTGATGCTGTTGAAAAACTGCTTGATTTTCTGGGTGTCGGTAGCGTCCAAGCGTGGGAGAAACGGTTTCATGAGTGTGCCATAGCGTATCGCCGGTCGCCGTCCTTCCAGAGTGCCCCACAATCAGTCGCAGCTTGGCTGCGGTGGGGTGAGCGACAGGCTGATCAGATCGAGTGTGCTGCGTTTAACGAGCATGAATTCCGAAATGCACTGAAGGAGATTCGGCTGCTTACAAAGGAGCGCGTGAAAGTATTTCGGCCTCGAATGGTTCAGCTGTGTGCTGCTACTGGAGTAGCGGTCACTCTCGTTCCAGATTTGCCGAGAACTCGCCTTAGCGGAGCCGCTCGTTGGTTAACGGCGGACAAGGCTTTAATCCAGCTTAGCCTTCGGCATAAGTCTGACGACCACCTCTGGTTTACATTTTTCCACGAGGCAGGCCACATTATCTTGCACGGCAAGAAGGACGTATTCATCGACGAAGAAAATACGGAGGAGGACGAGAAGGAGAAGCAGGCGGACCGCTTCGCAACTAACGCTCTAATTCCTTATGCTGAATGGCGAAAGTTTACTGCGGGGAGACGCTTGTTCTCCAAGGCATCCGTTTCCGCTTTTGCAGCAACGCAAGATATCGCTCCGGGTGTCGTTGTCGGGCGGCTCCAGCATGAAGGATTGATCCCTCATAGCCATCTAAATGGCCTAAAAAAATGGTTTGAATGGACAGTGAAAACTTGATGGCTGTTGCAAGTGGCGATTGCCGGGTACCGTCAACCCGGCTTATCCACCAATATCGAAGCACATGCAATGCCGAGGAACGACATCCGACGGGGCCTGCAGCGGCAATCCCGGGCCCGGCGCCGCCCGCACCCCTGACGGCGGGCGGGAAGCGCCGGCCCGGGGTCGAAGCCCGATCAGAGCTGTTCCAGCAGCTTCTCGGCGGTGCTGCCCTCGAGCTTGCCGCCTTCGTCCAGGTTGAGGGCCTTCACCACGCCGTCGTCCACGATCATGGAGTAGCGCTTCGAGCGCACGCCCAGGCCCATGCCCGTGAGGTCGAACTCCATCCCCACCGCGCGGGTGAAGTCGCCGCTGCCGTCGGCCAGCAGCAGCACCGCGTCGCCCACGTTCTGGTCCTTGCCCCAGGCGCCCATGACGAAGGCGTCGTTGACCGCCACACAGGCGATGGTGTCCACGCCCTTGGCCTTGATGGCGTCCGCGTTGGCGAGAAAGCCGGGGAGGTGCTGGGCGCTGCAAGTCGGCGTGAACGCCCCCGGCACGGCGAACAGCACCACGCGCTTGGCCCCGAAGACCTCGTCCGTCGAGATCTGGGCGGGTCCGTCCCCGGTCATGTGCGCGAGCGTCACCGAGGGAATCCTGTCTCCCACTTCGATCGTCATCGCCACCCCCCTTCGCTATAAAGTTCCCGAACATGGAGTTGGCCGCGGCGCGGCGCCCGCGGCCTAGATCTATAGATACTCGCCGCGGCGATCGGAGTCACCCTCCCGGCGAGGCGGAGAGCCGCGCGCCTTCAGCCCCGCCGGCCCGCTCGAAGGCGGCGAGCACCCTCGCCTCGGTCAAGATCTCGGGCAGCGCGATGCCCTCCGGGGCGCCGGGGCCGTAGACGGCGTTGAACGGGATGCCGTAGCGGCCGAATCCGGCGAGGTAGGCGGAGATGTCCTCATCGGGCACGGTCCAGTCGGCGCGCAACCCTATCACCTCGCCGTTCGTGAGCCGCCGCGCCACCTCGCCGCGGTTCAAGACCAGCGCCTTGTTGACCTTGCAGGTGAGGCACCAGTCCGCGGTCACGTCGACGAGCACGACCTGTCCGGCGGAAACCAGCTCGGCGATCCGGCCCGTCTCGAAGCCGCGCCACAGCCCATCCGCCACCGCCGGCGCCGGCGCTTCGCCTGCCAGGCGCGGCGGCAGCGCGAAGGCGGCGACCGCCAGCGCGCCGAGGGCGGCGAGCCCGAGGGCACGCAGGCGCCCGGCCCGGCGGGCGAGCAGGAGGGCCGCGCCCACGGCCAGCGCCATCGCGCCGAGCGCATAGGCCGCGGCGGCCGACACCTGGGCCGCGAGCACGCTCAAGAGCCACACCGCCGTGAGCGCCAGCGCAAATCCGAGCGCGCGCCTCATGGTCACCATCCAGGGGCCCGGGCGCGGCATCCGCGTGGCGAGGCCGGGGGCCGCCGCGATCGCCAGATAGGGGATGGCGAGCCCGAAGCCGACCACCGCGAACACGGCGAAGATCTCGATCGGCCCGCGCGCGAAGGCGAAGCCCACCGCGGTGCCGAGGAACGGCGCCGTGCACGGGGTCGCCAGCAGGGTGGCGAAGGCGCCGGTGAGAAAGTGGCCGCCGAGGCCGTGGGAGTCGCCCCGGCCCGCCACCTTGTCCCCGAGCCACCCCGGCATGCGGATCTCGTAGAGCCCCCACAGGTTGTAGGCGAACAGGGTGACGATCAGCACCATGGCGGTGAGGAACGCCGGCTGCTGGAACTGGATGCCCCAGCCGACGGCGACGCCCGCCAGCTTGAGGCCCACGGCCACCGCCGCGAGCACCAGGAAGGAGAACAGGATCCCGGCGGCCGATGCCAGGAAGCCGAGCCGCACCTGGGCCCGCTCGCCGCCGCCGTGGCCGACGACGGAGAGCAGCTTGAGGGAGAGAACGGGGAGCACGCAGGGCATCAGGTTGAGAATGAGCCCGCCCAGGAGCGCGAGGCTCAGGATCGCGACAAGCTCCCAGCCCGGCCCGGCGGCCGCCGTTGCGGCCACCACCGTGACGACCCGCTCCATGGCGCGGCCGCCGTCCACCAGGGTGAGCGTCAGGCGCGTGCCGGCAAGCGGCTCGGTCGCGCCGGCGACCGCCTCGACCGGGAGGCTGAGATCGGCGCGTCTCGCGGACTCGGCGAGCCTCACCTCGGGCGGGCCGAAGCGGAAACTTTCCGGGCCCTCGACGAACAGGTCCGGGGCCGAGAAAGGCAGCGTCGAGCGGGCGACCACGTGGAGCGCGCGCGCATTCCGCGGGCCCCCGGCCTCGGCGCGCTCGATGGAGAGCCCCTGGGCGCCGCCCGACCCCGGCACGCGAGCGGCGAACCGGTCGATGAGATGGGCGAAGGCGGTGGGATCCGCCGGCCCGGCGGGGAGGCTGAGCGCGAGGCGGGCCTCGGCGGGAACGCAGATGTCGCTGCACACGAGATAATCGAGCGCGAGGTCGAGCCGGACGCCGCGACCCGGCTCGGCGAGGCGGGCCACGATCGGGAGCACCACGTCGTCCTTGTAGCCCAGCGTCTCGAAGCCGAGCACGGTGAACCGCATCGGCGCCGGCCACGACACCTCGACCGAGGCGAGGTTCTGCGAGCCTGCCCAGTCGAACACCGGCGGCAGGCCCGCGTCCCCCGGCGACCGCCAGGAGATCTTCCACCCCTCCTCCATCCGGACCTGGAGGCCGAAGGTCGCCGTCTCCGCCCCGCCCACTGCGGCCGCGGCGGAGACGAGCCGCACCCTGGCCTCGTCCAGCCCGCCCCAGTCGCTGGCGGCGGCGCTCGCGTCGCCGATGGCGCCGAGCCAGGCCAGGGCGAAAACGGCGAGAAGGCTGGACAGACGCCGCGGCGGCCCGGCGGTTCCCGCGGGAACCGCGGGCAGGACTGAAGGGCCTTCAACCACGGGCATACTCATGTTTTCTTAAGGTCTGGACCGTAGCCTATTTCGGATTCACTCCTACGTAACATTTGCGTGACAAACGGGCCTCGAGGGCGAATGTTACGCGATGTGACCTTGTCCCGGACCGTGGAACGGCGTATGTGAATCAGCGATGGAGACGAAGTCAACAGAGTTCGAAAGCCTCGCGGGGCATCTCCTGATCGCCATGCCTCAGATGAGCGATCACCGGTTCGTGCGCACGGTAATATATATGGTGGCGCACACGGAAGATGGAGCCATGGGGCTGGTGGTGAACCGGCTTCTCGAAGCCATCACCTTCCCCGATCTTATCGAACAGCTCGGCGTCGCCGTTCCCGACACCACCCGCGAGATCCGCATCCACTTCGGCGGGCCGGTGGAGACCGGCCGCGGCTTCGTCCTTCACTCCTCCGATTATTGGCAGGACGCCACCCTTCAGGTCGATGACCAGTTTTCGCTCACCGCCACCGTGGACGTCCTGCGCGACATCGCGGACGGCGAGGGGCCGCGGTGCTGCCTGCTGGCCCTGGGTTACGCCGGGTGGGGCCCCGGGCAGCTCGAAACCGAGATCCAGAACAACGGCTGGCTCCACGTCAAGGCGGACGAGAGCCTGGTCTTCGGTCCCGACCTGGAGAACAGATGGGAGCACGCGGTGACCAAGATCGGCTTCGACCCCTCAAAGCTTTCGGGCGACGTCGGCCACGCTTAGCCCTTCCGCGCCTCGATCACCGTCCATACCATTACCGACCGCCCGAGCGGCCAGCCTCACGACCGGTCGTTGGGTACCTGCCGCTAGGCCGGTCCGGGCGAGGCCCCGGCCCGGTCCTCGCGCAGGATGGCGAAGATCAGGTGGTCCTGCCACTTGCCGTCGATGCGGAGATACTTGCGCGCGTGCCCCTCGAGCCGCAACCCGCCCTTGCGCAAGAGCGCCTCGCTCGCCGTGTTATGGGGGAGACAGGCGGCCTCGACCCGGTGCAGCTCGAGCCGGTCGAAGGCGTATCGCAGCATGCATTGGAGCGCCTCGGTCATGTAGCCCTGGCCGGTGAAGGACGCCCCCATCCAGTAGCCCAGCGTCCCCGCCTGCACGATGCCGCGGCGCACGTTACTGAGATTGATCGCGCCTAACAGCGCATCGTCTTCGGCCCGAAAGATCAGGAAGTTGTAGCCCGAGGCGTCTCGCCAGTCCTCGGCGTATTGGTGCAGCCGGCGCCGGAAGGCGGCGCGGCTCAGCGCGTCCTTCGACCAAGTCGGCTCCCAGGGGGCGAGGAACTCACGCGAGCCGGCGCGCAGGCTGGTCCAGGCCTCGAAGTCGGAGTCCCGCGGGCGACGCAGATAGATGCGCCCGGACTCCAGCCGCAATCCTTGGCCGGGGCGGGGACGGACACCGAACCATCCGAGCACGCCGCCTGCGGTGCGCAGGGACGATATCGACCGCCGCCCGGCCATCCGCCTTACTTGAGGCGGGCGGCCATCGCCTCGAATCCCTCGACGTGCCCCAACGGACCGATGGCCGCGAACGTGGGACGGCTGGCGACCAGCCGGTCCGCCACCCGGCCGACCGCCGCCCCGTCCACCGCCGCGATCCGCTCCAGGATCTCGGGGATGGGGATGGGCCGGCCGAAAACGAGCATTTGCTGTCCCAACTGCTCGCACCGCGCCGCCGTGCTCTCCAACGACATCAGCACCGCCGCCCGGGATTGGGTGCGCGCGCGCTCGAGCTCGACCGCAGACAGCGTCGCGCCGAGGCGGGCCACCTCGTCGCAGATGACCGGGATGAGCTCGGCCGCCTGCGTCTCGCCGGTGCCCGCATAGACGCCGAACAGCCCGTCGTCACTATACGACGAGGTGAAGGCGTACACGCTGTAGGCGAGGCCCCGCTTCTCGCGCACCTCCTGAAACAGCCGCGACGACATTCCCCCGCCGAGCACCGTGGCGAGGACCGAAAGCGGGTAGTAATCGGGATCTTCGAAAGGGATGCCTTCGAAGCCGAGAATCAGGTGCACCTGTTCCAGCTCCCGCGCCTCGCGGTGGTCGCCGCCCTCGTACTGCGCCGCCTCGTGTCTGTTCCCCTTGCTCTTGGGAAGCGGATCGAAGGCCTCCCCAATGAGCCCCACGAAGCGCTCGTGATCGATCCGCCCGGCCGCCGTCGCGACCATGTGGGAAGGGAGGTAGTGCTCGGCCATGTACGCGACGATCGCGTCGCGCGAGATGGACTTGACAACCTCGGCCGTTCCCAACACCGGGCGGCCGAGGGCCTGGCCCGGGAAGGCCGCGGCCTGGAAGTGATCGAACACGATGTCGTCGGGGGTATCGAAGGCCTGGCCGATTTCCTGGAGGATGACGGCGCGCTCGCGCGCGAGTTCCTCCGAATCGAAGGTGGAGTGCTGGAGGATGTCGGCCAGGATGTCCACGGCAAGGGCCACGTCGTCCTTGAGCACCCTGGCGAAGTAGGCGGTGTGCTCGCGCGAGGTGTAGGCGTTCAAGTGGCCGCCCACCGCCTCGATCTCCTCGGCGATGTCCCGGGCCGAGCGCCGCTCGGTGCCCTTGAAGGCCATGTGTTCGAGCAAATGGGCGACGCCGTTCAGCTCCGGCCGCTCGTCGCGGGTGCCACTCCCGACCCAGATGCCCAGCGAGATCGACTCGACCTCCGGCATCGTGTCGGTTACCACGCGCATGCCGTTGGGCAGCGTCGAAACCTGAGCCGTCATGCGGCGCCCCTGCGCGCGACGCGGGCGCGGATGAAGTCCTCCACCGCGTCGAGGCCGGCCGGCAACGTCGCGTAGCGCTCTTCGCGCTCGAACAGATCCGCGAGAGGGGCAGGCAAGGCGGGGCGGACGCCGGTCGCCCGCTCCACGGCGTCGGGAAACTTGGCCGGGTGCGCCGTGGCCAGCGCCACCATCGGGACCATGGGGTCGGGCCGCTGCGCCCGCGCCGCGGCGATGCCGATGGCGCTGTGGGGATCGACGAGCATGCCCGCCTCCCGATAGACCTCGGCGATGGTCTCGAGCGTGCCCTCGTCGTCGAGGCGGAACCCCACGAACAGCTCCAGCGCGCTGCGCCAGCAGGATTCGGGGACCGTCATGATCCCCTCGGCGCGGAAGCGGCGCATCAGGTCCGCCACCGCCGCCCCGTCGCCGTCGAGCAAGTCGAAGAGCAGGCGCTCGAAGTTGCTGGAGACCTGGATGTCCATGCTGGGAGACAAGGTGGGGTGGACCTCGGCGATTTCCATGCGGCCGGTCTCGAAGAAGCGGGCGAGGGTGTCGTTGCGGTTGCTCGCCACGACCAGCCGGGCCACGGGCAACCCCATCCTGTGGGCGGCATAGGCGGCGTAGACGTTGCCGAAATTGCCCGTCGGCACCGAGAAGGCGACCCGGCGCTCCGGCGCGCCGAGCGCCACCGCCGCGGCGAAGTAGTAAGGAATCTGGGTCACGATCCGCGCCCAGTTGATCGAGTTGACCGCCGAGAGGCGCATGTCGGCGCGGAAGGCCGAGTCCTGGAACATCGCCTTCACCAGGTCCTGGCAGTCGTCGAAGGTGCCCTCGACCGCGATGTTGTGGACGTTGGCGGAGGCGACGGTGGTCATCTGGCGACGCTGGACCTCGGAGACGCGTCCCAGGGGATGCAGGATGAAGATGTCGATGGCTTCCCTGTCCCGGCAGGCCTCTATCGCCGCCGAGCCGGTGTCGCCCGAGGTGGCGCCGATGATGGTGACCCGCCGGCCGCGGCGCTTGAGGACGTGGTCGAACAGCAGGCCCACGAGCTGCAGCGCGTAGTCCTTGAAGGCGAGGGTCGGCCCCTGGAACAGATTCAGGAGCCACAAGCTCTCGTCGATGCGCTCGAGCGGCGCCACCGCGGGATGGCGGAAGCCGGCGTAGGCGCGCCGGGCGATCCGGGCCAAGTCGTCCGCCGCGATGGCGTCGCCGACGAACGGGGCCATCACCCGCGCGGCGAGCTCGGCGTAAGGGAGCCCGGCGAGCGCCCCGATTTCCTCGGCCCCCAGCCGGGGCCAAGCCTCCGGCACGTAGAGCCCTCCGTCCTCGGCCAATCCGGCGAGCAGGACATCCTCGAAACCGAGGGTTGGCGCGGCGCCCCGCGTGCTCACGTATCGCAAGGTGAAGGTCTCCCGGAGAGGCTCGTGAAAATCGCGGCTAGCCTATAGGCGGGCCGGAACCTTAGCAAGATCGGCCTTGAGGGGCCTCGTTACAAGGGCCCGCGAGCAATGGGCGGCCCCCCGCCCGACGCGGCGCCACGCTCGGCCCCAAGAGCCACGCCCACAAGAAACGCGTTGCCAGGCGACGATTTCCGGCGCGCGCCGTCATCGGGCGCCCGCCTCCAGCGATACGGTCTCGCCGATTCGCAGGACCCGCGTCTCGAGACCCGGCAGATCGACGGCGAGGAACCGCTCCTTCGGCTCCATCATCGGCTCGTCCGAGAGCCGGATGGTCCCCCAGTGCATGCCGATCGCCAGCTTGGCGCCGAGAGTCCGGGCGATTTCCGCGGCCTGTTCCGGGTTGGTGTGAACCGGTCCCATGAGCCGGCGCGGTTCGTAGGCGCCGATCGGAACGAGCGCCACGTCGACGGCGCCGATCCGCTCGCGGATGGCCTCGAAAACGGGCCCAAATCCGGTATCGCCCGTGAACACCAGGCGCAACCGAGGGCTCGTCATCGCGAATCCCGCCCACAGCGTATGGTCGAGATCGAGAATGCTCCGGCTCGAGGTGTGGATGGCAGGAATGGCCTGAAAATCGGCCTTGCCCAGGGCAGCGTGATCGTACCAGTCGAGTTCCACGACGCGGCTGAAGCCCAGCTCGCGCAGCGAGGCGCCCAGGCCAAGCGGGACGAGGACATGCGCATCCGGATTGCGCCCGGCGAGCGCGCGCAACGTCGCGGCATCGAACGAGTCGTAATGATTGTGTGAAACGAGGACGACGTCGATCCGCGGCAAATCCTCAATGGCCAGTCCGGGCGGAGCCGACCGCCTGGGCCCCAAGGGCGGCAGCGGCGAGGCGTGCTCGCTAAAGAAAGGATCGGTCAGGATGTTGAGCCCGTCGAGACCGATCAGGAAAGTCGCGTGCCCGACCCAGGTCAGGCGCCCATCGGGCGGCGCCGCCTCCAGCATGGCCAGCGCGTCGGCCCGCGCCACCAGATGGTCGGGCGGAAACTTGGCCGTCTCGGTCCCCTGCGTCATCCGACGCCAGAAGAACGGAGCAAAGCCGAGAAACGGACGGTTCCTCTCGACGCTGCCGCGAGGGTTCCGAAAACCGGTCGGCGCATGGTGCCATTTGGCGGCGTCGAAAAAGGGCTCCTCGGCTATGCCGGCGCCGCGCGTGGCGAGCACCACGGCCGCGATCGCCGCGGCGACCACCATCAGGGCGACTTTCACCCTCATGCGGCTTTCCCCCCGCAACCGGCGCGGGCGGGGAAGCCTAGATCCAGGGAGTCCGCCTGGGAGGCCTGGTCGGACGCCGCGGTCATTTCCCGACGATGAAGGTGACCCGGTCGAGGCCGGTGTTGCCGTTGGCGGGATCGAAGGCGTAGACGACCGCCTCGTAAGTCCCCGGCCGATCCGCCGTGAACCGGCCCGCGAACTGGCTGGGGCTGCCGGCAAAGGCGAGCGCGATCTCGCCCGCGGGCTCGCCGTTGCGCGTGATCAGCGCCTTGACCTCGTAGGCGTCCGCGTCCCACAGGCCCCCCGGCGCGATCGGGCAGCCGCACATCATGGTGACGTTGGCGCGCAGCTCGACCCGCTGGGGCGCGCCCCCGAGCCTGACGTGGGTGGGGGGCGCAAGCACGTCGACGACGAACCCGGGGAGCTCCAGCAGGAACCCGTCGCCCCCCGTGACGTGCTTGCCGGGGACGACCCACTGGGTGAGCGAGACCCGGTTGGCCGACTGGCGCTGGGCCAAGGGCCCGAAGGCCGTGACCTCGAGGAGGCGGGGCGAGTCGATCTCGAGCGTCGCCGTGAAGGCCGCCGCCCCCCTGGTGGAGAGCGCCGCGCCCGGCGCGCGCGCGTCCCTCATGATGCGTTGGGTGTCGCCGGTCGATCCCCGGGTGGTGCCCTCGGCCAGCATCTCGCCCGTGTCGGCGTCGCGGATGGTGACGAGCGCGCCGCCCATGGAGGTGCCGACGAACTTGGCGCCCTTGGAGATGACCCTCACCGTGACCTCGGTCGGGACCGCGGAAGCCGGGTTCGCGATCAACGACAGGAGCGCCGTCGCGATCGCGGCAACAAGGATTCTCGTCATGACGTCCTCCCTGCACTGACAAGGCCCTCGGCCTCTTGGCCGAGGTAGCGGCTCTCGAGACGCCGCTCGAACGCCTCGCCGTCCAGCGGCCGCCCGGTGGCCTGGGTGATGAGGTCCGGGGTCGAAAGGCGCGAGGCGAGCCCGTGCACGTTCTCGCGCAGCCAGGCCGCCAGGGCTGCGAAATCGCCCCGGGCGATGCCTGGAAGAATGCCGGAATCGGCACCTAAGGCGGCCTCGAAGAGCTGCGCCGCCGTCATCGCGCCCAGCGTGTAGGTCGGGAAATAGCCCCATTCGCCATCGAACCAGTGGATGTCCTGCAGGCATCCTTCGCCGTCGTCGGCGGGGGTCAGCCCAAGCAGCTCGTCGATGCCGGCGTTCCACGCGGCGGGCAAGTCGTCGACCTCCATCTCGCCCGCGATCATCGCCTTCTCCAAGCGGTAGCGGAGGATGACGTGGGCGGGATACGTCACCTCGTCGGCGTCGACCCGGATGGGGCCCGGCTGAACCCGGGTGTAGAGGCGGTGGAGGTTCGCGGGCGTCCACGCCGGCCCTTCGCCTGCGAAGGCGTCGGCGATGAGGGGGGCGGCGAACTCCAGGAACTCGCGGCTGCGGCAGGCCTGCATCTCGATGATGAGCGACTGGCTCTCGTGCAGGCTCATGGCCCGGGCCTGGCCCACCGGCTGATAGCGCCAGTCCTCGGGCAACCCCTGTTCATAGAGGGCGTGGCCGGTCTCGTGGAGCACCGCCATGAGGGCCTTGGTGAAATCGTCCTCGTCGTAGCGGGTGGTGATACGCACGTCGCCCACGGCGCCGCCGCAGAAGGGGTGGAGGCTGACGTCCAGCCGGCCCTCGTCGAAATCGAAGCCCACCGCCGCCATCAGCCTGAGCCCGAGCCGCCGCTGGGCCTCGACCGGGAAGGGGCCCTCGGGCGCAACCGGGGCCGGGGCTTGGGCCTGGCGCTCCAGCACCCGGGCCAGGAAATCGGGCAGGAAGGCGGCGAGCGACTCGAAGAGCGGGTCGATGGTCTCGGCCCGCCCGCCCGGCTCATAAGAATCGAGGAGCGCGTCGTAGGGCGAGCAGCCGAGCCGCTCCGCCTTGGCCTCGGCGAACTCGCGGGCGAGCGACAGGACGCGCCCCAGCGCCGGCGCCACGGCGGCGAAGTCGGCGGCCGGCCGCGCCTCGCGCCAGATCATCTCGCAGGCCGAGGTCGCCTTGGAGAAGGCCTCCACCAGGCCGCTCTCCACCGCCGTGGCGTGGAGCCAGCGGTGGCGCATCTCGGCCCGGTTCGCCGCCTGCCAGGGGCCGAGGGCGTGGTCGGCCTCGGCTTCCTCGAGCAGTTCGCCCACGCGCGGGTCGGTGAGCGCCTCGTGACAGATCACCTTGAGGGCGGCGAGCTGTTCGGCGCGGCCGGCGGCGCCGCCCGGCGGCATCATCGTGGACATGTCCCAGTGCAGGATGCTGCCGGCGTCGCTGAGCACGGCGACGCGCCGGAAGACTTCCTCGAGGCGCTGGTATGCCGACGTCCCCATTTAGGCCGCTCCGTCACGGGCCGTTGACTATAGAGGCGCCGGGCCGCCGAGCCCAGAGACATGGGCGGGGCGCGGGCGCAGGCGCCTGACGCGGTCTCGGCGGGGGTCGGGCGCCCGCGCGCCGGACAGGTCTCGCTACGGCCGGCCCGCCCGCGCGTCTCGCTCAGTCTTCCTTGACCCGGTGGTAGAGCAGGTAGATCACGACCAGCGCCAGCGCCAGCGCATACCAGGTGATGGCGTACTCGAGATGGTCGTTGGGGATGTTGATGCGGGCCTGGCCGCCGATCGGGAGCCCGCCGGGCACGTCCGCCGCCGCCGCCTCGACGTAGAACGGCGGCAGCGCGCCGAGCCCGGCGTGGGCCGCCATGGCGGCCACGTCCACGTAGAACCAGAAGTTCTCCTCCGGCACGTTGTCGGGAACGAACCGGCCCTTGCGGCCGCCGGTTCGGATCACCCCCTCGACGGTGACCTGCCCCTGGAGCTGGCCGAGCGGGCGCGTCTCGGGGGCCTTGCGCTCCAGCGGCACCCAGCCGCGGTCGACGAGCACATGGGAGCCGTCGTCGCGCTCGAGCGGCGTCACCACGTGGTAGCCGACGTTGCCGTTGAGGCTGCGGGCGCCGAGATACATCTCGCGGTCGTGCAGGAACGCGCCCGTGAGGCGCACGCGGTGGAACTCGAGCTCCGCCCCGTCGGCGCCGGCCTCCGGCAGGGCGATGGGGGGCGCGGTGACATGCGCGGTGCGGGAGGCGATCAGCTCGCGCTTCCACTCCAGCCTTTCGACCTGCCAGGTCCCGAGCCCGAGCATGGCGAGCACCGCCGGGACCGTGACGAGCGTCGGGACGAGAGTGAGGCGGAAGCGGAAACGCCCGATCCGGACCTCGAGGCCCTTAGTCTGCGACATCGAAGTCGTCCGCCCGGTGCCTGAAGTGAAGGGCGATGAAGAGCGACTTCGCGAACCGCAGCAGCCCCAAGGCCCCGCCGAGAATGAGCGGCGGCCACACCACCGCGTGGACCCAGAGCGG
>JAZGAE010000089.1:0-13676 GCA_036475545.1 Alphaproteobacteria bacterium
GCCGGACCGCACGGAGGCGCGCGGGATCCGCTCGCGGCGGACATCGACGGCAGATCACGAAAACGCTCGGCCATGTTCACTCCTGTTCTGCATTCCATGCCCCTCTGTGGGGCGAACGAACCAACCGTGGCCACTGAAGCCGCCAGGCTCGAAGAGCCTCGCGGCCTAGAAATCGATTTGCGCCCGGATCTGCACGATGAACGGATTGTCGTTGCCGGCCAAGATTTCGCCGGCGCGCAGGTTCGCCGAGTTGCCGGTCGCGTTCTCATCGGTATCGACCCAAATGGTGTTGAGCATGAATCGGAGGTAAGGGTTCACGTACCAGTTTAGCCCGAGGGTGACGTTGTCCTCCTCGCCGCCGAGGAGGCCCTCGTCGGTGAGGTCGATCGTGCTGTAGCGCACGCCGACCTGCCACGCCCCGAAGCCGCCCTCTCCGAGGTTGTTCTTCGGCTTGACGCGCCCGAACTTGCCCTTCTTGGCGTTGTAGGCCCGCGACTCGCCGGTGAGAAAATAGCTCCCCTGGACGTACCAGCCATCGAAATCGGGATCGAGGTCGACGCTGGGATCGGTACTGAAGTCCGTGCCGTCGACGGAGGCGTGGAGGTATTCCCCCTGCAGCGCGAACGGCCCGTAAACGCCGGCCGCCTCGGCCCCCCACCGGACCAGGCTGTCCGAGCCCGGGACCGTGATCTTGACGAATTCGGCGTCGGTGACGTGAGACTCCGGTTCGCTCTCGAACGTGAAGTTGCCGGCGTCCTCGGGAGCGAGGTAGCTGCCCCAGAGACCGAGGTGCAAGACCCTGGTTTTTTCATGGAGCGGCGCGAAAGTGACACGGCCGGCCACCTGCCAGTCCTCGTTGCCCTCATCGGCGGGATCATCATCAACGTCGGCGCCGAAGATACCGGCCTCCGCGGTCCAGTCGTCCCCGTGGACTTTCCCGGAGAAGCCGATCTGACGGTCGCCGACCTCATCGATGAAGGCGTGCGCGAGGCTGCGCTCCATGAAGGTGATGAAGCGGGAACTCGTCATGTTGTCGAGGCTGGCGGCCGGCTTGTGGTGGCCAAGAGTGAGCGCAAGGTTGCCGAAACCCTTCAAGCCCTTGTACTTGATGTAGACATCCTTGGCCCCAACGTGGTTGTCGGCGAAGTCCCACTGGGATTTGTATTCCCAGTCCTTGAACAGCGTGCCCGCCAGGAACAGCCGCGCCCGGCGGAACTCGGTACCGTCGCCGAGGTCGGACTTGTCCTCGTCGTACCAGGCGGAATCCACCATGATCCGGCCGCCGAGATGGGCCGTGAAGTTCTTGTCCCCGCTCTCGATCACGAGCCCGGGTTTGTACTTCAGCGTCATGGCCTTGCCGTCGGCTTTCTTCGCGGCCTCTTCCTGGGACTTCTTGATTTCGCCCTGTTCGGCCTTGACGCGGGAGAGCTCCGACTGCAGCGCGTCGACCTGGCGCTGGAGGTCGTCGAGGCGGTCGGCCTTGGCGGCGCCGGCGGCGACGATTGCGGCGAGCCCGAGGGCCGCGCCCGGAAGCAACGCGGGGAGGCGAGTCAGATCAATCAACATCTTTTTACCCTCCTCTCTCGGCTCGGCACCGCGTCAGAACTCGGCCTGAAGCCGGACGAAGAAGGCGGTCTTGTCGCGGTCGTCGCCCGCCGCCTGATTGAAGGTGACCCCGCCGATGACGCCGTTGGGATAGCCGCTCACGGCGTCTCCGAGCAGGGCGTACGCGGCCCCGAAGTCCAGGGCCAGAATGTCCGAAAAGTGGTAAGTCCCCATGGCGAGGAAATCGAAGCCCACGAGGCTGTCGCGGCCGGCGGGAGTGTCGCTGGCGCCGAACCAGCCGGCCGCCAAATACATGTCGGTATTCGCGGTCAGGGGGCGGAAATACTTGACCTGAACGGTGGTCAGGCCGAGGCCGTTGTTGGAGATGTTTACGGAGTCGGCATCGAATCCGGTGTCGGTCGGTCCCTGGATCGTAAGCAGCCCGGTGTAGCCCCAGTACCCCTGGGTTGCGGCAAGCGCCATGGGCGGCAGGAAGCCGCTCCCGTCGGACTCGCCGGAGGCGTATGTCGCCATCACCCCGAGGCCGCCGTCTCCGGTCAGCTCGATCTTGGCCGCGATGCCGTCGGCGTCGTCGCGCGTGCCCAGCAGTTCCTTCTCGGTGTGCGAGCCGACGACGAAACCGCGCAGGAGCAGGCCGTCCCTGAGCCAGTAGCTGCCGCCGATGCCGAAGTTGGCGTGAATTCTGTCCTTCTGAGCCGGATCCGCGAGATTGGCGAGGGTCGCGCCGAGGTGGAGCTGGCTGTCCCGCGGCAACGGCAGGGCGTAATCCAGCTGGTAGTGGACGAAGTCGTCCTCGGCGACCGTCTCGTCCCCCTCATTCAGGTTGGCGCCGAAGGCGCGCAGGCTTCCGCCTCCCAAGGGCGCCGTGAGCGAAAGCGCCACCGGGTTGTAGTCCCAGTCGCTGGAGAACAGGGTGTCGTCGAAACGGTCGCTCAAGGGCACGATGCCGGCCTGGACGTTCGCGCCGTTCCCGAAGGTGTAGTCGAGCACCGCGTGACGCACCGCGATGTCGTTGCCCCTGGAGCTGGTGCTGGTCGTCGTCACGTTGTCGGTGGTGTGTCCCAGCTCCAGTTGCAGGTGCGTCTTGAACTGCTCGCTGAACTTGATGTCCACGTTCTGGCGAACGCGCACGCGGCTCGCCGTCCGGTCGTCGCCCCCGACGTCGTCCGCGACCGCGTAACTGTTGACGCGGTACTGGCCGCCGAAGGAGAACTGCGGGCCCGTTGCGACGGCCTCAGGCTTTTCGGCGGGTCTCTTCTCGGTGGCCAGCTGGCGCAACTGGGCCCGCACTTCCTGCATCTGCCGCTGCATGGTCTCGCTTTGGTGTTGCAAGGCCTCGCTTTGGCGTTGCAAGGCCTCGTTTTGGCGCTGCAACGCCTCCAGCCTCTGCTCGAGCAGAGCCTCATCGGCGACGGCCGGGACGGTCGAAATCAGAAGGGCCAGGAGCCCGAGAGCATGGGTCGCCGATCTGGACATCGCTTCCTCCTGGAAACGACATTGGTTTCTGTCACGCTGATCGCATTACCGCGAACACTGTAAAAAAAATAGAAATACATTCTCATATGCTTCGTCTTTATAAGTTATGATAAGGACAGCCAAAAGATTATGCGACCGAACGTCGCACCCCGCCAAATAATATGCGACTAATCGTCGCACCCAGCGAAGACCCCGTGTTGCTGGTCTCGTGCGGTTCCTTCGCGCCTGGCCTGCAACGACAAGCGCCGACCTCGCCGGAACGGCATCCGCCCCGCCCCGGGTTCCCCGCTCGGGGTTGGGCAAAGGGGTGGATTCAGCCGTGGACGTTATCTACAGTGCGTGAACGGCGACGCCGGGGCCCTTAGTTCGCCGAAGCCCCACCCTCGGTTCGCCGAAGACCGACCGCTGAGACGAGATCAAACGGAAAGGTGACTAGGAGCGCATCATGACGGAGACGCTTCCTCCCGCGCTGGCGGTATTCATAGAGAAAGATCCGGAGGTGTGGGGGGCCTATCAAGGCCTCGGCAAAGCGTGCTCCGAAGCGGGGCCGCTGGACGCGCGCACGCGAAGGCTTGTCAAGCTCGCGCTTGCCGTGGGCGGCGGGTCCGAGGGAGCCGTGCACTCGCACGTCCGGCGCGGCCTCGACGAGGGGCTCTCACCTCAGGAGCTGCGGCACGTGGCGGTGCTTGCCATCCCGACGCTCGGCTTTCCCGCGGCCGTTGCCGCGCTCACGTGGATCGCGGACATCGTCGGGAAGCGGGAAGGCTCGTAACGCCGTTCTCCCCGGCCTCTTTCGGCCAACGGAAAGCGGCGATCCCGCGGCGCGAAGGCCGCCGGCGATCCGCAGCGACCCCGGTGTCCTCGGCGCTGCGAAAGAGGGGTGCGCCCACGGCGGCCTGAACCGCTCCGGTTGGGTGGGTCGCATCGCTGGCACTCCAAAGAATTTTGAATTTCCGGCGCGTTCGATATCGTGAACCTAGGTAGACTTGCTCGAGATTACCGGAACGCGCCCGGGCGTCCATTGACGCAAATCAATGCCCAGGAGTGTGCCCTATACGAGAGTGCCGAGAAGGGGAGCCGTCTTCCTGCTCGCAGACGCTTGACGCGGAGCCAATAGTTCTTACTTAATGTTAAAACAGACATATGACGCCGATATGACTTGGAATTGCGTAAACATTACTTGAAACGGCCAGTCGTCGCGTACTCTAGTCTAGGGAAGAAGAAGCCGGTGGGGAGCCTTTATATAGGGATCGATATAGGCTCAACCACGGTCAAATGCGCCGTGGTGGAGCCTTCGAGCCTCGCCATCCTCTGGAGCCGCTACGAGCGGCACGAGACGCGGCAGGCCGAGAAACTGGCGGAGATGCTGGCTGCGATCGAGGAGGCCTTCCCCCACGTTCGGCAGCAAGACATCCGCACCTTCATCACCGGCTCCGGCGCCGGTCCGATCGCGGAGCACATCGGCTCGCGCTTCGTCCAGGAGGTCAACGCCGTCACGATCGCGGTTGAGAGGCTTCACCCGGATGTGCGCAGTGTGATCGAACTCGGTGGCCAGGACGCAAAGATCATCATCTTCAAGGAGAACTCCGAGACCGGCGAGCGGCAGGCCATCGCCTCGATGAACGACAAGTGCGCCTCCGGCACGGGCGCCACGATCGACAAATGCTTGCTCAAGGTCGGCATGCGCCGCGAGGAGCTCGCCTCGCTCCGCTTCGATCCCGACAAGCTTCATCACGTCGCCGCCAAATGCGGGGTCTTCGCCGAGACCGACATCGTCAACCTGCTCAAGGCCGGCATTCCGTCCCAGGAGGTGATGAACTCGCTGGCCGACGCCATCGTCATGCAGAACCTCACCGTTCTCACCCGCGGTAATACGCTCCGCGAGAAGGTGCTGCTGCTTGGAGGGCCGAACACCTTCTTGCCGTTCCTGCGGGACTGCTGGCGGCTTCGCATCCCGGAGGTGTGGGAGGAGCGCGGCTATGTGGCCGCCGACGCTCCGATCCCGGAAATGATCCTCGTGCCGGAGAACGCCCAGTACTACGCGGCCTCAGGTGCCGCGATCTTCGGGATCGCGGAGCCGGAGGACACCGGCGTCTACCGGGGGCTCGATCCCTTGCGCGCGTTCATCGCCCACGGCCGCAAGGCCACGCTTGGAAGGTCCGCAGGCCCGCCCTTGATCGGCAAGGACGAAGACCTCGGGGATTTCAAGAGTCGCTATCAGGTGCCGGAGTTTGTGCCGCCAAAGCTCGAACCCGGCACGCTCGTCCGCGGCTACATCGGCTTCGACGGCGGTTCCACGAGCTCCAAGGCCGTGCTGATGGGCGAGGACGGCGCCATCCTCGCCAAGGAGTACCAGCTCTCGGGGGGCAACCCGGTCCAGGATGCGAAGGAGATCCTTGCGCGCATCCGCAAGTTCGCCGACGACCGGAAGTGCACGCTCGAGGTCCTGGGCTTCGGCGCCACCGGGTATGCGGCGGACGTTCTCGACAGCGCGCTCAAGTGCGACGCCAACATCGTCGAGACGGTGGCCCACATGATGAGCGTCACACACACGTTCGGCGAGGATGTCGACGTCATCTGCGACATCGGCGGACAGGACATCAAGGTGCTGTTCCTGCAAAACGGCCAGATCAAGAACTTCCGCCTCTCCAACCAGTGCTCGGCGGGGAACGGCATGCTGCTGCAGGCCATGGCGAACCAGTTCGGGGTGAACGTTCGCGAATACGCCGACATCGCCTTCGGCGCCGAGCTCTCGCCCAAGTTCAACTACGGCTGTGCCGTCTTCCTCGACACCGACCGCGTCAACTTCCAGAAGGAGGGCTTCACGCGTGAGGAGCTGTTCGCCGGGCTCGCCATGGTCCTGCCCAAGAACATCTGGCAATACGTGGTGCAGATCGCGCGGATGGCTGAACTCGGGCGCAAGTTCGTCCTCCAAGGCGGCACGCAACGGAACCTGGCGGCGGTCAAGGCGCAGGTCGACTACATCCTCGAGCGCGTTCCCGGCGCCGAGGTACGACTGCATCCCCATTGCGGCGAGGCCGGCGCCATTGGTGCGGCGCTCGAGGCCAAGCGCGTGGTGAAGCGGCACGGACATTCCACCTTCATCGGCCTGGATGCGGCGATCGACCTCGCCTACACCACCCGCACCGACGAGACCACCCGCTGCAATTTCTGCCCCAACCACTGTTTGCGCACCTTCATCGACACACGCATCCCGGACGGCAGGACGACCCGCTACATCGCCGGCTTCTCCTGCGAGAAGGGAACCGTGGAATCCAAGGACGAGGTGGTGCGGCTCAATCAGGAGCGCAAGCAGCTCAAGGCCAGATATCCGAACCTCGTGGAGTACGAGGCGGGCTTGGTTTTCCGCCATTTCTACGAGCCCGCCCCGCAGCCTGAGGCGGGAACGGCGATCGACGACGTGGTGGTGAAACGCTCGTGGTTCGGCGCCGGCCCGGTGACGCGCAGGGAGATAACGCGGGCCTTCGCGCGCAGCCCCGAAGAGGCTACGGAGCGCCGCAGGAACATCCGTATCGGCATCCCAAGGGTCTTAAACAATTACACCTTCGGTCCGTTCCTGAGAACGTATTTGGAGGCCCTCGGTGTGCTGCCGCAGAACATCGTGTTCTCTGATGAGACGTCCGAGGATATGTGGCTCGAGGGCGGCAAGTACGGCTCGATCGACCCCTGCTACCCCTCCAAGGTCGCCCTTGCGCATATGCACAACCTGCTCTACCGCAAGCAAGCCCGCAAGCCGCTCGACTACGTGTGGTTCCCCTGCATCACCGCGTTGCCGACCTTCATCTCGCATACGGCGGGTTCAGCGAGTTGCCCGGTCGTCGCCGGCAGTCCGAAGGTCGCCTTTGCCGCCTTCACCAAGGAGAAGGACCTCTTCGCCGAGGCGGGCGTTGAGTACGTGAGCGACGTGGTTGACTTCGAGACACCGCACCTCTTGCGCCGACAGCTCTTCGAGACCTGGGGCCGGCGGCTCGGAGTCACCGAGGACGAGAGCGACTGGGCCTGCGAGCAGGGGAGCGAGGCCATGCGGCTTTGCGACGATGAGCTGCAGCGCCGCGGCCTCGAGATCCTCGCCCAAACCGAGCAGACAAACGACGTAGTGCTTCTCATGATCGGGCGGCCCTATCACGACGACCCGGGCCTCAACCACGACGTCCTCGAGGAGTTCCAGGCCCTCGGGTATCCGGTGCTCTCGATCCGCTCGATCCCGAAGGACCCCGTGTTTCTCGAACCTTTCTTCGAGGACGACTTGAAGAGGGGCCTGATCAAGGGCGTGTTCGACGTGCGCGACGTCTGGCCCGAGAACTACTCCACCAACAGTGTCCAGAAGGTGTGGGCGGCGAAGTTCGCAGCGCGGCATCCCAACGTGGCCGTCCTCGACCTCTCCAGTTTCAAATGCGGCCAGGACGCGCCCACTTACGGCCTCATCGACAGCATCATCGCGCCCAGCAAGACGCCGTATCTGGCGCTGCAAGACCTCGACGCCAACAAGCCGACCGGGTCCATCAAGATCCGGGTCAAGACCTACGCCCACGCGCTCGGCCTTTACAAGGAGCGGCTTGACGACATCGCCGCCAAGCGGTCCGAGCTGGAGCGGACCGTCATGGCCAAGCGCCGGGAGCTCGTGGCCAAGCACAAGGCCGAGCTGGCGCTCACGATCCGCTACGCGTCGCCTAAAGCCTGGCAGGCGCTGGAGGCGGCCTTCGAGTCTTATTTGCAGAAGGACTGCCTCGTGCTGGACGAGGACGTGGTGGTGGAGGCGGATTTCGGGCGCGGGTGCAAGCCTGTCGTGCCCGTGCATATCCAGGCAACGCTGGACGGCCGCGAGGCCGCCGCGGGCTAGGGCCATTGGGGTGCCCAAAAGCGTGACACTTTAGGGAGGCAACGATGCACAGTATCGATAGCGCGGACACGCTCGCGAGTAAGGCGGGCCTCCAGGCCTTCGAGGAGATCGAGGGCGAGCTTCGCGCGTTCGAGGCGGAGGAGCGCGGGCGCCTCGGCCTAGAGGGAAAGCCCCAGCACTGGCGCGATCCCATTTCGCAACGTTTCGTCAAGGATCAACGCGCCCACACAACCCTGTTGTTCGGGGGGCTTACCGCCCTGCACGACGTGTTCCTGGAGGCGGGTTTTGGCGCTCTTGGTTACCGGGCCAAGGCGCTCGCGTGCCCGGACAAGGAGGCGCTGCAGTATGGCAAGGAGTTCGGCAACCGGGCGCAGTGCAATCCGACCTATTTCACCGTCGGAAACCTCATCAAGCATCTCACCCGCCTTCGCGACGTCGAAGGGATTAGCGCGGAGGAGATCGTCAAGAACCACGTCTTGGTCACTTTCGGCGCCTGCGGGCCGTGCCGCTTCGGCACCTACGTCACCGAGTATCGCAAGGCGTTGCGGGACGCGGGGTTCGAGGGCTTCCGGGTTTTCCCGATCAAGAAAGACGACGTGCAGAACGTGCTGCCGGAGGAACAAGGGCTGGATCTGGGGCCCCGGTTCGCCCTCATGCTCTTCAAATGCCTGCTCGCGGGCGATGTGCTCAATGCCATCGGATATCGCACACGCCCCTATGAGGTCGTTGCCGGCGCCACCGATGCCGCGCTCGAAGAATGCAAGGCGCTCGTGTCCGATGCGATCGCCAAGGAGCGCAGCGTGCTCAGGGCGCTCTGGCGCTGCCGCAGGGTGCTGGCGAAGGTGGAAGTGAACCGTCTCCAGCCCAAGCCCAAGGTCGCCATCATCGGCGAGTTCTGGGCCATGACCACCGAAGGGGACGGAAACTATCGCCTGCAGCGCTTCCTCGAATCGGAAGGGGCGGAATGCCACATCCAGCTCATCACCAATTGGGCGCTATACGAGATCTGGACCAGGCGGAATCACATCCGGGCGCGCATGATGCTGCGCCGGCGCCAGGGCGAAAAACATAGAGGCGACATCGACTCGCCGCTGACGGGCCTGTTCCTGTTTTGGCTCCTTCGCGTCGCCGTGGAGCGCTCCTTCTACGCCTTCGCCCGCGCCGTGGGCCTGAAGGATTATTCACTCCCCGACATGGACCACTTGGCCCGCATCAGCAGGCAGTGGTACCCCAGCGAGCTGGGCGGCGGCGAGGGCCACCTGGAGGTCGCCGACGTGATCGACATGGTGACCAGGAAGAAAGTGCACATGGTGGTCAGCGTAAAGCCCTTCGGCTGCATGCCGTCCTCGGCAGTTTCCGATGGGATCCAGTCCCTGGTGACCGCCAGGTACCCCGAGGCGAATTTCTGTCCCGTCGAGACCTCGGGCGACGGCGCCGTGAGCGTTTACAGCCGCGTCCAGATGGCGCTGTTCAAGGCCCGCGCCAAGGCCCAGGTGGAGTTCGAAAAGGCGCTGGAGGCGGTGGGGCTGAGCATGGAGGAGGCCGCCCGCAAGGCGGCCGCGAGCGGCAAGCTCCGAAGGCCCGTCCACTATCCGCGTCACACGGTGGCAGGGACGGCTGCGAACGCGGCCTACGAACTGGCCTGACCGTGTGGTTCACGAGAGGTGTTCATTGGGGCCGATTGCCGGTCCCCTCCGTTCGGCTGCGAGCATCCCGGCCCCGCGTCGCCGCGTGGGGCGGGTAGCCCGTCGCCCCCGTTCGTGATGGGCGGGCGCTCTGGTACCTGAGCCGTCCCCAACCTCAGTGGCGGGCAAACCCTAATACTCGGCCGCCAGCGGTCCGAGCTCTTCCAGCAAGGGCCCCAGATGCGGCTCGTACCGCCGCCATCGCTGGAGCGCGTCCTTGAAGATCGGCCGGCGGACCTGAGCCACGCTGGCGGTGCGCACCGGCCGCGCGGTCAGATGGAAGGAGAGGCAGGCGTTCTCCCACGGCAGATCGCAGAACTCGAGCAGCCTCCGGGTCTCGCCCTCCTGGTCGGCGATGAGGTCCTCGTAACGCACGTCCAGAATCCTGCCCGGCACGACCGCGCGCCAGTGGCGCATCAGGCGGTCGTAGAGGCGGTAGTACCGGCCGAGCTCGGCCAGGTCGTAAGTGAAGGACTGGGCCTCCATGAAATGCGTCCTGTAACAGGAGAGGCAGGTGTCGGCGGGATGCCTGACGCAATTTATGACCCTGGCGTTCGGCAAGATCATGTGTATGAAGCCGACGTAAAGGAAGTTCCCCGGCATCTTGTCGGTCACGCGCAGGACATCCGGCGCGCGCCGGCGCACGGCGTCTACGTACTCTTGCCCCAGGCAGCGCAGGTCCTCCGCGCCGAGGGCGGCGGCCGCCTTGGTGAAATTGCGGCTCACGTCGGACCGCAGGCGCATTTCGTCCAAGATCTCTCCTATGTCCTTGATCTCTCCCGCGCCGTGAACCTGGGAATGGCTGGCCAGGATCTGTTCCACCAGGGTCGTGGCCGAGCGCGGCATGCCGACGATGAAGACGGGCAACTCCGAGGCGCAGCCATGCCCCGCCGCGCGCGCGAGAAGCTCTCGGTCGAAGGCGGCGGTGATCCGGTCCACGCGCGACTCGTCCTTGGTGATGTCGTAGTCGATGGAGCTTCTCTTCAGCCGGTTGGCTCTGGCGAAAGACGCGAACGCCCGGTCATAGTCGCCCAGGGCCTCGTAAGCCTTGCCCAACGCGAAGCACAGCCGCATGGCCTGCTTGTCCGCGAGCGACGGGCTGGCGAGCAGACTCTCCATGGCCGCGACGTCGCCATCTCCCGGCGTGAAGGCCTTGAGCTCCGCCAAGGCTTCGTAAGCGACCGCCAGATCCGGCTCGATCTCGAGCGCGCGCCGGTGGGCGGTCCTGGCAGCATCGAGCTCGCCCGCTTGGCTGAGCGCGAAGCCCAGGTTGTTGTGCGCGTTGGCGAGGTCCGGCTTGATCTCGAGCGCGCGCCGAAAGGCCGCGGTGGCCGCCTCCAGGTCCTCGAGTTGGAGCAACGCCACGCCGAGGTTGTTGTGCGCCTCGGCGAAATCGGGGCGGATCTCGAGGGCGCGCCGGTGAGCGGCCGCCGCCCCGTCGAACGTGCCCCCCTCCCTCAGCGCCATACCCAGGTTGTTATGGGCCTCGGCGAAATCCGGCCTGATCTCGACGGCACGCCGGTGGGCGGCCGCCGCGGCCTCCATCTCGCCCTCCTCCTGCAACACGGCGCCCAGGTTGTTATGGGCCTCGGCGTAGTCCGGCCTGATCTCGACGGCATGCCGGTAAGCGGCCGCCGCCTCCTTCACCTCGCCCGCCGTCTTGAGGGCGATCCCGAGGTTGTAGTGCGCCTCGGCGAAATCCGGCCTGATCTCGACGGCACGCCGGTAGGCGGCCGCCGCGGCCTCCAGCTCGCCTTCCTCCTGCAGCACGGCGCCCAGGTTGTTATGGGCCTCGGCGTAGTCCGGCCTGATCTCGACGGCGCGCCGGTAGGCGGCCACCGCCGCCTCCATCTCGCCCGCCGCCTTGAGGGCGGTCCCGAGGTTGTAGTGCGCCTCGGCGAAATCCGGCCTGATCTCGGCGGCGCGCCGAAAGGTGGCCGTGGCGGCGTCAAGGTCGCCGAGTTTGTTTTGCGCGATGCCGAGGCTGAGGTGGACTTCGGCCAGATCCGGCTTGATCTCGAGGGCGTGTTGGTAGGCGGCCACGGCCGCTTCCGGCTTGTCCAACGCCTCGAGCGCCATGGCGAGGTTGACGTGCGCCATGACGAAATCCGGTTTGATTTCAGCGGCGCGCTCATAGGCCGACGCCGCTCCCTCCAGGTCGCCGGAGGCGCGCAGCACGTTGGCGTAGTTGACGTGCGCTTCCGCGAAATCGGGCTTGAGCGCCACCCCTCTGCGCAGCAGCGCGAGCGCCTGGTCGACGTCGCCCGACTGGAACGCGGCGACCCCGCAGAAATTCACCGCGTCCGGGTGATCCGGCTCGACCGCGAGAATCTTGTCATAGAGCCCCAACGCGTCCTTTAGCTTGCCCGCCTTGTGGAAGGCGACGGCCTGCTGCAAGGCTTGGGGCACGGAAAAGCCTTCGCCCGACCCGTCGGCCTGGCCGGCGGCCCCAGGAAGCTTGTCGAGACCGGTTTGCCCTGTGCCGCTCATGCCTCCCGCCTGTGGTGTCCCGGACCGGATCTTGGCCGGCCCGGACCGTCGGGCCGTGGGGGGCGATGAACCCCATCCGGACCCGTTCGCCGCGAACAATAGCACGGGGTCTCCCGCCGGGGCCATGTCGACGGGTGCGAGTCTACGGCCCTCGGCTCACGCCGTTTCGCGCACGTCCCGCGCGGCCGGTGTGCCCGCGGCGAGAACGCATTGACGATATGACTCTGAGCGCCCGTGGTTGGGGCTGGGCCCAAGCCTGCCGACCAGCCGGTGCGGTTCGAGCGAAGCGAGGCGGCTGCGTGGGAGAGCGCGGAGCGGATCCCATAGACCCGCTTGCGGTCGGCGCCTGGAACGCCGCCGCCCGCAGCAATTCGCTCGACGAACTCCGCGAACCGCTGGGCGGGACCCGTGCCGTTGGCCTCTATTGCGGGACCCGGCCGGGGCCCGTATCCTCTGGTGGTCCGTGTCCTTTCGGGTTCGCTGATTACGGCTGCAGGCCTCGCTCCATGTCTCGATCGCCCACCGTCGAGATCGTCTACTGCACGCAGTGCCGCTGGCTCTTGCGCGCGGCGTGGCTGGCGCAGGAACTCTTGACCACCTTCGAGGAGGAACTCGGGGCGGTGACGCTGGTCCCCGGCACGGGCGGCGTCTTCGAGGTGGGCGTCGACGGAGAGACCGTCTGGTCGCGCAAGGATGAGGGGCGCTTCCCGGAGATCAAGGAACTGAAGCAGCGGATTCGCGACCGGGTGGCGCCGGAGAAGGACCTGGGGCACTCGGACGTTAGCGGGAAACCTGAGCCGCCGTGACGGCGCGGCGGGGACTCCGGCGCTCCCGCGGCCAGGCAAGGGTGGGGACCGGCGGTTCGGCAATTATGGTTAATGGAGTTTTTTGGCGTTAATAGTTCTCTATTTGTTGCGTAGTATTAGGTAAAGAGTTATACTTGAGAGTAGTGGAATACGCGAGGCGTTATGGTTAATACCAGTAGCCGAATCAATCCGGTGCCTTCTCCCCGTGCGACGCGGGCACGGAAGACTGGCCGGCTTATGGCGAATTGCATCGGCTTCCTGGCCGGGTTCGTCGTCGGAGCGGCGATCGGAACCGCGTTTCTCGTCCTGGCCCTGCGTCTCATCGGGGCCGGCGAGGACGACCCGCTTGTTGCCCTTACGGCCATCGTCGTCACGGCGCTGATCGCAATCGGGGTTGGCTGGGCGACCGCGCGAACGACCGCCCGAATGATTCTCGATTCCCTTTCCCGGGAGTAGAACGGCCGCGGGGCGAGCCGTTGCGCCGGTTCAGCGCAACCGGGGCGGACACGCCGCTCAGACTGTGCGGCGTTGCTTTCGCGCCCGTTGCCGCGCCGGCCCCGGCGACGGCCGCATCCGCGTGGATCGCGCCCCGGTTATGGTCTCGGTCCGCCGTCGCGCAGGGAACGACCAATCCTGCACCCCGGGGGCGCCGGCAAGGCCTGCGCCAGGGTGGCTTCCTCGCTTCCTCGCTTCCTCGCTTCCTCGCTTCCTCGCTTCCTCGCTTCCTCGCTTCCTCGCTTCCTCGCTTCCTCGCTTCCTCGCTTCCTCGCTTCCTCGCTTCCTCGCTTCCTC
>JAZGAE010000090.1:0-2117 GCA_036475545.1 Alphaproteobacteria bacterium
AAGGGTCGAGGATGACCTCCGCAAGAGCCAGCAGAGCTTGGCCAACGCCCAGCGCCTCACCCGTCTTGGCAGCTGGGACTGGAACCTCGTCACCAACGAGCTGTATTGGTCCGACGAAACCTACCGCATCTTCGGCCTCGAGCCCCAGCAGTTCGGGGTGACCTACGACGCCTTCCTGGAGGCCGTCCATCCCGGTGACCGGGACCTGGTGAAAAATGCCGTCGACAAGGCCCTTTACGAAAAGGCGCCCTACAGCATCGACCTTCGCATCGTCCTGCCGGACGGCGAGGAGAAGACCGTTCATGAACAAGCGGAGGTCACCTTCGACGAGGACGGCAAGCCGGTTCGCATGTCCGGCACCGTTCAAGACGTCACCGAGCAGCGGGAGGTGGAGGCGCAGCTTCGCCAGGTCCAGAAGATGGAGGCGGTGGGCCAGCTGACCGGCGGCATGGCCCACGACTTCAACAATCTGCTGGCGGTTGTCCTGGGCAACCTGGAACTCGTCGAGGAGAGGCTCGATGGAGATCCCGGCCTGGGCGAACTGGTGGCGCGGGCGATACGGGCGGCCGAACGCGGTGCCGCGCTGGTTCACCGGATGCTGGCCTTCTCGCGCAAGCAGTTGCTGCGTCCGCAACTCACGGACGTGAATGCGTTGATTGGCGGGATGCTGGACATGCTGCGCCGCACCCTTGGCGAGACGATCGTAATCGAAACCATCTTGGAGAGCGATCCGTGGCCGACGCTGGTGGATCCGGCGCAACTCGAGAGCTCCCTTTTGAACCTCGGCGTGAACGCGCGCGACGCCATGCCAAAGGGCGGCAAGCTCACGATAGAGACCGCCAACGCCCGCCTCAACGACGCCTATGCCGCCGCCCAGGCCGACGTGGCTCCCGGGGAATACGTGATGCTCGTCGTCACGGACACCGGCAGCGGGATTCCATCGGACGTGCTGGAGCGCGCCTTCGATCCCTTTTTCACGACCAAGGAAGTGGGCAAGGGGACGGGCCTGGGGCTAAGCATGGTCTACGGGTTCGTCAAACAGTCGGACGGCCACGTTTCGATATACAGCGAGATCGGCCACGGCACGGCGGTCAAGATCTATCTGCCGAGGGCAAGCCAAGCGGCCGAGATGAAGGAAGAGGAGGTGCCGGAGGAGCTGTTAGGGCGCGAGGAGACGGTCCTGGTGGTGGAAGACGATCCCGACGTTCGTACTCTCGCCGTGGCTCTTCTCAGCGATCTTGGCTACATCGTCCTGGAGGCCGGCAATGGAGAGGCGGCGCTCGACGTGCTCGAGGAGACACGAGGAATAAACGTACTACTCACCGACGTGGTCCTTGCCGACGGCATGACCGGGGGCAAGTTGGCCAAGGAAGCCCGGCGGCTCTGCCCGGGCATCGGCGTGCTCTACATGTCGGGCTATACCAAGGACACCATCTTCCATAACGAGCGGCTCGATGACGGCGAGCATGTCCTTGAAAAGCCCTTCCGCAAGACGGACTTGGCCGAAAAGCTGCACGCCGTCCTCGATGCGGAGAGAAGTTAGCCGGTGGCCGCGAAGCGCCTTCTCGTGGCGGACGACCGGGCCGAATTCGCGGAGCTGGTGCGCGAAGTCGGGCTCGATCTCGGGTACACGGTCGAGGTGACGACGGACGCGAGGTTGTTCAAGGAGACGTACACGGCCTTCAACCCCGACGTCATCGCCCTCGACATGGTCATGCCCCACCTCGACGGGGTCGAACTCGTGCAGTGGCTGGCGGAACAGAACTGCACGGCGAGGCTCATCCTCATGACCGGATTCAACCCGAACTACGTGCGGCTGGCCAAGGCCCTGGGCGAAGGGAAAGGGCTGAGGTCCGTTACGACCCTGACCAAGCCGATGAAGATTGCCCGACTCTCCGCCGCTCTCGATGGGTCGCACGACGACTGAGGATCGGTGTCGCGGCTGCCGCCGCCCGCGCGCCGGCGGGCCGGCCTGCTTCGGCCCGCCCGGGCGCCGCGTCCGCGACCTCGGAGACCGGCTTTGCCGTTGCGCGGCCACCCCTGGATGCCTGGGACGCGTTCTCCCACGCGCGCCGCGCGGGCTCCGAGCGGTTCCTGGACCGGCTTCCCTGCGGCTA
>JAZGAE010000091.1:0-7702 GCA_036475545.1 Alphaproteobacteria bacterium
GGGGCGGGCGCCCGCGGCGTTGCGCCGCTCGGCCGACCCGTCCTCCGCAGCAGCGGCGCTGCCGCTGCGGAGGGTGGATGCCCCCGCATCGCCCTTCGCGCCGCGCCTGGCGGATCGCCTCGCCACGGCGCAACGCAGCCGACTCCACCTGACCGGATTATGCTCTAGCCCGCGAGGGCGCGGCGCCGAGGGGCGGCTCGAGAGAGGCATCCCGCGGTGAATCGAGTGCCGCCTCGAGGTGCGTGGCAAAGGGAAGACGCCGAGTTGACAACGCGCGCGAGAAATATCCGCCCGCGCTCTTGACTCCGAAAACCAAGGGACGTAGATGATTGGCACTCGCCGGGCGAGAGTGCCAACAGCGTGGCTGTCTGCCCTCGTCGGGCAGCGAAGTCTGTTTCATCATACATCTGGATGGAGAGGGTTGATGAAGTTGAAGTTCAGGCCACTTCATGACCGTGTGCTGGTGCGCCCGCTTGAGGAAGACGAGAAGAGCACAGGCGGGGTGATCATCCCGGATACGGCCAAGGAGAAGCCGATGCAGGGAGAAGTACTGGCGGTCGGCACCGGCACCCGCAGCGAGAACGGAAAGATTCACCGGCTGGACGTCAAGGCCGGGGACCGGATTCTATTTGGGAAATGGTCGGGTAGCGAGGTCAAGATCGATGGTAAGGACCTGATGATCATGAAGGAGTCCGACATCATGGGCGTTCTTGAGTAAGGGAGCAATTTCGATGGCTGCGAAGGAAGTTAAGTTCGGGACGGATGCGCGCTCGCGCATGCTCCGCGGGGTGGACACGCTGGCGGAAGCGGTCAAGGTCACCCTGGGCCCCAAGGGGCGCAATGTGGTGCTCGACAAGGCGTTCGGGGCACCGCGCGTTTCCAAGGATGGCGTGACGGTCGCCAAGGAGATCGAGCTTTCCGACAAGTTCGAGAACATGGGCGCGCAGATGTTGCGCGAGGTTGCGACCAGGACGAGCGACCTCGCCGGCGACGGCACGACGACCGCCACCGTGCTGGCGCAGGCCATCGTGCGCGGGGGCACCAAGGCGGTGGCCGCAGGTATGAACCCGATGGACCTGAGGCGCGGCATCGACCTTGCGACCAAATCCGTGATCGAGGACATGAAGAAGCGCTCGAAGAAAGTGTCCACCAGCGAGGAGATCGCGCAGGTGGGCACGATCTCGGCCAATGGCGAGCGGGAGATCGGAGAGATGATCGCCGAGGCCATGGAGAAGGTGGGCAAGGAGGGCGTCATCACGGTCGAGGAGGCGAAGGGCCTGGCGACCGAGCTCGAAGTGGTCGAAGGCATGCAGTTCGACCGCGGCTACCTCTCGCCCTATTTCATCACCAACGCGGAGAAAATGGTGTGCGAGCTCGACAACCCGTACATCCTTCTCTACGAGAAGAAGCTCTCCGGGCTGCAGGCGATGCTTCCGCTTCTCGAGGCGGTGGTCCAATCGGGCCGGCCTTTGCTGGTGGTGGCCGAGGACGTCGAGGGCGAGGCGTTGGCCACCCTGGTGGTGAACAAGCTGCGCGGCGGTCTCAAGGTGGCGGCCGTGAAGGCGCCGGGCTTCGGCGACCGACGCAAGGCGATGCTGGAAGACATCGCGGTGCTGACCGGGGGCCAAGTGGTCTCGGAAGACCTCGGCATCAAGCTCGAGACCGTCAAGCTCGACTTGCTGGGCACTGCGAAGAGGGTCTCGATCACGAAGGACGAGACCACCCTCGTGGGCGGTGCCGGCAAGAAGGCCGACATCGAGGGCCGCTGCGGCCAGATTCGCGCACAGATCGAGGAAACGACCTCGGACTATGACCAGGAGAAGCTGCAGGAGCGGCTCGCCAAGCTGGCCGGCGGCGTTGCGGTGATCCGCGTCGGCGGCGCCACCGAGGTCGAGGTGAAGGAGCGCAAAGACCGAGTTGAAGACGCCATGCACGCGACCCGGGCGGCCGTCGAAGAGGGCATCATCGCCGGGGGCGGCGTGGCGCTGCTCTACGCAGGCAGGACGCTCGGCAAGCTCAAGCCTGCCAACGACGACCAGCGGGTGGGGATCGATATCGTGCGCAAGGCGCTCAACGCGCCGACCCGGCAGATCGTCGAGAACGCCGGTCACGACGGCTCCATCGTCGTCGGAAAGCTCACGGAGAGCAAGGACCTGAACTATGGCTTCGACGCCCAGGAGGGCGAGTACACCGACATGTTCAAGGCCGGTATCGTCGACCCCGTCAAGGTGGTGCGCACGGCCCTTCAAGACGCCAGCTCGGTCGCCGGGCTGTTGATCACGACCGAGGCCATGGTGGCCGAGAAGCCGGAGCCCAAGGAGAAGATGCCGGGCATGGAGCACGGCATGGGCGACATGGGCTTTTGAGGCAAGATTCGTAAGCCAAGCTCCGCAGGTCCCGGCGCGAGAGGCCGGGGACCTTGCCGAACTTCGAAGGGGCCGCCAGCGCGCGGCCCCTCATTTCTTGTGGCGGCGGAACGCTCGGTCACCGCCCGCGCCCCAGCCACCACCGCGTTTGCGCGTTTGCGCACCGCCGATGAGCCGGCCGCAGCCCTCCCGTGGGCCCGTGCGACGGCGCGGCTCGCTTGCGCGCCGGTGTCGGGGCCGCCGGTGCTACAGCGTCCTGTGGCGGACTCGGGCGCCCCGCTCGATGGCGGCGGCCGTGAGGCCGTCCAGCTCGAGCGTATCGCGGATCAGCTCGAGGAGGCGCAACTCCTCCTGGGAAGCGTGGCCATCCGCCGCGGCCACGTCGCAGGCCAAGGCGTACGCCGTTTCCCGGAGCCTGGGGGAAAGCTTTCCCTTGATCAACGCGAAGGCCTCGTCCAGGCCGTCCTCCTTGGAGAGCAGTTGGGCGCACTCCTTCGCCGCCTCGGGCAATTGGTTGGTGTCGTAGTCCCGAAAGATCGGGAGGTAGCTCACCATCTCGCCGATGGTGCGCAACTCCTGGTCGGTCATGTCCCGGTCGGCGGCGGACATCAAGACCATGGTGTAGATGAGGGCGGTGTAATGGTCGGCCATTCCGACTCCCCGGCTCCGTGACTCAAGGGACTAAAGCCCGCGGCCGCGCCCGCCGTCAAGGCCCGCGCGGTCTCGACGGGCCGGTCCCGGCGGCCGCGGCCGCCGTCGTTCCGCGAACGGGGCTTGGAACCGGCGGTGGGGCGTCCGCAAGGGCTGACACGGCCTCACCGCGGGTTCAGGAACCGGCGGGTCTCTTCCACGGCCTCGGCGAGACCCAGGCGGCGGATGCCCACCCCCTCGGGAAAGGCGCCCGCCAGCCGCGAGGGCATGCGCGAGTCCAGCAGAACGAAGACGCCGCGATCGTCGGCGCGCCGCACCAGCCGGCCATAGGCTTGCTTGAGTCTCAGCCGCGTCAGCATGTCGTCATAGGCGCTGCCCCCGAAGGCGCGCCTGCGGGCGCGATGGAGGATGTCGGGGCGCGGCCAGGGCACCCGGTCGAAGACGATGAGGTGCAAGCTGCGCCCGGGCACGTCGACCCCGTCGCGCACCGCATCCGTTCCCAATAGACAGGCGTCCGCCTCGGCCCGGAAGATGTCGATCAGCGTCGTGGTATCGAGCGCGTCCACGTGTTGGGCGTAAAGAGGGACCCCGGCCGCCTCCATCGCCCCGGCCAAGTGCGCGTGGACGGCTTTCAAGCGCGCGATCGCGGTGAACAGCCCGAGCCCGCCGCCGCCTGCGGCCAGGAACAGCTCTCGGATTGCGGCGGCGACCTGGTCCGCGTCTTCGCGGTCGAGGTCGACGACCACCAGCACGCGCGTGACGTTCGGATAGTCGAAGGGCGACGGCACCGAGAACCTCACCGGCGGATGGCCCAAGTGCCTAGCCCCCGTGCGGGCCTCGGCGGCGGCCCAGTCGAGCTCCTCGTCTCCGGTGCCGTCGCGGAGCGTCGCCGAGGTGATGAGCACCCCCTGGGCGCGGGCGGCCACGGTCTCGGCGAAGGGCACGGTCGGGTCGATCCAGTGGCGGTGCATGCCGACGTCCGCGTCCCTCCCGTTCCAGCGTTCGACGGCGAACCAGTCGACGAATTCGGGCGGGGTCTCGCCGGAAAGAGACCGCAGCATGGCGCGCCAACCCTCGATCTGGACGGCGCCGCGCCGCGCGATGCCGCGGCACATGGCCTCCACGCGCAGACGCTCGGCCGTCTCCAGCTTGGCCGCCCGTTCTTCGAGCAACTCGCCGAGCCGCCGGGCGAGCGCCGAAAGGGGCGAAGAGAGCCGCTCCAGCGCCTCCTCCAGCGCCGCCGCCGTTTCCTCCGCGCCGCCCAAGAGGGGCTTCGCGTCCGTCTCCAGGCTGTAGGGGTTGTCCGGGTCCGGGGCGCGGGCGTAGACCTGGCTCCGAACCAGCGCCAGGAAGTCCTCCGCCGGGCCCCGGGAAACGCCTTCGCCCAGCCGCTGCAGCCAACCCGCAGAGACGAGCGCGCCCGCCGCCGCCAACGTGGCCTGCAGCGCCGCCCCGGCCTCCCGGTCGTCGGCCACGACGTCGCCGATGCGGCGCTGCAGGCCGCGCAGGCGGCTTGTGGAAGCCCGCCCGCCGCGGCCTTCGCCGCCCAGCAGCCAACGCCTGAGTTCCAGCATCTCGGCTCCCGTCAGGTGGGCCGAGAAGGCGCCGTCGGCGGCCGCGAACACGTGGTGGCCCTCGTCGAACACGTAGCGCGTCGGGAGATACGCGTCGTCGAGGCCGCCCAGCGCCGCGCTCGTCATCACCAGGGCGTGGTTGGCGACGACGATCTCGGCCCGGCGCGCGCGGCGGACGCTGCGCTCGATGAAACAGGTTCTGAAGTGGGGACAGGCCGAATAGATGCACTCGCCCCGGTGGTCGGTGAGCCCGAGCGTGCGCTCGGGGCCCATGAGGTCCGCGAGCCAGGCAGGGAAATCGCCCCCGACCATGTCGCCGTCGCGGCTCGAGGCCGCCCAGCGGGCGATCAGGCCGAGCGCCACCGCGTCCCGGTTGAAGCCCAAGTCGCGCCGGCCGGCGAGGCGACCCACCGCCTCCTCCAGATTGAGAAGGCAGAGGTAGTTTTCGCGCCCCTTGCGGATGACGGCCTTGGCGGCCTTGCTGCCCGGTGTGGGGTACACGCGGTCGAGCTCGCCGTCGATCTGATGCTGGAGGTTGCGGGTGAAGGTGCTGACCCACACGGGCCCCTGGTTCTTCTGCGCCCAAACGCTGGCGGGCGCGAGATACCCCAGCGTCTTGCCCACGCCCGTGCCGGCCTCGCCCAGCACCAGGACCGGGGCGTCGGCCGCATCGCGCGGGGCGAAGGCGGCGGCCACCGCTGCGGCGTAGTCCTGCTGCTGAGGACGCGCCTCGGCCCGCGGCCCCACCAGTTCCGCGAGCCGCGCGCCGGCTTCCTCGGGGCTCACGGGTGCTTGGCCGGGCGGCGGCTCGGGCGCGAAGTCCTGCCATTCCTTGAGCCTTCGCCAGACCTCGAGCCCGCGCGGGGGGGCCTCGCCGCGTTCGTCGGCGGCCGTCTCCCCAAGGGCCGCGAGGACCGGCCCACCCCAGGGCCAGCCGCCGGCCGCCATGGCGCGGGCGACGGCGGCCGTATCCGGATCGCGGACGAGGTCCGGCCTCGCCAACTCCTCGAGCAGCCGCGTGCTGGTGGCCCGGAGAGTCCGTGCCTCGTCGTCGAGGGTCTTGGGCGCGGGGAGATGCAGCGCGGACGCGAGCCCGCGCGGCGTCGGTGGGCAGAGGACGGCCGGACGGACGAAGGCGAAGAGCTCCAGGACGTCGAGGGCGGGGAAGGGGCCGAGCCCGAGCCGCCGCGCCGTGGCCTTCGCGTGGCAGACGATGGGCGGCGGGCCGGCGCGCGCCCGCGCGCCCGCCTCGGCAAGCGACAGGTCGCTGGCCCGTCCCGACGTATCGAGCCATTTCGCCTTGCTGGGCCCGGCCACCAGTATCGCGGCGTCGGGAAGCGGCAAGGAGGCGGGGGCGGGTCGGCGCGCGGCGCGGGTCATCGGGGCGGAGTATACCGGCCGGGCCGGTCCGCGGCCATCAGGGGCACGCGCGGATCGCCGAGCCGCTTGGCCCATTGACGGGACCCGAGCGGAGCCCTAGGGTCGCCGCGCCTTCCCACGTTCAAGGATCGATGCCGAGCCCCCAAACCAGAGACCTTGCGCTCGCCGCCCGCGCGTGGCCGTTCGCGGAGGCGCAAAGGCTCGTCGAGCGCGCCAAGGGCCGGGTCCCGGAGAAGGGGTACGTGCTGTTCGAGACCGGCTACGGGCCCTCGGGGCTCCCGCACATCGGCACCTTCGGCGAGGTGGTGCGCACGACCATGGTGCGCCATGCCTTCCACACCATCGCGGACGTCCCCACCCGGCTCTACGCCTTTTCCGACGACCTGGACGGGCTCCGGCGCGTCCCGGAGAACGTTCCCAACCGGAAGATGTTGGCCCAGCACCTGGGCAAGCCGCTGACATCGGTCCCCGACCCGTTCGGGACCCACGAGAGCTTCGGCGCCCACAACAACGCGCGGCTCAAGGCTTTCCTGGACGAGTTCGGCTTCGACTACGAGTTCCAGAGCGCCACGGAATGCTACAAGAGCGGCCGCTTCGATAAGACGCTGCTCGAGGTGCTCGCGCACTACGACGAGGTCACGAACGTGATCTTGCCCACGCTCGGCCCCGAGAGGCGCGCCACCTACAGCCCGTTCCTGCCCGTCTGCCGGGCGACGGGCCGCGTCCTGCAGGTGCCGATAGAGGCCCGTGACACAGACGCGGGCACCGTGACCTACCGCGACGAGGGGGGCAAGCTCGTCGACGTCCCGGTGACGGGCGGCCACTGCAAGCTCCAGTGGAAGGTCGACTGGGCGATGCGTTGGGTGGCGCTGGGCGTGGACTACGAGATGTCGGGCAAGGACCTGATCGACTCGGTGAAGCTCTCGGGGCGGATCTGCAAGATCCTCGGAGGCGCCCCGCCAGAGGGGTTCACCTACGAGCTGTTTCTCGACGAGAAGAGCGAGAAGATCTCCAAGTCCAAGGGCAACGGCATCACGGTCGGCGAGTGGCTGGACTACGCGCCGCGCGAGAGCCTCTCGCTCTTCATGTATCGCGCGCCGCGCAAGGCCAAGCGGCTCTACTTCGACGTCATCCCGCGGCACGTGGACGATTACCTCGCCTTCCTCGAGAAGTACGGGGAGCAGGACGCCTCTCAGCGCCTCGAGAATCCGGTCTGGCACATCCACGAGGGCGAGCCGCCCCGGGCCGAGGCCCACCTGAGCTACAGCGTCCTCCTCAACCTCGCCAGCGTCTGCAACACCGAGGACAAGGCGGTGCTCTGGGGATTCATCACCCGCTATGCGCCCGAGGCGACGCCCGAGACCGCGCCCATCCTCGATCGCCTGGTCGGCCACGCCACGAAATACTACCGCGACTTCGTGAAGCCCGGGAAACGCTACCGCGCGCCCGACGAGATGGAGAGGACGGCGCTGGAGGACCTGGCGGAGACCCTGGCAGGCCTGGGCCCGGGGGCCGAGGCCGAGGCGATTCAGTACGAGGTGTACGAAGTCGGCAAGCGCCACCCCTTCGAGAGTTTGCGGGCATGGTTCAAGGCGCTCTACGAGATCCTGCTCGGTCAGACGGAGGGACCGCGCATGGGGTCCTTCATCGCGCTCTACGGCGTCTCCGAGACCGTCGCCCTCATCCGCCGGGTGCTCGCCGGCGAAAGCCCGCCTGCGGGCTGACCCGCCT
>JAZGAE010000092.1:0-46871 GCA_036475545.1 Alphaproteobacteria bacterium
AACAACATCGGCAGCGTGCGCCAGGCCCAGGGCGACCTGGAGGGCGCGGCCAAGGCTTTCGAGCGGGCACTCGCCATCGACGAGAAGGCCTTCGGCCCCGACCATCCCAGCGTGGCGAGGGACGTCAACAACATCGGCAGCGTGCTCCAGGCCCAGGGCGACCTGGAGGGCGCGGCCAAGGCTTTCAAGCGGGCGCTGAGAATCTTCGAGAGAGCCCTGGGGCCGGAGCACCCCAAGACGGTGGTCGTGCACAAGAACCTTAATTGGCTGACGGACGAACAGGCGGCCAAGTAAAGAGGCCGCGGCTTCTACGACTATTCCGGCGACGTGCCGGTGCCGACGCGCTAGCCGCGCCCGCACCATCCCCCGGGGCAAACGCCGCCAGCGTCGCGTCACCCTGCCTTGCGCGCCAAGAGGGTGACGAGCCCCGCATCGTCCTCGTGGTCCAGGACAAAGCCGGCGTCCACCAGCCTCTCCTTCACCCAGCCAGGGTCGAGGCGGAGCTTGCGGTAAAAGCTCTTCTTCAGGGTCCAGTCTTCGGCGTCGCGGACATGGATCAGGTCGTGGACCTTCACCGTGTCCGGCTCGTACTCGAGGAAGCAGGTCATGATCGCATCGCCGCTTGCGCGCAGCAGAATGAACCGGTCCAGCCCCTCGAGCTCTTCGGTGAGGTCCCTGAAGGTGAGGACCAGACGGCCGCCCGGGGCCAAACGCTCGCGGACGGCGGCGAACATGCGCTCCACGTCGGCCTTGCTCTCGAGATGGGGCAGCGTGTCCCCCATGCATACGGCGATATCCGTGTCGGGCTCGGCAAGATCGGCCACGGCGCGGATGTCGCCACGCACGACCTCGATGGGGAGATCGCCCTTGCGGTTGCCAAGCTCGGCGAGAAGCTTCGCGCTAAGATCGACCGCCCTTACCCGATAGCCGAGGCGCGCCAGCGCGACGGACTGAAACCCCGAGCCGCACCCCAGATCGATCGCCTTGGCGACTCCCGGAGTCGCTAGGCCGAGCCGCCCGAATAGGGCCTCCTGTTCCACCACCTTGGCCTCGAAGTCGCCGAACATCTCGGTGTAATGGTCGGCGAGCACGGTCTCGTAATGGTCCGTCACGGTAGACATGTCGGCTTAGTCTCCTGCGATCCGGTTCCGGCCATCCGATGGATGCGACCGGCCTCGATGAAACCCGGCTGCCACCAGCGGAGCTACTATTTGGAGCACCGTCCGGTCGGGGTCTCCGCCGCCCGAGCTAGCGCCGAGGCGCCGGCCCGTCTGCCCTCCGGCCGCCTTCGACCTCGCGGCGGACCAGCTCCGCGGCCTCCGCCGTATCCCACTCCGCCGCCCCCTGGAGGCGGCCCACCTCGCGGCCTTGGCGGTCGATCAGAAGCGTCGTTGGCAGGCCGCTGACGGCGAGGGCGCGCGAGGCCGCCATGCCAGCGTCGTAATAGATGGGCAGGCCGTCGAGGCCGTGGCGCTCGACGTAGGGGGCGACCACCCGGCTCCCTTCGCGGTCCTCGGAGACGGCGATCACGGTGAAGTCGTCGCCGCCGAGGCGTTGGTGAAGGCGTTTCAGGGACGGCGTCTCGCGCAGGCACGGCGCGCACCACGTGGCCCAGAAGTTCATCAGCACCACCCGGCCGCGGAAGGCGGACAGGTCAACCGCCGTGCCGTCGGCCCCGGCGAGCCGCACGTCGGCGAGCGGGCGCGGGCTCTCGTGCCGCTCGAAGGCGGAGAGCAAGGCCCCGGACACGGGCCCGGGCGGAGCGCTCGGCGCCGGGGCATCTTTCCTTGATTGCCGGTCAGATATCGCCACAATCGCGAGGGCGGCCGCCAGACCAAGGCCGGCGATGGCGGCGGCCGCGAATTTCCTGTTATGTTTCAACGGTTCAGCCCGGTCTTGGTCATGAGCTCATGAGCGCGAAGGACACGTCCAGCCCAGGCGGCACCGCCGCCCTGCGGGGCGGCCGGCTCGAGGCCGGCCCCGCCGAGGCGATGGCGAGGATCAACCCTTCCATCGACTTCGACAAGAGGCTTTTCGCCCACGACATCGCCGGCTCCAAGGCGCATGCCGAGATGCTGGTGCGCCAGGGCATCATCTCGAAAGAGGACGGCGACGCCATCCTCTCGGGGCTCGAGACGATCCGCGGCGAGATCGAGAGCGGCGCGTTCACCTTCCGCCGCGCGCTCGAGGACATCCACATGAACATCGAGGGCCGGCTCGAGGAACTGATCGGCGAGGCGGCGGGCCGGCTCCACACCGCCCGCTCGCGCAACGATCAGGTGGCCACCGATTTCAAGCTGTGGGTGCGGGACGCGCTCGACGAGCTCGACGGGTCGCTGAAGGCGCTGCAGGCGGCGCTCATCGACCAGGCGGAGCGCCACGCCGCCACGGTCATGCCCGGATTCACCCACCTGCAGACGGCCCAGCCGGTGACCTTCGGCCACCACCTGCTCGCCTATGTCGAGATGTTCGGCCGCGACCGCGACCGGGCGCGGGACTGCCGGCGCCGGCTCAACGAGTGCCCGCTGGGGGCGGCGGCGCTGGCCGGCACCTCGTTCCCCATCGACCGGGACTCGACCGCGGCCGCGCTCGGATTCGAGCGGCCCGCGGCCAACTCGCTCGACGCCGTCTCGGACCGGGACTTCGCGCTGGAATTCCTGGCGACGGCCGCGATCGCGGCGGCGCACCTCTCGCGGCTGGCGGAGGAGATCGTGTTGTGGTGCGGCGCGCCGTTCGGCTTCGTGCGGCTGTCGGACGCGTTTTCCACCGGCAGCTCGATCATGCCGCAGAAGCGCAACCCGGACGCGGCGGAGTTGGTGCGCGCCAAGGCGGGCCGCATCATCGGCGCGCTGACCACGCTTCTCGTTGCAATGAAAGGGCTGCCGCTCGCCTACTCCAAGGACCTGCAGGAGGACAAGGAGCCGACCTTCGATGCCGCGGAGACGCTGTCCGTGTGCCTCGCCGCCGCCACCGGCATGGTCCGCGACATGACGGCCGACGAGCCGGCGATGAAGGCCGCCGCGGGCGCCGACTATTCCACCGCCACGGACCTCGCCGACTGGCTGGTCCGGGTCCTCGGCCTCCCCTTCCGCCGGGCCCACGAGATCACCGGCAGGATCGTGACGCTCGCGGAGGACAAGGGCTGCGCCCTCGACGAGTTGAGGCTCAAGGACATGCAGGCCGTGGAGCCGGGGATCACCGAGGACGCGTTCGCCGTCCTCGGGGTCGAGAATTCGGTGAGGAGCCGCGCCAGTCTCGGCGGAACCGCCCCTGAGAACGTGCGCCGGGCGGCGGCGGCGGCGCGGGAGCGTTTCCTGTGATCGAGTCGCTCGCCAGACCTTCGGCCCTGCTTCGCGCCGCCGCCGCGCTTCTGCTCGCCGCAGTCCTCGCCGCATCGCTCGCCACTTGCGGCAAGAAGGCGTCCCCGAAGCCGCCGGAGGACGAAAAGAGCGAGTATCCGAGGACGTACCCCAGGGAATGAGGCGAGACGTGAACGAGGCGCGCGGCGAACGGCACCCGAGCGAGTTGAGGCCGGCGTGAGCGAGTTCGCGTACCGGGACGGGATCTTGTGCGCCGAGGAGGTGCCGCTGACGCGCATCGCCGAGGCCGTCGGCACGCCCTTCTATTGCTACTCGACGCAAGCGCTGACCCGCCGTTACGGCGCCTTCGCCGAGGCCTTCCGTGGGCTCGAGGCGACGGTCTGCTTCGCGCTCAAGGCGAACTCGAACCTGGCCGTGGTGCGCACCCTCGCCGCCCTCGGCGCGGGCGCCGACGTGGTCTCGGGCGGCGAGCTCAGGCAGGCGCTCGCCGCCGGCGTCCCGCCGGCCAAGATCGTCTTCTCCGGGGTCGGCAAGATGGACGCCGAGATCCGGGCCGCGCTCGAGGCCGGGATCCTTCAGATCAACGTCGAGTCCGTGGCCGAGCTGGCCGAGGTCGACGCCATCGCGGCAAGCTTGGGGCTCCGCGCGCCGGTGGCGCTCCGCATCAACCCGGACGTCGACGCCAACACCCACGCCAAGATCGCCACCGGCAAGTCGGAGAACAAGTTCGGGATCGACCTGGGCCACGCCGGCGAGGCGTTCGCCCGCGCCGCCGCCCTCGCCAACATCGAGCTCACCGGCATCGCCGTCCACATCGGCTCGCAGCTCACCGAGCTTCGGCCCTTCCGATCCGCGTTCGGGCGCGTCGCGGGCCTGGTCGCCGCCTTGCGCGACGACGGCATCGAGATCCGCCGCCTCGACCTCGGCGGCGGCCTCGGCATCGCGTATGAGCGCGAAACCCCGCCCGAGCCGGCGGAGTACGCCGCCATGGTCGCGGAGGTTTTCGGCGCGCTCGGGTGCGAGCTCATCCTCGAGCCGGGCCGCTGCCTGGTGGGAAGCGCCGGCGTCCTGGTCACCCGGGTCGTCCGCGTCAAGGAGGGCATCAGCCACCGGTTCGTCGTCGTCGACGCCGGCATGAACGATCTCCTGCGGCCCGCGCTCTACGACGCCTATCACGGCATCGAGCCGGTGGCGGAGCCGGCGCCGGAGGCGGCGCTGACGCCCGCCGAGGTGGTGGGGCCGGTGTGCGAGACCGCCGACACCTTCGCCAGTGAACGGCCCTTGCCCCCGCTCGCGCCGGGCGAGCTGCTCGCCGTCGAGTCCGCCGGAGCCTACGGCGCGGTGATGGCCTCCAGTTACAACACGCGGCCGCCCGCGCCGGAGGTGATGGTGCGGGGAGCCGAGTTCGCCGTGATCCGCCCGCGGGCGAGCCTGGAGGACCTGCTTGCCCGCGACCGCCTGCCCGACTGGCTCGCCGGCGAGGAGGCGGCGGTCCGGCTGAGGAAGGCCTGAGGCACGCGATGGAGGCAAAGGAGCAGCGCTGGCACGGGGCCGGCCCCGAGCTTGGGTCGTACGTGAGCCGGCGCCTTCGGCTGGCCCGCGCCGCGCTCCTTTGGGAGCAGGCATGGCCGGCGCTCTGGCCTGCCGTCTTCATCGCCGGCGTGGCTCTGGCGTTGGCGCTCTTCGATCTCTTGCCTAGGCTTCCGGGCTGGCTCCACGGGCTCGTGCTCGCCGGCTTCGCGGCCGCATTCGCCGCCGCCGTGTGGCACGGGGCGCGGCGTCTTCGCCTGCCGGACGTCGCCGCCGCCCGGCGCCGCCTGGAACGCGCAAGCGGGCTCGCCCACAGGCCCTTGACCGTGGCGGTCGACCGCCTCGCGATAGGCCAGGGCGACCCCGCGGCGCTCGCCCTGTGGCGAGCGCACCGGGAGCGCATGCTGGCGGCCCTCAAGCGCCTCAAGGTGGGCATCCCGGCGGCCGGGCTCGCCCGGCGCGACCCCTGGGGGGTGCGCGCGATCCTTGCGCTTGCGCTGATCCTGGCGGTGGTCGACGCCGGCGGCGAGGCGCCGCGCCGGCTGGCCGACGCGCTGAGCCCGAAGCTCGCGGGCCTGGGCGGGCCTGCGGCGGCGCTCAGCATCTGGATCGCGCCGCCCGAGTATACCGGCGTCGCGCCGATAGTCCTCGAACCGGGGCAAGCGGCGACCGACAGCAGCACCGCCGTCGTTGCGGCCGCGGCCATCTCCGTTCCGGCGGGCAGCACCCTCCTCGCCCGGGTCAGCGGGGGGCGCGGCGTGCCGAGCCTGACGGTAGGCGACGAGGTGATCGCCTTCTCCGCCGTGGAAGACCACAGCTACACGGCCAGCGCCGAGATTGCGGCGAGCGGGCTCATCGCCGTCTCGCAAGATCATGTGGCCCTTGGCGCCTGGCGCGTCGCGGTGGTCGCCGACGCGCCGCCCAGCGCCGACTTCGCCCGCCCGCCGTCCGCCACCGACCGGGCGGCGCTGCGCCTCGATGCGCGCGCGCGGGACGACTACGGGGTCGCGGAGCTGAGCGCGGTGATCCACCGTCCCGGCGGCGGCGGGGAGTCCGGCGCGGATGAAGGCTTCGAGATCGCGCTGCCGCTTCCCGGCAGCGCGCCCAGAGAGGTCGAGAACACCAGCTATCACGATCTGACCGCGCACCCGTGGGCGGGGCTGGAGGTGGTGGTGTGGCTGGAGGCCAGGGATGCGATCGGGCAGGCCGGCCGCAGCGAAGCGCTGGCCGCGACCTTGCCGGAGCGCGTCTTCCGCCATCCGGTGGCGCGGGCCATCGTCGCCGAGCGCAAGCGCCTCAGCGAGAACCCAGGGGGGCGCAGGAAAGTGGCGCGGGCGCTTTCGGCGATCGCCGACGAGCCGGCGCGCTATGGACACGATACGGTCGTGTTCCTAGCGCTCAAGATGGCGCGGACGCGCCTCCTGCTCGACCCCGAGAAAGAGGCCGTCGCCGAGGTCCAGAGGCTGCTGTGGGACACGGCGCTGAGGATCGAGGACGGCGACCTCTCATTGGCCCAGCGCGAACTCAGGGAGATCGAGCGGGCCTTGCTCGAGGCCCTGGCCGAGGGCACGGATCGGGCGGAGATCGAGCGGCTCATGGACGAGTTCGAGGCGGCGATGAACCGATACCTGGACGCCCTTACGCAGGGCGCCGAGGAAGGTCCGGCCGCCCCCGAGCAGCTTGCGCTCGTCGATCCCTCCGCCGAGGTCGTCGACCGCGGCGACCTGCTCGGGCTTCTGGAACGGGCCCGGGAGCTGGCAAGGACCGGGGACTTGGACGCCGCCCGCGAACTGTTGTCCCGGCTTCAGGACGTTCTCGAGAACATGCATGTCGCCAGCGCCGGCGCCGAAGGCGCCCAGGCGCTGGAGGCGATGGAGGGGCTGCGGGACCTCGTCGAGCGCCAACAGGAGCTGCTCGACCGCACCTTCCGCCGCGCCCGCCCGCGGCCTCCGCCGCGGCCCGGCCAGCCGGCGCAACCCCGCGATCCCGAGGCCAACGCCCGCGACGCCGCGGCGCAGGAGGCGCTCCGCCGCGACCTCGGCGACATGATGCTGGAACTGGGCGAGATGCTGGGCCGTATTCCCGGGCCGCTGGGGCGGGCGGAGCGCGCCATGCGCGAGGCCGCCGAGGCGCTGACACAGGGGGAGCCGGGCCAGGCGGTGGACCCGCAGACGAGGGCCCTGGACGAGCTGCGCCAGGGCGCCCAGGCGGCCGCCGAAGCGCTCATGCAACAGCTGCAGCAGGCCGGAGTGGGCCTGCCCAGTCCCGGCAGGGGACAAAGGCGCGACCCCCTCGGCCGCCGGCTTCCCGGCGAGGACGGGTGGCAGATGGGAACCGTCCGCATTCCGGACGAGATGGAGCTCCGCAGGGCGCGGGAGATCCTCGAGGAGTTGCGCCGCCGCGCCGGGGAACCGCACCGGCCCCCGCTCGAGCAAGACTACATCGAGAGGCTGCTGCCCGAGTTCTAGAGCATAATCCGGTCAGGTGGAATCGGCGGACGGCGCGGGCTAAGCGGCCCCGTTGCCAGGCCGCGCCGGCCTGTCGGCCAGGACCTCGTGCACCGCCCGGCAGATTTGATCGAGGGTGAACGGCTTCGAGATGACCCGGTGGATGAGCGCGTCGAGATTGTGGGCGCGCTGGCGCTCCGAGGCGTAGCCGGTCATCAGCAGGATCCGCGTGTCTGGGTATTCCTTGGTGACCTTGAGGGCGAGCGCGATGCCGTCGAGGCCAGGCATGACGATGTCGGTGAGCAGCAGGTCGAAGGACTTTCCGCCAGCCAAAATCTCCAGGCCTTCCAGGCCGTCGTCGGCGACGGTGACCTCATGGCCTTCGTGGTTGAGCGCGCGACTTACGAATTCGCGAACCGCGGAGATGTCTTCCACCACCAGGATTCGTGCCATGACCGACCTGACCTCCCAATCGACCCGGCTCCCTCGGCCCGTGCACCAGAGAGCCGGCCAACAAATGCCGACCGACTTACAGTTAGAAATCGATAAGCTGTTGCGCCTCTGAAGGTGCGATATGCGTGAAAAACGTCATGTAACCGTCCAACTCTAGATATGCATTTGCCGCTTAAGTCGTATTTTGCTTCGTAACAGCGACAGAGTTAGAAGGGCTTGGCGGCGGACGAATGCGACCTTTTCCGAGTATTAGGCGCCGGAAGCCCCTCTTGCTGCCGCTGTCCGGACAGACCGGATAGATCATAGGGGGTGATCGTTGAGAAAAAGCTAACCGTCGAGGGCAGTGGGGCGCTGAAGGCAGGGGCGCGCCGCACCCGTGGCGGTGGCGCGTCGGAGCCCGAGCCTAGCTGGGCCTTTCCCCGGCGACGGGCCGCTCTTCCGCGGCGTCGGTGAAGGTGACGGATATGCTGACCGCTTCCGCCGCGGGATTCTTGAGCTCGGTCCTGAAGTTGACGATTTCGCCCGGCAACAGGCGGTTTTGCGAGGCGGTGAAGGTCCAGTGTTGGATCTCCCGCTCGTCGGGGGCGACCAGCGCGCCACGCAGAAGGGGCACGTCGCGCACCTGATCGGTGACGTTCGCCACCTCCCCCACGAGGACCAGGACCGGCGCGTCCTCTTCGCCGCTTCTGGACAGGCTCAGATTGCGGAGCTCGAGACCGAGGCCGGGTTCCTCAGCCTGCTGGCCGATGGCGGCATAGAGCCGCATCGCCGGGGGCCATGCCTCCACGATCCGGTCGCGGTAGGCGAGGCCACCGACGAGGATGCCCACCAGCAAGGCCGCCAGGGCGGCCCAGCCCACCACGGCGGCCAGGTCCCGGCGCCTTGCTGCGCCCGCAAGGGCAGGCAGGTTCGATCCGGGCGGGATCGGCCGCGGCTCGACCTCGAGAACCGGCGGCTCCACAAACTTTGGCATGTCCTCGGGTGGAGCCTGCGCCCAGGTGTGCAGGCACTTGGCGCAACGCACCATTCGGCCCTCGGGACCCAGAACCCTGGGGTCCACCAGGTAACGAGTTGAGCAAGCTGGGCAGGTCAGGATCATTGCGGACGGGCCTTGGCAACGGGCCCACCATGGCCGGGAATCCGATAGTTTTATATGCGGTTGCCGGAACCAAGGCAAGATTCGCGCGGCGCTGGACGGGCCGCCGAAAGCCGTGCCATTCTTGGCCCCACTCGGAGCATTGCCGGGCGGACTGCGGAACACGGCCTGCGCCATGGTGCGGTTTGAGAACGTTGGCATGCGCTACGGCAACGGGCCGGAGGTGCTGCGCGACATTTCCTTTACCCTCGAGCCGGGCTGTTTCTTCTTTCTCACCGGCGCCAGCGGAGCTGGGAAGTCGACCCTTCTGAAGCTGATCTATCTCGCCTGCCGGCCGACGCGCGGGCTCATCACCCTCTTCGGCCGCGATGTCGCCACGCTGACGCGCGCCGAGATGCCCTTGCTCCGGCGGCGCATCGGCGTCGTCTTCCAAGACTTCCGCCTGGTCGAGCACCTCACCGCTCTCGAGAACGTGGCCCTGCCCCTCAGGGTCGCCGGCGCCAGGATGAGCCAGACCCGCGACCATGTGGCCGAGCTGCTGGCCTGGGTCGGGCTCGCCGACCACCTGCAGGCCAAGCCCGCGACCCTCTCGGGCGGGCAGCAGCAACGGGTGGCCATCGCGCGCGCCGTCATCGGCCGCCCGCGGCTGCTGCTCGCGGACGAGCCCACGGGAAACGTGGACGACGAGATCGGCATGCGGCTCCTCTACCTGTTCGAGGAGCTGAACAAGATGGGGACAACGGTCCTCATCGCGACCCACAACGAGGGCCTGGTCTCGCGCTTCGACCACCCGCAGATCCACCTGGAGAACGGCGAATCGAGGGTCCACTTTCCCGCCGAGAAGGCCCTCGCCTGAATGTTTTCGCGCTCCCAGGCCATCCCCCTTGCCAAGGACGCGTCCAGCCGCTTCCTGCCCTGGATCGTCGCCTTCACGGTGTATCTCGCAGCCTTGGCGCTGGCCGGGGCCATGGCGTTGAGCACGGTCGTCGCCCGCTGGGACCGCGAGCTTTCAGGGACGCTTACGGTGCAGATTCCGGCCCTCGTCGCGTCCGAGGGCGCCGATGCCGAAAAGGAAGGAGCGGGAGCCGCGGACGAGGCGGCACGGGTGGAGGCGGCCGTGGAGATCCTGCGTGACACGCCCGGCATCGTCGCCGCCGAGATCCTGGAGGACTCCGAGATCGAGGCCCTTCTCGAGCCCTGGCTCGGCGTGGGACTCGCGAGCGAGGAGCTGCCGTTGCCCCACGTCATCGACGTCATGCTGGAGCCCGGCGCCGAGCTTGACCTGAAAAAGCTGGAGGCGGCCCTGGCCGAGGCCGCGCCCGGTATGTCGATCGACGATCACGGGGCTTGGTTCGACCGTTTGGCCGCCCTCGCCCGATCGGTCGAGCTGGTCGCCGGCCTGGTGGTGCTCATGACCGGGCTTTCGGCGGTGCTCACCGTCGTCTTCGTGACCCGCAGCGGCCTCGCCGTCCACCACAACGCCATCGAGCTGTTGCACCTGATCGGGGCGCACGACGCCTACGTCGCCAGCCAGTTCCAGTTCCAGGCCCTGCGGTTGGGCCTCACGGGCGGCGTCCCGGGATTGATCATGGCGGTGCTGACCCTTTTGATGCTGCGCATGGCGGGTGACCCGATCGACATCCCCCTGCTCCCCGAGATGCGGCTCACGCCCGAACAGTGGTCGGCCTTGGCGGGCGTGCCCGTGGTGGCGGCGGTGATCGCCATGGTCACCGCCCGCATCACGGTGCTGCGCACCCTGGCCAAGATGCCGTGAGGCCGCGGGGCGCGCCGCAATGCCAGCGGGAACCGAGCGAAGCGAGCGCGTGCGAATGGTCCTGCTCGACCGCGACGGGGTGCTGACCGAGGACCGGCCGGACTCGGTGAAGCACCCGGACGAGTTGGTCGTCCTGCCCGGGGCGGCCGAGGCGGTCGCCCGCCTCAACCGCGCCGGCGTGCGCGCCGTCGTGGTCACGAACCAGGCGGTGATCGGGCGCGGCGTCATCGACCAGGCCATGTTGGACCGCATCCACGGCAAGCTGCGCGCGGAACTCTCCAAGGCGGGCGCGAGTCTGGACGATATCATCGTCTGCCCCGACCATCCTGACCGGCCGAGCGAACGGCGAAAGCCCGGCCCCGGCATGCTGCGCGAGGCCCTCGCCCGTTTCGGGGGCGCGCCGGCGGCGACGCCGATGATCGGCGATTCGCTCATTGATCTGGAGGCGGCGGCCGCGTTGGGCTGCCCGCGCGTGCTGGTGCGCACGGGAAAAGGCGCGGAAACGGAATCCCAAGGCCTGCCCGCCCATGTGCGCCCCGTCGCCGTCCACGACGACCTCTCGGGCGCGGTGAGGCATTTGCTGGAGGGGACGCCGTGACGGGCGCCGCGGACAACGGCGCGAGCCGCCGTGCCGGCAAGCCCCCCCGCGCGCGCGCGCCGGCCGCCGGCGTCGCCACCCTCCTCGCCGTGGCCGCTTGGGGAGGCGGGCTCGCCTGGTTCCTGGCCGAGATACCCACGCGCGTCGACGACACCCAAACCCGTACCGACGCCATCGTCGTGCTCACGGGCGGCGCGGACCGGCTGCGCACCGGCCTGGATTTGCTGGAGCAAGGGCGCGCCGACAAGCTGTTCGTCTCCGGCGTGTACCGCGGCAACGACGTCAAGGAGCTGCTGCGCGTTTCGCAGCGGGCCCCGGAAGAGTTCGCTTGCTGCATCGACCTGGGCTACGAGGCCCGCGACACCATCGGCAACGCCTCCGAGACGGCCGGGTGGATGGCGGCCCAGGGCAACCGGTCGTTGCGGCTGGTGACGTCCAACTATCACCTTCCCCGGAGCCTTCTCGAGTTCCGCTTCGTCATGGCGGACGTGGAGATCGTGGCCCATCCGGTGCTCCCGCCCGAGGTCGCGGCCGGCCGGTGGCAACGGCTGAGCTCCGCCTGGCTGGTCGTCGGCGAATACAACAAGTACCTCGTCGCGCGGGTTCGCCACGGCGTGATGTCCGCTCTCGGCCTCGGCCGATGACGCCGGCCGGGGCCATGGAGCGCGGGCGGGCGCTTCTGTTCAACATCCTTTTCTATCTCTGGACCGCCGTCTATTCGGTTCTGATGGTGCCGCTGCTGGCGGCGCCGCGGGCGGTGGTGGCTCGCATCGCCAGATTCTGGAACCGCAGCGTGGTCTGGCTGCTGGCGGCGGTGGTGGGCTTGCGCTACGAGATACGCGGCCGCCAGAACATGCCGGACCGTCCCGCGATCTTCGCCGTGAAGCACCAGTCGGCCTGGGAGACCATCGCCCTTATCGTGCTGCTGGGCGACCCGGTCTACGTGCTGAAGCGCCAACTCTTCGCCATTCCCGGATTCGGATGGTACCTGGCCCGGCTGGGCAACATCGGCATCGATCGCCGCGGCGCGGCGGGGGCGCTCAAGGCGCTGGTGCGCGAGGCCGACCGCGCGTTGCAGCAAGGCCGACCCGTGGTCATCTTCCCCGAAGGGACGCGCGTGCCGGTGGGATCCCGCCGCCCCTACAACCCGGGGGTGGCGGCGCTCTATGCCATGCTTTCGGCCCCCGTGGTGCCGGTGGCGCTGAACTCGGGCCTGTTCTGGGGCCGGCGCAATTTCATGAAGCGCGCCGGAACGATCACGATCGAGTTCCTGCCCGCGATTCCGCCCGGGCTGCCGCGCGCCGAGTTCATGGCCGAGCTCGAGGCCCGCATCGAGGAGGCGAGCGAACGGCTTGTGGCGGAGGCCGAGGGGGCCGCGGGAGCGCCGCTGCGGCCCGCCAACTAAGACCCGGCTCGTGCGGCTCCGCCCCGGTGTGGGAAAAAGTGTGGAAAAGTGACGCAGTCGGCTTCGTGGATAACGGGTAAAAGACGCAAAGCCCTGTAAGAGCAAGGGGTTAACCATAACCGGCCTGTGGAAACATAACAGGAACATTTTCTTGACTGGGGGTGGTCCGGTCCCTAGACTAAATTCATAACCCGTTCATCCCACACGCATATTTTCAACCTTTCGGCCCGCGCCGGCCCCCCGCATCGCGGGCCCCCAAGACACCGGGGTCTGCCGTGACACGTCTCACCGCCATCTCCCAGCAGATCTGGAACATGAAGTACCGGCTCAAGTCGATCGACGGCCGGCCTGTGGACAAGACCGTCGAGGACACGTGGCGGCGCGTCGCCCAAGCGCTGGCCGAGCCCGAGACGGAGACGGACGCGTGGGCCGAGCGTTTCTTCGAGGCGATGAGCGACTTTCGCTTCCTGCCCGCCGGCCGGATCCTGGCCGGCGCCGGGTCGGGGCGCAACGTGACCCTCTTCAACTGCTTCGTCATGGGCGACGTCCCCGACGACATGGCCGGCATCTTCGAGCACCTCAAGGAAGCGGCGCTCACCATGCAGCAGGGGGGCGGGATCGGTTACGACTTCTCGTCGCTCAGGCCCAAGGGCGCGCCGGTGAAGGGCGTCGGCGCCGACGCCTCGGGTCCGTTGTCCTTCATGGACGTGTGGGACGCGATGTGCCGCACCATCATCAGCGCAGGCTACCGGCGCGGCGCGATGATGGCGACCATGCGCTGCGATCATCCCGACATCGAGGACTTCATCGCCGCCAAGCGCGAGCCGGGGCGGCTTCGCATGTTCAACCTGTCGGTGCTGGTCACCGACGCCTTCATGCAGGCGGTGCGGGAGGACGCCCCGTGGGAGCTCGTCTTCGAAGGCGTCAGCTACGAGACCCTGCCGGCGCGCGAGCTGTGGGACAAGATCATGCGCGCCACCTACACCTACGCCGAGCCGGGCGTGATCTTCATCGACCGCATCAACCGCCTCAACAACCTCTCTTACTGCGAGACGATCCACGCCACCAACCCGTGCGTGACCGCCGACACCTGGGTCCAGACCGATGCCGGGCCGCGGCGCGTTGCCGACCTACAGGGCGTTTCCTTTACGGCGCTCGTGGACGGCAAGCCCCATCGCGCCACGGCCGCAGGGTTCTTCCGCACGGCGCGGAAGCCGGTCGTCCGGATCGTCACCCGCGAAGGCTATTCGGTGCGCGTGACCGGGGACCATCTCGTCCGCACGGTGAACTCGAAGACCCGCTATTCAGTGTCGAAGAGTTGGACCGAGGCCGGGGCTCTGGCGCGCGGCGACATGATCGTCATACACGACCATCGCGAACGCAGGCGTTGGCCCGGCCCGTACGAAGAGGGCGAGGGGTATCTCATCGGTCTCCTCGTCGGCGACGGCACCCTCAAAAGGGACAAAGCCGTGCTGAGCGTCTGGCCGGGACGGATGGCGGTCAATGGCGATGTCCCGCGTCCCGGCGTCTTCGGAGTCATGGAGCGGGTCCTGGCGGCCACGCAAAACCTCCCGAAACGAGCCGATTTTTGCGGTTGGGTCGACGTCGCCGAGCGCGGCGAGCGCCGGCTCGCGTTGGGTGCCGTGCGGACTCTGGCGTTGGAACTCGGCCTCACCCCCGGGAACAAGGCCGTCACGCCCCGGATCGAAGAGGCTTCCAGCGACTTCTATCGTGGTTTCCTCCAGGGGCTTTTCGATGCCGACGGAGCGGTTCTCGGGACGCAAGAGAAGGGGGTCAGCATCCGACTCGCCCAGAGCGACCTGTCGCGGCTCGAGGCCGTACAACGAATGCTGCTGCGACTCGGCATCTTCGCCACCGTCTATCGCGAACGACGGCCGGCGCAACTCAGGGAGCTGCCGGACGGCAACGGCGGGACCAAGGCCTATTTCTGCGCCCCCAACCACGAACTCGTCATCAGCAACGAGAACGTCGGTCGCTTCGCCGACCTCATCGGCTTCGCGGATACCGACAAGGCGGTGCGACTGAAGGCGCTCCTTTCCACTTACAGACGGCGCCCCAACCGGGAGCGGTTCATCGCTCGTGTCGCCGAGGTTGTCGAGGACGGCGTCGAGGACGTTTACGACGCCCAGATCCCCGGCGTGAACGCGTTCGATGCAAACGGGATCTATGTTCACAACTGCGGCGAGCAGCCATTGCCGGCCTACGGGGTCTGCTTGCTCGGCTCCATCAACCTCGCCAAGCTGGTGCGCGATCCCTTCACGGAGGACGCCCGCCTCGATACGGAGGAGCTCGAGCGCCTGGTGCCGGTGGCGGTGCGCATGATGGACAACGTCATCGAGGTGTCCCCGTATCCGTTGCCGGCGCATGCCCACGAGGCCCGCGCCAAGCGCCGCGTCGGCCTGGGGGTCACGGGGCTCGCCGACGCCCTCATCATGTGCCGCGCGCGCTATGGGGCCGAGCAGGCCGTGAGCCTCACCGAGACCTGGCTAGGGGTGCTCAGGCGCGCGGCCTATCTGGCCTCCACCGAGCTCGCCAAGGAGAAGGGCGCGTTTCCGCTCTACGACGCCGAGAAGTATCTCGCCGGCGAGACGGTCCGCGGGCTGGAGGACGAGATCCGGGCGGCGATCGCCGAGAACGGCATCCGCAACGCGCTGTTGACCACCATCGCCCCCACGGGCACCATCTCGCTCCTCGCCGACAACGTCTCCTCGGGCATCGAGCCGGTGTTCGCGCAGGTCTATAGCCGCGCCGTGCTCATGCCCGACGGCGAGCGCCGCGAGGAGCAGGTGGCGGACTACGCCTACCGCCTGTTCCGGCACATCCACGGCGAGGCCGCGCCGCTTCCCGAGTACTTCATCGACGCCCAGAGCTTGAGCCCCGGCGACCATGTCGTCATGCAGGCGGCGGCCCAGAAATACATCGACAGCTCGATCTCCAAGACCATCAACCTGCCCACGGACATCCCTTACGACGACTTCAAGGATGTCTACACTCAGGCCTACGATCTGGGCTGCAAGGGCTGCACCACCTATCGCCCCAGCGTGGTGACGGGCGCGGTGCTGGAGGCGCCGGCGGAAGAGGCGATGCCCGCCGGCCAGGCCGAGCTGCCTTTGGAGGCGCCGCCGGCGCGGCCGGAGGACGTCTTCGAGGCGGGCGGAGTGGTCTACATGACCCAGCCCTTGAGCCGTCCCGAGGAGCTGCCGGGCCACACCTACAAGCTCAGGTGGCCGGAGACCGAGCACGCCCTCTACATCACCCTCAACGACATCGTCCAGGACGGGCGGCGGCGCCCCTTCGAGGTGTTCATCAACTCCAAGAGCATGGAGCACTACGCCTGGACGGTGGCCTTGACCCGCATGATCAGCGCCGTGTTCCGGCGCGGCGGGGACGTCTCCTTCGTGGTGGACGAGCTCAAGGCCGTGTTCGACCCCAGGGGCGGCCAGTGGATGGAGGGCAGATACGTGCCCTCGCTGTTGGCGGCCATCGGCGAGGTGATCGAGCGCCACATGATCGACATCGGGTTCCTGCCGCGGCCCGAGGTCGCAAAGAGAGCGGAGGAGCGCCAAGTCGTGGGCCTGCCGCAGGCGCGGCTGCGCCAGTGCCCGAAGTGCGGCGCGGCCGCCATCATCCGCCAGGAAGACTGCGACCTCTGCACCGCTTGCGCTTACGAGAAGTGCGGGTAGGCCACCGGCCGCGCCCTGGGGCCACGGGCCGCGCCCTGGGGCCGCGGTCCGCTCTCGGCACCGGGCCGTTCAACCGTTTCCCGCCCGCGCCCGCACGATGCGATGGAGCCGGGTGAGGCCGGCATCGCGGATGCCGAGTTCGTCCAGGTGCGCGACCGTGTTCTCGAGATAGGCGCGGCAGCTCCCCATATCGCCCTCGCCCTGCAAGATGAGATCGGCGGTGCGCGCCGGGGCGAGCTTGCCGGCGTACTGGCGGTGGCCGCGGTTGGCGACATAGGCGAGCGCCTTGACCCGCCGGCCCTGCGGGCCCCTTTCCGCATCGAGCAGCCGCACGGGCAAGTCGCGGGGGCGATAGACGCGGGTGATCATCTCGCGCTCGTGGAGACGGCGCAGCGTCTCGTCTGCATCCCTTGCGGCGATGCGGAACGCCAATCCCCGGCACGAGCCCCCGGGGTCCAGCCCCAGCACCAGCCCGGGGCGTTGCGGCGTCCCCCGGTAAAAATGCGAGTAGATGCAGAAGGCGCGGTGGTAGCCCAGGACCAGGGCGCGGCGCACCTCGGCATAGCGGAACGGGCGGTCCCACATCAGCGCCCCGTAGGCGAACACCCAGACCTCGCGGGACCTTGGCGCAACCAATCGCAACCTCCCCGTGGCCCGCGGCCCGGCCCGTCGGGGCGCTGGCCGCGGCCTCGAGCCAGTGTAGCAGGCCGGCGCCCGGCGCTCATGCGCCGCGGCGCGGCCCGCGCGCGAGGGGGGCGAGGCCGGTCCCGGCGCTGGGCCATGAAACGCCGCACCCAGTACCCTCTATCCTAATAGGACGGCAAGCTACGCTATAAGTTGCGGCAAGCTGCGCTATAAACGGGGGCCTGGAGCCGCCCCCGGAAGAGGTTGATGATTCGCCGCACGCTCGCTTTCACCGCCGCCGTCCTCTTAGGTCTCGTCGTCGCCGGCACCGCCTACTGGCATTACGCGGCGGCAAGGCTCAGCGAGGGGATCGCGGTCTGGGCGGAGGAGCGCCGGGCCGAGGGGATGGACGCCACCTACAGCAGCCTCGAGGTGACCGGCTTCCCCTGGCTCCTTCGGGCGAGCGTGCGCGATCCGGTGCTCGCCCGGCCCGAGCGCCCGGCGGCCGCGACGGGGCAGACGCCAGGCGAGGGCGACGAGCCGGCCTGGGCGTGGCGCGGCAGCGAACTGGTCGCGGCGTTCAGGCCGTGGCGGCCCCGCACGCTTGATCTCCGCTTTCCCGGCACGCATCAGATCACGTTGCCCCTCGACGAGGACGGCTGGACCGTGTTCGCGGCCGCGGCGCGCGCCTCCGGCACCCTCGACCTCAACTCCGCGGGCGCCCCTGAGAGCGGCGTGTTCAGGGCCGAGGATCTGGATCTGGTGTCGGAGGACGGCGGCGCGTCGCTCGCCATCGCGCGCGGCAACCTTGCCGTATCCGCCTACCCCCCAGGGGCACCGAGGCACCTGGGCACGACGCTCGATCTCACGTTCACGGGCGAGGACCTTGACCTGCCCCCCGACCCGGAGCCGCCGCTGGGCCGGCGCATCTCCACCCTCCAGGCGACGCTGAGCCTCCTCGGGGTGCTGCCGCCGGGGCCCTTGGCCGAGGCCGCCGCCGAATGGCGCAGGGACGGGGGCACGGTCGAGCTGCACCGGCTCTATCTCGACTGGGGGCCGCTGGAGGTCGAGGCCGGGGGCACGCTGGCGCTCGATGCCGAGTTGCAGCCGATGGGCGCGTTGACGGCCACCATCCGCGGCTTCGCCGAGACCATCGACGCGCTGGTGGCGAAAGGCTTGGTCAAGGCCCGCGACGGGGCCACCGCGAAGGTCGTTCTGGGACTGCTGGCCAAGGAGCCCGAGGGCGGCGGCGCGCCCGAGGTTACCGTGCCTTTGACCGTGCAGAACGGGCGGCTCTACGTCGGGCCGGTGGTGCTATTCCGGCTTCCGAAGGTTCCGTGGGGCTGAACGAGCCGGCCTGGCCGGCCTCGACCACGCTGCGCCGCAGCGCCCGGGTTCGGGCGAAGAGGTCTTCGAGGATCTCGCCCTCGCCCCAGCGGATGGCCCGCTGCAGGGCGGTGAGGTCCTCGGTGAACCGCCCGAGCATCTCCAGCACCGCGTCGCGGTTGTTGAGGAATATGTCCCGCCACATCGCCGGGTCGCTTGCGGCGATGCGGGTGAAATCGCGGAACCCGCCGGCGGCGAACTTGATGACCTCGGACCTGGTGTGTTCCTCGACGTCGGTCGCGGTGCCGACGATGGTGTAGGCGATGAGATGGGGAAGGTGCGAGGTGATGGCCAGGACCTTGTCGTGGTGCAGGGGATCCATGATCTCGATCTCCATGCCGGCGCGCCGCCACAGCTCCTCGACCCGCACCACCGCCTCGGCGTCGGTGCCGGGGGGCGGGGTCAGGATGCACCAGCGCCCCCGGAACAGCTCGGCGAATCCGGCCTCGGGCCCGGAATGCTCGGTCCCGGCGACCGGGTGGCCGGGCACGAAATGGACGTTCTCGGGGATATGGGGGCTGAGGGCCCGGATCACCGCCTGCTTGACCGAGCCCACGTCGCTGACGATCGCGCCCGGCTTGAGGTTGGGGCCGATCGCCGCGGCGATGTCGGCGTAGCTTCCGAGCGGAGTGCAGATCATCACCAGGTCCGCGTCCCGCACGGCCGCGGCCGGGTCCTTGGTGACGCTGTCGACGAAGCCGAGCTCCATCGCCTTGTTCAGGGTCGCCCTGGTGCGGGCGCATCCGACCACGTGCCGGGCCAGCCGGTCGCGTTTGACGACCCGCGCCAGCGACGAGCCGATGAGGCCGAGGCCGATGATCGCGATGCGCCCGAAGAGCGGCGCCGCCTTGGATCTGGACCGGGCCGCGGCCGTCCGCCGCTTGCCGCGCCCGGCGGTCCCCTGGGTTGGCCGTTTCTTCGTCACGACCGCTTCACGAACGCCTCGAGGGCGTCGACGAGGGCGCGCATCTCCTCCTCGAGGCCAATGGTGACGCGCAGACAGTCGGCGAGGCCGTAGTTCTCCACCGGCCGCAGGATGATGCCCTTCTCGCGCAGGAAACGGTCCGCGGCCGCGGCGCCCCGTTCCGGGTCGTCGCCGAACCGCACCAGCAGGAAGTTGGTGATGCTGGGGTAGGCCTGCAGCCCCAGTCCGGCCAAGCGCTCGGCGAGCCAACCGCGCCAGGTCTCGTTGTGGTCGCGCGCGGCCTCGGTGAACGCCACGTCCTCGATCGCCGCCACGCCGGCGGCCTGGGCGGCGGCGTTGACGTTGAACGGCGCGCGCAGCCGGTTGAGCGCGTCGGCCACGCCCGGCGGGCAATAGGCCCACCCCAGCCGAAGCGCGCTCAGCGCGAAGATCTTCGAGAAGGTCCGCGTCATCACCACGTTCGCGCCCGCGTCGACCAGCTCGAGTCCCGGCGAATAGTCGCCCGCCGTGACGAACTCGGCATAGGCCGCGTCGATGACGAGCAGCACGTCCTCTCCGAGCTCGCTGCGCAGGCGGTGCATCTCATCGCGGTCGAGGTAGCTGCCGGTGGGGTTGTTGGGGTTGGCGAGAAAGAGGACGCGCGTGCGCGGGCCGACCCGCTCGAGGAGCGCGTCCACGTCCGCCCTGAGACCCGTCTCCGGGGCCGCCACCGGCGTGGCGCCGACGCCACGCGCGAGGATGGGGTACATGAGGAACCCGTGGGCGCTGTAGAGCACCTCGTCTCCCGGCCCGGCATAGGCGTGGGCGAGGAGGGCCAAGAGCTCGTCGGAGCCGTTCCCGCACACGATGCGCTCAGGGGGCAGCCCGAAGCGCGCGCCGATCGCCTCGCGCAGCTTCGCCACTTCCCCGTCCGGGTAGCGATGGAGTTCGTCCGCGACCCCGCGGAAGGCCTCGACGGCGTGCGGGCTGGGGCCGAGCGCACTTTCGTTCGAGGCCAGCCTGATGGGGCGCTCGATTCCGGGAAGGCGCGATTTGCCGCCGACGTACGGCGCGATGTCGAGGATCCCCGGACGGGCGGAGATGGCCGTCATCCTCACCTCACGGCCCGTCGCCCGGTCGATCGGCCAGATCTTCGTCGCCGAAGGGAATGGCGTAGCCGCCCGCCTGAATCGCCCGAACGATCGAATTCTCCGGGCTTTCCAGCAGCCGCTCCATGCGGGGGTCGTCCGGGGCGACGAACTCGCCGATCTCGACCAGGTACAGCCAGCTTTCCGGGTCCTCGCTGACCTGCCACTCGCCGACGTAGCCGGGCTCGAGGCCGGCAGCCTCCATGGCCTCGGTGAAACGCGACCGGCTGAGCTCGCCCTTGGTCTCGATAACGAGGAGGGAGTGGTCGTCGCCGGTGTGCTCCTGCGGCATGCGGGCGATGGCGACGGCGTGCAGGCCCTTCGCGCGGCCGTCTCCTTCGCCCGCGAACGGGAGCCTCGCGACGATGCGAAGCGATTCCGCGTCTTGCGAGGCGAGGTGCCGCCACCACGGATCGGGGCTCGACTCGTGCGGCCAGGGCAAGACGCCGACGGAGGCCGCGCCCTCGCTCACCGCGCGCACGACCTGGGCAACCGTCGGATACGCGGTCATCGGCGTGGACGCGCCGTACTGGTCGCGCGCCAAGTCCCAGTAACCGGCATGGTCCTCGGGCGCGAAAACGGCCACCTCCAACGGCCCTTGGAGGCGCACCAGGGCCCCCATGATTTCACGCCAGAGGCGCACCAGCGAGGTCTTGGGGAAATTGCCGCGGTGGCGGCCGATCAAGCGGCGCAGAATGGTGGCTTCGCGGGCGGGGCGATGGTAGGCGGAGTTGTTTTCCCCTTTGATGCTTCGAATCTTCTCCACCACCCTAGTGCGGCGCATCAGCAGATCGTGAATGTCGTCATCGATCTGGTCGATTTCTTGGCGCAGCTTGTCCAGAGTCGGTTCGGATGGAGACATATCCCAAGAATGGCCAGGAAGGGGACCGATAGTAGTAGTCGTAGACGCCCGTAAAATCAAAGAAAACGTTGACAGTGCAGGCGCTTGCTCCCTACCTATGCACGCCTTGCCGAGGCATTCTTGATCACGGTCAATTGTCGATGAGCGCACTGAACGGCCCCGCGTCCCGACCGCCGGTCGGCGGCGAGCTTCCCGGCTACCGCGTCGAGCTCGGCGCGGACACGCCGCTGCGACTCGACTGCGGGGTGGACCTCGGTCCTTTCACCATCGCCTATCAGACCCACGGCGAGCTCAACCAGGACAAGTCCAACGCCATCCTCGTCTGCCATGCCCTCACCGGCGATCAGTTCGTCACGGAGTCGCATCCCGTCACCGGCAAGCCCGGCTGGTGGCATCTCATGGTCGGACCGGGCAAGCCGTTGGACACCGAGCGCTACTTCATCCTCTGTTCCAACGTGCTGGGCGGATGCATGGGCTCCAGCGGGCCCATGGACAGCGACCCCGAGACGGGCCATCCCTACGGCCTGAAGTATCCCATGATTACCGTCGCCGACTGGGTGCGGGCGCAGAGGCTGCTGATCGATCACCTCGGCATCGAGCAGCTGTTCTGCGTCATCGGCGGCTCCATGGGCGGCATGCAGGTGCTGCAGTGGGCGTCCAGCTATCCGGAGCGGGTCTTCACCGCCGTGCCGATAGCGGCGGCGGCGCGCCACTCGGCCCAGAACATCGCCTTTCACGAGGTCGGACGCCAGGCCATCATGGCCGATCCCGACTGGTGCGACGGCGACTATCAGCGCCTCGGCAAGCGCCCGCACCGCGGGCTCGCGGTGGCGCGGATGGCGGCCCACATCACCTATCTCTCCGACGAGGCCCTGCACCGCAAGTTCGGGCGCAGCCTTCAGGAAGGGGGCAGATTCACCTACGGGTTCGGCCCGGACTTCCAGGTGGAAAGCTACCTTCGCCACCAGGGCATCACCTTCGTCGACCGGTTCGACGCCAACTCGTACCTCTACATCACCCGGGCGATGGACTATTTCGACTTGGTCGAGGAACACGGCGGCGCGCTGCCCAAGGCGTTCGAGACCACCAAGGTGCGGTTCTGCGTGATCTCGTTCACCAGCGACTGGCTGTTCCCCACTTCGGAAAGCCGCGCGATCGTGCATGCGCTCAACGCCGTGGCCGCCAACGTGAGCTTCGTCGAGGTCGAGTCGGACAAGGGCCACGACGCCTTCCTTCTGGAAGAGCCCGAGCTCCACGCCACGCTCACCGGGTTCCTCAACGGCGCCGCCAAGCATCGCGGCCTGAGATGACGGTGACGGCCCGCGTCGAGGAGCTGCGCGCCCAGCTTCGCGCCGACCTCCAGATCATCGCCGACATAGTGCAGCCGGGCAGCCGGGTGCTCGACGTGGGCTGCGGGGACGGCGCGCTGCTGGACTACCTGGCTCACTTCAAGGAGGTGGACGGCCGCGGCATGGAGATCAGCCAGGCCGGTGTCAACGCCTGCGTCGAGCATGGGCTTTCGGTCATCCAGGGGGACGCCGACGCCGATCTCAAGGACTACCCCTCGGATGCCTTCGACTATGTCGTCCTCAGCCAGACCCTGCAGGCGACACGTGATCCCAGGGGCGTCTTAGGCGAACTCGTGCGCATCGGGCGCCGGGCCATCGTGTCGTTTCCCAATTTCGGCGGCTGGCGCTCGCGGCTGCAACTCCTGCTTCGCGGGCGCATGCCGGTGACGGAACAGCTTTGCTACCAGTGGTACGAGACGCCCAACATCCACCTGTGCACGATCCGCGACTTCGTCACCTTGTGCCGGGAGCTGGGCATCACCATCGAGCGCAGCATCAGCCTCGATGCCAAGGGGCGCGTGCGGCCTTTCTACTCCGCCCTGCGGCTCGACAACCTGTTCAGCGACCAGGGAATCTTCCTTCTCGGCAAGGGTTGAGCGGGACCGCTCGAGCGGCGGACCCGCCGCCCTCGGCGGCCCCCTTGGGAAGCGACACGAATATCGGGCGGCGATGGCGCACCGGCTGCGCGGTCGCCCCGTAGATTTGCTTGCTTGCCTCGACCAGCACCACCCCGGCGAAAGTGCGGAACCAGCGCTCGCCCACCTTCTCCCAGGCCGGGGCGGCGGCAAGGGCCATGCGCGACGCGCTCGGCGGCACGAACAGCGCCGCCGCCGACTGCTCCGGCATGAACATGTTGTCGCGCAACAGCCGCGAGAGCTGCGTTTGGGTATAGGGCCGGCCGTGGCCGAAGGGCGTGCTGTCGATCCGCGCCCAGATGCCGCGCCTGTTGGGCACGATCAGCGTGAGCCGCCCGTTGTCGGCGAGAACGCGCCATATCTCGCGCAGCATGGGACGCAGTTGGTCGCTGACCTCGAGGGCGTGGGCCAACAGCACGCGGTCGAACAGGTTGTCGGGAAACGGCAAATCGGCCTCGTCCGTCAGCGCCACCAGCCCGGGCCCCTTCGCCGGCCAGTGCAGCACGCCCTGGGAGGACGGCATCGCCGCCACGACGCGCTCGGCCTCCGCGCGGAAGGGGTGCAAATACGGCGTGCCGTAGCCGAGGCCGAGGACGCGCATGCCCCGGACGTCCGGCCAGATCCGGCGAAGCCGGTGCCGGACGAGGCGGCAGGCCGCGCTCCCCAGGGGGGACTGATAGAAGTCCCTCAGATCGATGACGTCGGTCGCCATAACGGCCCCAGTCTAGCACATCCGGCGCGGTGGCAGCGGCGCGGCGTTGATGATAAGCTCGCCCGCCGCGGCGAACGCGACCGTGAGACCCTCCGGCGATCTCCAGAGACGGCGATGAAGACTCTCGAGATTCACCAGATCCCGGTGTTGAATGACAACTATGTCTATCTGGTCCGGGAGCCGACCGACGGTGTCTGCGCCGCCGTGGACCCGGCGCTGGCCCAGCCCGTGCTGGAAGCCCTCGGCGAGCTCGGCTGGAGCCTCACCCACATCCTCAATACCCATCACCACTGGGACCACACCGGCGGCAATCTGGAGATCAAGCGGGCCACGGGGTGCACCGTCGTGGGCCCGCGCGCCGAAGCCGCCCGCATTCCCGGGATCGACGTCGCGCTGACCGACGGCGAGCTTTACCGCTTCGGCTCGGAACAGGCGGAGGTCTTGGACATCCCGGGGCACACCCGGGGCCACATCGCCTATTGGTTCGCCCGCTCGCGGGCGCTTTTTTGCGGCGACACGCTGTTCGCGCTGGGATGCGGCCGGCTGTTCGAGGGAACGCCGACCCAGATGTGGGGATCGCTCACCAAGCTGAGGGAGCTGCCCGGCGACGCCCGCGTCTACTGCGCGCACGAATACACCCAGACCAACGCCCGCTTCGCCCTCACGGTGGAACCGGACAATGCCGCGCTCAAGGCGCGCGCCGAGAAGGTGAACGCGCTCAGGGCCGAAGGCAGGCCCACGGTCCCCTCCACCATGGAGGAGGAACGCCGGACCAATCCTTTTCTCCGCGCCGACGACGCCCGCCTCCAGCACGCCATCGGCATGGACGGGGCCGACCCGGTGATGGTCTTCGCCGAGGTCCGCCACCGCAAGGACTCGTTCTAGCCCCGGCCTCGGCCCTATTGCATGAACTGGCCGCCGTTGACGTTGATGGTCTCGCCGGTGATGAAGCTCGCCTCGTCGGAGGCGAGGAAGACCACGACGCGCGCGATCTCGTCCGTTTCGCCGAGCCGGCCCACCGGAATCTGGGCGACGATCTTGTCCAGGACCTCCTTGGGCATGGCCGCCACCATTTCGGTGTTGATGTAACCGGGCGCAACCACGTTCGCGGTCACCCCCTTGAACGCGCCCTCCTGCGCCAGGGATTTGGTGAAGCCGACGAGCCCCGCCTTGGTCGCCGAATAATTGGTCTGGCCGAATTGGCCCTTCTGGCCGTTGACGGAACCGATGTTGACGATGCGGCCGAAACCGCGGTCGCGCATCCCCGCGATGACGTTGCGGGTCATGTTGAAGAGCGAGCTGAGATTCGTGTTGATGACAGCCGACCACTGCTCCAGCGACATCTTGTGGAGCATCGCATCCCGTGTGATTCCGGCGTTGTTGACGAGCACGTCCACGGGCCCCAGTTCGGCCACGACCGTCTCGACGCCCTTCTCGCACGCCTCGAAGTCGGAGACGTCCCACCTGTAGACGTTGATTCCGGTTTCTTCCTTGAACTTGGCCGCGGCCTCGTCGTTGCCGGCGTAGACGGCGGCGACCGAATGGCCGGCCTCCTTCAAGGCCTTCGCGATCGCCGCGCCGATTCCTCTTGTGCCACCCGTTACTAGCGCGACACGCGCCATGAGACCCTCCCCTGGTTTAACGCCGTAAAGATCCGGTAGAAAAAGTGCGTTGGCGGCGGCCGATCGCTCCCGCCAGGCCCAGGCCGGGCCGGGCCCCGCCGCGGGCTAGTCCCGCTCCACGCACATGGCAATGCCCATGCCGCCGCCGATGCACATGGTGGCGAGGCCCTTCTTGGCGTCCCGCCGACCCATCTCATAGAGCAGCGTGGTCAGTATCCGGGCGCCGGAGGCGCCGATGGGATGGCCGATCGCGATCGCTCCGCCGTTGACGTTGACCTTGCCGGTGTCCCAGCCGAGCTCCTTGGTGACCGCCAGGGCCTGCGCCGCGAAGGCCTCGTTCGCCTCGATGAGGTCGAGGTCGCCGACCGTCCAGCCCGCCTTCTCCAGCGCGGCCCGGGTCGCCGGGATCGGCCCCGCGCCCATGACGGCCGGGTCCACGCCGACCGTGGCCCAGGACACGATCCTAGCCAGCGGCGTGACGCCGCGCCCGCTCGCCTCGTCGGCGCTCATCAGCACCAGCGCCGCGCCACCGTCGTTGATGCCGGAGGAGTTGCCGGCGGTGACCGTTCCCTCCTTGTCGAAGGCCGGGCGCAGCTTGGCCAGAGTCTCGATCGTGGTGCCGTGGCGGGGATATTCGTCGTCCTCGACCACGGTGTCGCCCTTGCGGCCGGCGATGGTGACGGAGACGATCTCGTCCTTGAAGCGGCCTTCCTTCTGGGCGGCCTCGGCCTTGTTCTGAGATTGGCAGGCGAGGGCGTCCTGCGCCTCCCTGGTGATCTGCCACTTCCGCGCGACGTTCTCCGCCGTGTTGCCCATGTGATAATCGTTGGAGGCGCACCACAATCCGTCCTTGACCATGGTGTCGGTGAACTCGAGGGGGCCCATCTTCTTGCCGTTGCGCAGGTGCGCCGCGTGGGGCGCCTGGCTCATGCTCTCCTGCCCGCCGGCGACGACGATGCCGCTGTCGCCGACGCGGATCGCCTGATAGCCGAGGGCCGTCGCCCGCATCGCCGAGCCGCACACCTGATTGACCGTCATGGCGGTGCGGTCCTGCGGAATCCCGGCGGCCAGCGCGGCTTGCCGCGCCGGGTTCTGGCCCTGGGCCGCGGTCAGCACCTGGCCCATGATCACTTCGGAGACGTCCTCCGGGGCCACCGAGGCGCGCTTCATGGCCTCCCTGATCGCCACTTCGCCCAGGTACGACGCAGGCACCGAACTCAAGGAGCCGTTGAACGACCCGACCGGCGTGCGCGCGGCGGACGCAATCACAACCTCAGTCATAACTTTCACTCTCTCCCTGTCTCGCGCCGATTCCAAGATCGTTGGCTGGTGATCGGCTACACGGGCGAACTGCGAATTGCAAGCAATAAAGATTCATGGGGGGCGCCCGAGGGATTTCAAGTCCGACCGCGGGATTTCAAGCCTGCCCGCGGGCGCCGCCCCCGCCTGCCGCCGGGCCCGGTGGGGACGCTCCGGCGAGCGAAGGCGGCGTGCAGCCACGCGGTCAGCGGCCGCCACACCAGGTCCTCGGCCCGCCCCGCCACGATCATGCCGATGTGCCCCAAAGGCGGGACCCAGAGCTCCGAATCGGGGAGCGCCGCGGCCAGTGCCCTGGCCGATTCCAGCGGCACGATGCGGTCGTTCCCGGGCGCGACGACGAGCGCGCGAAGCCGCACCTCTTCGGGGCGAACCGGGGAGCCGGCGACGCGCCATTCGCCGCGCGCGGGCGTGTTGGCCCCGTACCATCCCGCGAGGCACTCGCGCGCCACCGGGCCGGCCAGCGCTACGCCGTCGTTGAGCCAGTCCTCGAGCGCCACGAAATCGTCGGCCCGCGCGGAGTCCGCGGGGCTTGGCTTGCCGGGTTCGGCGACGCCGGCGAACGCGCAGAACTTGCGCGCGACGCCGAGCGGGTCGATGGTCGTGAACATCGCCTGGAGGAGGTCCACCGGGAGCTCCCCGAGCCTTTCGATGAGCGGGGTCATGGGCCCCACCATGGCGTCGGCGAGACGGGCCTGAGGGCCGATCCCGGCATGGAAATCGAACGGCGTCGCAAGCGTGACCAGGGCCGCGAGGTCCGGCTCGCGCCGCGCCGCCAGCGCCAGCGCCAGCAACCCGCCCATGCAGTAACCGACGACCACCGGCTTGCGGCGGGTGAGGGCCAAGACCACGTCCAGCGCGGGCTCCAGCCGCCCGGCAATGTAATGGGTAAGCGTGAAACCGCGCTCCACCTCGCCGGGCGCGCCCCAGTCCAAGAGAATCGGCCGCAACCCCTGCGCCGCAAGGTACCGCAAGAGGCTCCGGCGTTCCGACAGGTCGAGGACGTAGGCCCGGTTGACGAGCGCGGGCACCACCAGCACCGGCGGCGCGTCCTGCCCGGCCGGGTGCGTTGCGCCATAGTCGAGGAGCCGCATCGGCCCTTCCGCCCAAACCGCCGGCGGATCGGCCAGCGCCCGCCGGTAGGGATGGCGCCGATAGGCGAGGATGCCATTCAAGAACGCGTCGAGGCGGCGGCGAACCTCGACCTCGAGGGCCGCGTCCAGCGCCTCAGGATCGACGCCGTCGAGGCTTTCCCTGAGCCCGGCCGCCGCCGGCGCCAGCTCCGGCTTCCAATCGATCGAGCCGGCTTTCAACATCTGCAAGCCGGCGCGCGAGCTCATCCAGGTCGATGCCGCCACCGCCAGATGAAGCGGAAGCGGCCGCGGCCCGAGACGGGGGCTTCGATTTCCGTCGTCCCGAAACTGCTGGGGTGTCGCCTTCACGTTGGGCCTCGCTCGTGGGATCAGCGCCCTCCTTGGCGCCGCCGGAAGCGCCGCCGATCGCCGGGGGAATGGAGGCGGCCATGCCGGGCGGGGCCATCCCGACGAGGCGGGTCATGACCTCCGCCAATGCGGGATCGTTCGCCATGGCCGTCATCTGGTCCTGCCAAAGATCGAGGAAGCGGCGGGAGAGGGTTTCAAGGTCCGGCGGCTCAGACATGGCGGCAGTATATTCGCCTCGGGAGGCCAGACCAATGGCCGCGATGGAGCACCGCAGCAAAATTCCTAATGCATTGCAGCATTCTGCGCCGACCTCTGGTATGCTGAGCCCGCGAGACAACCCCGATCGGCAAGACCATCATCACCATGCCGGACAACGACGGCTCCAAGCAGACACACCCCGTCACGATCAAGAAGTATGCGAACCGCCGCCTTTACAACACGGCGACCAGCAGCTACGTGACTCTCGACCATCTGTGCCGGATGGTGAAAGACGGCGTCGATTTCGTCGTCTTTGACGCGAGGACGGGCGAGGACATCACCCGCCCGGTTCTGACGCAGATCATCGTCGAGGAAGAAAACAAGGGGCAGAACATTCTGCCCGTCAGCTTCCTGCGTCAGATCATCGGCTTCTACGGCGACAGCCTGCAGGAGGTGGTGCCCCAGTACCTCGACATCAGCATGCAGGCCTTCGCCCGCAACCAGGAGCAGGTGCGCAAGTACGTGGAAGGCGTGAAACAGACTTTCGGCCTGTTTCCCCTCGCCCCTCTCGAGGAAATGGGCAAACGGAACATGGTCCTCTTCGAGCAGGCCATGGAAATGTTTTCGCCGCCGACCGCCCGGCGGCAGGAGAAAGGGGAGGCCCCCCCGCCTGATGGCTCTACCGGCGGGGCCGAGAATCCTGATCCTGACCCGGACCCGGACCCTGACCCGGACCCGGACGCCCAGCTCGCAGAGCTCGAGAACAAGCTCGCCGAGCTACAACTGCAATTGGCCGCGCTGGCAAAGAAAAAAGGGCGTTAGTACCCTCTAGCCCGATCGAAAGGGATTCGGCGAGGCGGCGCCTTACTGCGCCCCGACGCCGACCGAGCGGCGGCCTTGTCCGGAGGCCGACCCGGCGCCGGCGGCGGCCCGGCCTTCCTCGTGGGCAACCCACGGGCGCTCGAGCGAGGGACGGCCGAAGTAATACCCCTGCAGGTAGCGCACGCCCTTGCCGGCAAGGAGTTCGGCATCCTTCGCGGTCTCTACGCACTCGGCCACGGTCTCGAGGCCGAAGCCCTCGGCGAGGCCCACCAGGGTGCGGATGAAGAGCTGGTTGTCGAGGTTTTCGTGGACGTTGTGCACGAACGACCCGTCGATCTTCACGATGTCGACGGTCAGCGACTTCAAGTGCCGGAAAGAGGTGTAGCCGGCGCCGAAATCGTCCAGGGCGACGCGGCACCCCAGATCGCGGACGGCGGCCACGAAACGGGCCGATTCCTCGATGTCGCGCATGGCCGCGGTTTCGGTGATCTCGATCACCAGGCGGGTGGCGATGCTCGGCTTGTCCCGGACCAGGGCGCCGAACGCGCGAAGCCATGACTGGTCCGCCACCGTGAGCCCCGAGACGTTGAGGGCCAGCTTTACCTCTGGATCACGCGCGAGCTCCGAGACGGTCATCTCCAGGGCATGCCGGTCGATCAGCTTTATGAGCCCCAGTTGCTCGACCACGGGCACGAACTCGGCGGCCGGGACGATCGTTCCGTCCTCGCCGATCATGCGCACCAGGCATTCGTAATATTCGACCTTGTGGCTGTTGGCCTCGACGATCGGCTGGTAGGCGAAAACGAGGCGGTCCTGCTTGAGGGCGGTGCGAATCTTCTCGGCAATCCGCATGTTCTTGCGGCGTTCGTTCCGCTGCGCGTCCGACATGTAATAGGAAACGAAGCAGTTGCGCCCTTGCCGTTTGGCCTCCTGCAGCGCCGTCTCCGCCTTCGTCATGATGTCGTGAACGGAATCCGAGATCCCCGGGAAGGTGACGATGCCGATGGATACCGTCACATGCAACGGCCCGCTCGGCGTGTCCACCGGCGTCATGCGCAAGGCGCACAGGATCTTGTCGGCCATGGCGGTGGCCACGCTCTCCGAGCTGCGGCTCAGGATCACGCCGAAGCGGTCGCCGCCGACGTGCCCGATGATGTCGCTCGAGCGCAGCGTTCGCTCGAGCCGCTGGCCCGCCTCGATGATGACGGCGTCCGCCGTTGCGTAGCCGAAGGTGTCGTTGATGAGGGTCAGCTTGTCGAGGCCGACCACGAGATAGGCGCTGGGGCTGTTGTAGCGGGTGCTGTAGGCGAGCGCGTGTTCCAGCCCTTCGCGCAGGCGCGGCTTGTTATAAAGCCCCGTGAGCTCGTGGTAATTGGCCAGGTACTCGAGCCGTGCTTCGTTCTGTTTGCGCTTCTCCACGGTGCGCAGCGTGCCGATCATCCGCGTGGGATAGCCGGACTCGGAGAACTGTGCGGTACCGCGGTCGTGAACCCAGCAGAACCCGCCGTCGCCGGTGCGCAGCCGGTACTCGCAGTCGAACGGCTCGTGGCCGGAAAAATGGTCGGAGAGCACCTTCAGGCGCCGCGGCAGATCACGGGGGTTGACGCAGCGGTTGAAGCCGTCGCCGGTGTCGAGACCGCCGCCACCCTGTGGGCCCAACACCTTCTCGACCGTACCGTACCAGGCGATCGTGTCTTCGACGAGATCCCAGTCGTAGACGATGTCCCCTGATGCGGCGAGGACCTCGCTCAGCCCCGCCCGTATCTCTTTCTTTTTAGTCATCCCTCACTCTATTTCGTGCATCATGCACTCTTAATTTTAGGCTTTCTACCTGAAGCCGAGGGCACCCCGGAAACAGCGGACGGATCCTGGGTTTCGAAACATTACACACGATTTGTTAACATTCATTGAACCGCTCGGGTCCTTCCCAAAAAGCGCCGGGGAAACTCCGTCGGGGCGGTCGGCCGTCAGCCGTTTCGCGCCACTTTCGCCCCGTGCGGGAGCCGAATCCGACCGTCGCAACGTTCATGACACCCTATGCATCGGGGAGGTTACCCCCTATCCGTTAATATAATCTTGAATTTTGTTAAAATTTATCGGAGCCGGGACTCTCAACCCTGCCGCCAAGGACCACGCGGCGTGTTTCGGTGCCCGGCGCCTAATCGAGCGTCTTCAAAACCTCGGACAGAGTGTCGACCGCCGCGTCGATGTGTCGCCGTTCGGCGATGAGCGGCGGCGAGAGCGCGATCACGTCGCCGGTGGTGCGGACCAGCAACTGCCGCTCGAAACACCGCAAGTAGGCCTCGAAAGCGCGCGCCGTGGGTCGGTCCGGGATCGGCTCGAGCTCGACGGCGCCTATGAGCCCGATGTTGCGGATGTCGATCACGTGGGGGAGGCCCTTGAGCGAATGGACCGCATCCTCCAGGTGTGGCGCCAACTCGCGGGCCCGCTCGAAAAGGCCTTCATCGGCGTAGATGTCGAGGGTGGCGAGTGCCGCGGCGCAGGCCACCGGGTGGCCCGAGTAGGTGTATCCGTGCGCGAACTCGATCGCGATGTCGGGCGTATCCGCCGCCATGAACGCGTCGTGGATCTCGCGCCGGACCCCGACCGCGCCCATCGGAACGGAGCCGTTCGTCAACCCTTTCGCCATGGTGATCATGTCGGGCACGACGCCGAAATAGTCGCACGCGAAGGCGGCGCCCAAGCGCCCGAAACCGGTGATCACCTCGTCGAAGACGAGAAGGATTCCGTGGCGGTCGCAGATCTCGCGGAGCCGGCCGAGATACCCCTTGGGCGGGACCAACACGCCGGTGGATCCGGCCACCGGCTCGACGATCACCGCCGCGATCGTCGAGCCGTCGTGCAGCGCCACCAGGCGCTCGAGTTCATCCGCCAGGTGGGCGCCCCAGTCCGGCTCGCCGCGGGTGAAGGCGTTGTGCTCGAGATCGTGGGTGTGCGGCAAATGGTCGACGCCCGCCAGCAACGCGCCGAACGCCTTGCGATTGGGACCGATCCCGCCGACCGCGGTGCCGCCCAGGCCGACGCCGTGGAAGCCGCGCTCGCGCCCGATGAGCTTCTGGCGCTGGCCCTGGCCCCGGACCTGGTGGTAGGCGATGGCGATCTTGAGCGCCGTCTCCACCGAGTCGGAGCCCGAATTGGTGAAGAAAACACGGTCGATCCCCGCGGGCAACATGGCGGCGAGACGCGAGGCCAGCTCGAAGGCCCCGGTGTGCCCCATCTGGAAGGCCGGCGCATAGTCTAGGCGCTCGAGCTGCGCCCTGACGGCCTCGGCGATCCGCTTGCGCCCGTGGCCGGCGTTGACGCACCAGAGCCCGGAGGTGGCGTCGAGCACGCGGGCGCCGTCGGCGCGGGTGTAGTACATGCCTTCGGCGGCCACCAGCAGGCGGGGGCTCGCCTTGAACTGGCGGTTCGCCGTAAACGGCATCCAATAGGCATCAAGCGTGTCGGCCGCCGGGGGAGCGGCGGGCGCGGTCGGCGTGTCGATCATGATGTCTTTCCGTGTCTCAGCGGGCCGGCCCTCCCCTCATGCCACAAGGGTGGCGGCGGGCGCCAGACGAAACGCCGCATCGAGAGGAGCGCCCGGAGCGGAAGTGGGACGGCGGCCGCGGCCACCGGGACGGTCCCGCGCGGCACGGCCAACCCGCGCTCGGCTCCTGCACGGCGGGACGACGACGGCCGCCGTTGCACCTCCGCCTTCCCGGTCGCGGTCGGCGCCCGGACCCGTGAAACATCCTTACCGCACATCAGAGTGTATAGAAACGGGGTAAATTTACCTAAAATTTTAAACGAATTCGCATGAATCTAAGGGATACTATTTAGGCCATGAAGTCTGTCGCGCACATTCCACCCGGCTTGCCGCCTCCGGCGGTCCTGGTCGGGCCCAAGGTTCGCCCTTCGAGCGACGGGCTCGATGGCGCGCGGGCGGCGTCCCGTCGGGTCGCCCCCCTCACGGCATCGCGCAAATCGATCGTGGTCGTCGAGCGGAAGCAGCGGGCGGTGCAGCGGCTGCCGGCTCCGCTGGATGACTCGTCCGCCGACAAGGCGCCGCGTCCGGGCTCGCCGTCGACGGCGGTGGTCATCGTCGTCCCTGAGCGCGATATCCCGCGGCACGGGGCCCACAACCTTTTCCTGGCGCAGCGCATCGCCCAGGAGGTGCTCGAGGAGGGGCTGTTCCTCAACCGCCACCCGGCGGCGTCCGCCGCCTACGAGGCCACCGCGAGCTCCCGCATGACCTTCCACGGTCCCGAGGGGTCTCTCGACATCGCCGTCTGACGGGCCGGGGCTCCGGCGCTTTCGAGCGGGCATCTCTCAGGTCGCCGCGTCGCGCAGTTCCAGCAACCGGTAGACCGCTTCCCACAGCGTCAGTTCATCGCCGAAGCCCGCCCTGCGTATGTCCACGTGGGCGAGGTTGTCGACCAGGTAGAGGTCCGCCTGCCCTGGGGGCACGGCGGCGGCAAGGGCCACGCTTTCGGTGTAGGGGATGACGACGTCGTCGCGGCCATGGATGAGGACCAGCTGGGCCTCGAGCCCCGAGAGATCGCGCCCCTTGAGATCGAGCCCGTGGAGATGGGTGCGGATCGCGGCCGGAAGCGCCGCCAGCAATGCGGACACGCGTTCGGGGTCGTCGTTGGCAAGGAGCGCCTCGACCGTCCGCCCTTCGCGGCCGAGCCGGCCCGTCAGATCGCCGATGTCGGCCTCGAGGTCCCGGAGCTTTCGCCGCGCCATCTCGGCAAGCAGGGCCCGGTCGACGGGGTCCACGAGCAGCTCGACGTTGCTCCGCGCGAACACCCACTTGCCGTAGGCGTTCGGCGCGCGGTAGCGCCACGGAGCGCCCGGGCGCTCGCGGTAGAAACCGGTGGTAAAGAAGGTGAGGACGGCCTCGAGGTCGTGGTAGCCGCCGATGGCAAGGACGAAACGGACGCGCCCGGCGATTTCGGGGTCGGCGGCGGCGAGGACGGCGGGGCCCGCGGCATATGAGATGGCGGCGATCCCGACCCCGTCCCGGCCCACCCGGGTTCCGCTCAGGTACCTGACGGCGTCGGCGATCTCGCGGACATTCGAGGCGCGCAGCCTGAATTCCCGCACCCCGGGCATGTCCGGCACCAGGACCGCGAAGCGGGCGCGGGCCAGGGTGGTGGCGAAGGCGACCAGGCGCGGGTCGTCCTTGCCCGCCGGGGCGGCGCCGGGCACCAGCACCATGGCGGCAAGCGGCTCTTCGCCGGGCCGGTAGAAGTCGCCACGATAGTCGCGGCCGTCGACCCGGTAGGCGACCGGCATCCTGAGCGGCGTGGGCGTCCGCTCCTTGAGCGCGCTCGGTCCCGCGCCCGCGCCGATATCGGCGAGGACCCGGGCCGCCTCCATCTGCAGGGCCGAGCACCCGCCCGCCGCGAGCAGGACGAGGGCGAGGGCCGAGACAAGGAAAACCCGGCGTCGGTCAGCCATGAACGGACTATCCGACAACCGGGCGGAGGGCCGCAAGCCCGGGGGGAGGGAGGGAGGCGGGTGGGCGCCGGCCGGCGGCCAGCCTCAGGCGTCAGGCCGACCCGCGGCCAGGCGCGGCTATCGGCTCCTCGCCTTACATCGCGCGCCTGCTCCAGGCAACCGGGCCCGCGTCAGCGCCCGAGCCAGCGCTCCTTCCACGTCTGGAACATGAGGACGCCCCACAGGGAATGCTGCCAGTTGCGCCGTCCCGAGAGATGCTCCTCCCAGCGGCGGCGGACGGGCGCCGGGTTGAGGTAACCTTCAGCGCGCAGCCGCGACGGCGACAGAAGCCCTTCCGCCCACTCGCGCAGCGGGCCGCGCAGCCAGGCATCGATCGGGACGCCGAAGCCCATCTTGGGCCGCTCCACGAGCTCCTTCGGAACGTAGCGATAAAGGACCTGCCGCAGCAGCCATTTGCCGGTGCCGTCGCGAACCTTCATGTCCGTTGGCAGCGCCCACGCGAATTCGACGATGCGGTGGTCCAGGAGGGGGACTCGCACCTCGAGGCCGACCGCCATGCTCGCCCGGTCCACCTTCGTCAGCATGTCGTCAGGCAAGGCGGACACCGTGTCCGAGTACTGCATCCGCTGGATGAGATCGGCGCCAGGGATTGCGGTCTGGCCTCCCCACCGATCGTCGCGGGGCTCGGCGCCGCCGACGACGACCTCATCCGGGTCGTTCCAGAGACTCACCAGCCGGCGGTAGACGTCGCCCGCATCCGTCGCGCAAAGGAGGTCCGCCAGCTTCTGCGCCTTGTCGCCGACCTGGACGGGTCGGCGCCTCGGCGGCGCAAGGGCCGCTAGCCGGTCCCAGCCGCCCGGCGGCACGCTTGCGATGACGGTGGCCGCAAGACGTCGGAGCGATCTTGGAAACCGGCCGACGTGCCGCCAGACGGCCGATCCCCAGAGGTAGCGGTTGTAGCCCGCGAAGACCTCGTCGCCACCATCGCCCGTGAGCGCCACGGTGACCCGGCCCCGCGCCAGCCTGGAGACGAGGAAGGTGGGGATCGCGGAGGAATCGGCGAACGGCTCGTCGCACCAGTCGGCAATCGTGGGAATGATCGCGAGCGCATCTTCGGAACGCAGGTAGAGCTCATGGTGGTCCGTGCCGAGGTGAGCGGCGACGGCCTTTGCATGGGCCGCCTCGTCGTAGTCGGACTCGTGGAAGCCGATGGAGAAGGACTGGACGGGGCGATCGCTTTGGGCCTGCATCAATGCGACCACGGCCGAGCTGTCGACCCCGCCCGAGAGGAAAGCGCCGACGGGAACGTCGGCGATCATCCGCCGCCCGGCCGCATCGGCCAGCAGATCTTCCAGGCGCGCCCTTGCATCGCGGACCGACATTTGGGTGCGCTCGGCGAGGCTTCGACGCACCACGTCGGATATGTCCCAGTAACAGGTCTCCTCCGTGCTGCCGTCGGCCGAAACGGTGACGATGCGGCCGGGAGCGAGCTTTCGGACGCCCTTGTAAATGGACAGCGGGGTCGGGACGTAATTGAACCGGAAATAGGCGGCCAGCGCGTCGCGATCGACCTCCGCTCGCCACAGCGGGTGGCCGAAGAAGCTCTTGGGCTGGGACCCGAAGAGAAGCAGTCCGTCTTGAAGCCCCCAATAGAGCGGCTTGATGCCGAGGCGGTCCCGAACGAGATACAGGTGCCGGCCGCTGCGGTCCCACAGCGCGAAGGCGAACATTCCGACGAATCGGCGCGCCGCGCCCTCCGCGCCCCAAACCTCGCACGCCTCGAGGACGACCTCGGTGTCGGACTCGCTGCGGAAGTGGCGGCCCTGGGCCTGAAGCTCCGCGCGGATCTCGCGAAAATTGTAAACCTCTCCGTTATAGGCGAGGACCAGCCGACCGCTGGCCGAGACCATCGGCTGGTGGGCGGCCTTGGAAAGATCGATCACGGCAAGGCGCCGGTGCCCGAGTCCCACGCCTGCCGCCTCGTCGGCCCACGCGCCGAGCGCGTCGGGGCCGCGATGGGCAAGCGGCTCCGCCATCCGCCCGGCCAGTTTCGTCAGCCGGTGCCCGGGCGTCCGCCGCTTCAGGTCCCAGAACCCAGCGAATCCGCACATTGCTCGTTCGTCACGCGTGTGCTGACATCAGGCCTTCGCCAACCGTTCCGTCGGCCGTCTGGCCGGCGGCGCGAGCTACAGGGTGCCATCGAGCCGCCGGCCAGGATCTCAAAGGGGAAGGGCGCTCAGCCGGCCCGGGCGGCCTCCCGGGGGGCCGGGGCGGTGGCCGGGATCGCGAGCGCCAAGCCGGAGATGAACCACAGGTGCCTCTGGTACATCAGCTCCGTTCCCAGAGAAGCGCCAGCAAGCACCATAAGCAGGCCGAAGGCCCCGAGGACAAAGGGGTCGTCCTCCCTGCGTCCCTCGCGCCGGAGTAGAGCCCGGGCGCATAGGACAAAGAAACCGACGAACAGGGCGGCGCCGACCAAGCCGGTCTCCGTCAACAGCCACAGCACCGTTGTATGAACGGTCGTGACGCCCCCCTCACCCTTCTGCTCCCGCATCCGGTAAAAGGTGCCCAACCCCAGGCCGAGCACGGGCGAACTGCGCCACGCTTCCAGCGCCTCCCGGTGGACGGCGATGCGGGTGGACACCCCCTTCTTGGTGAACTGGTTTTTGCGCGTAATGTAAAGGCGTTTCAGGGTGCGTTCGATTTGTTCACTCTTGTCGGCGGCACTTTCGATTTGTTCGCCTTCGCCGGTTTTGGATGGCTCTTCGTAACCGAAGGCCGCGATCCTGGCGGCAAGTGCCTGGGCCTGGGAAGGACCAAAGAGGAGAAGGCCGCCGAGCAGCAGGGCCGCGGCCGCCCCCTTGACGATGTCGGACGGCCGCAGCGCCCGCAGGAAGACGAGGGCCAGCCAGCCAACTAGGAGGCCAAGCCAAGCGCTTCGCGAGCCCGAGAAGACCAGCGCCGTCAGCGCGACGCCCATCCCCGCGAACATCAGAGGGGCGGGAAAGAGCGGCCGCCGCCGGAGGAAGGGTGCCTGCAAGACCAAAAACGTGGCGACGGCGAAGCCGAAGGCATTGGGATTGTCGAAGAGACCCCTGGTTCGGTCATAGGGCGCATATATCCGCGAAATGTCGACTTGATGGAGATAGAGGGCGTAGGCGAATAGGCTGAGTATGCAAACCGCCCATCCGACCAACAGGAAGGCCTTGAGGAACCGCTCTCTCGCCGGGGCGCCGAAAGTACTACTGATCCACGCCCCTAACACGAAATACGCGAGCAGCACCAGCCAACCAAGGCCCTTGTTCACGACTCCCCATCTCACCCATTCCCCGGTCTGCAGTCGGCCGTTCAGCAATGCGACCGCCATCCACACGGTCAGAACGGCGAGCCAAATCCAGAGGTGCCGGACCCGCCATTCGGGCACAATCGGGACTCCTTTCCGCGCGTTCCAAAGAACCCAGGCGGCGGCGAACGGCAGCAGCAAGTCGGATGCGCTGACACGCAGGTTGACATCGGCGACCTCGACCGTGGTCAGGACCTGAAGCGTGATCGCGAAAAGGACCACGACGGCGGTGCCGCCCCCCCAATGCTCCTTCAGCGAACGGATCGTGTGCACATCACGACTCCTTACCCGGTGCCGAGAGGCGGAGACCCGCCTGAACCCGTGCCGCGTGCGCGACGGACCGCAACCGTCCTCTCGCCCGCTGCAGGCGTCATCTTGGGCACCCTTGAAAGCTCGGCCCCGTGATGACCGGCGTTGCCAGGACCGGCACGTTCCAACGGCCTGGTCCTAGGCCGCTTTCTCGTAAAGCTCGCCGAACCGCTTGATGGCCGCGGCGAGGCTGAAGCGCTCGACCACGCGTCGTCGGGCAAGGGCGCTCCGCCGCCGGCGCTCCTCATCCGAACCGCTCAGCAAAGTTCCGATGGCGTCGGCCATCGCTACCGGGTCCCGCGGCGGCACGATCAGGCCGGCGTCACCGACGATCCGCCGTGCGTCCCCGACATCCGTGGCCACCGCCGGCAGACCGCAGGCCATACCCTCGACGATGGCGTTGGAGAAGCCCTCGCCGAAAGCGGAACTCGAGACCAGGAGGTCACAGGCGCCGAGTAACCGCGGCACATCATGTCGTTCACCGAGTTTCAAGACCCGTGGCATGTCCGGAAAACTCTCGGTCCCCAGACCGATCAGCAACGCGTAGGCATTGGGCACCCGCTCCAAGGCCCGGAAAAAGGTGTCGTGATCCTTCATCGGATCCCGCCGCGCCACCAGGGCCAGGACGGGCGCCTCCGGCTCGAGGCCCAGCTCGCGCCGGACTTTCTCTCGCGCGCTCTCGTCGGGGCGGAAAAGCTCGGTATCCACACCATTGTCGACGACGTGCGCGCGGCGAGGCAGGTACCCGATCTTGACGTGGTGGCGCCTGCCCACTTCCGAATTGGCAATGATGGCGTCGGGAATGTGCGACATCCGGGCACATGCGTCGATCACGAACCGCAGCGTCCAGGAGTATCTCCCCGTGTCCATGTTCGAGCAGCGCACGCCCCAGAAGAGCCGCGTCTTCCGCCGCCGGCCGGAGAGAAGCAGTCCCAGGGCGGCGACGAGATCCGCATGATACATCCAGCTCTGGACGATATCGGGCTTGTAATCGCGAATCGTCCGGACCAGGCGCCATAGCGCGATCGGATTGGGCAACCCGCGGCGCAGCCCCAGGTCCCTCACCCAAAGACCGGCCTCTTCCAACCCCGAGCGGAACTCGCCACCCGGGGTCAGGCTCACCACCCTAAAGTCAGCGCCAGCTGGCCATGAGGCGGTCATCAACGAGGTCAGCATGCGCTCCGCACCGCCCGTTTGCAGGTCGGTGATGACATGCAGGACGCGGGTTTCCCGCTTGCGCGGTATCCTCCTCGGTTCTGTCAGGCGCTTCTCGAGAAAGGCCTCGAGGCCGGCGAACTGCTCTGCCCGCAACAGGCCCTCTGCGGTCGAGGCAGGCAACCGAGGTATCGCCCCGTTCTCGCGCTTCTCCCCGAGCCAAGCGCGCAACTGCCCGGCGATCATCTCCGGGTCGTTGGAGATGAGCCCGGCCTTGCGATCACGGATCAGGCCGGCCGCCACGCCGCTCTCGAGCCCGATCAGCAGGATCGGCCGGCGCGCGCCGAGATACTCGAACAGCTTCCCGGTATAGACGCCGCGTTCCGCCGGAGAGTTCCACAACAGCAGAAGCAAAACGTCGGCCTCGGTCTGGAGCCGAATGGAGTCCTGGAAGGAAACCGCTTCATGCGCCTCGACCAGGTCCTGGACACCGTACTTTTCCGCGAGCAACATCACCTCGGGCAACACGCGTCCAAAGAACTGGACGCGGAACTGTTCGCGATCCGCTCCCACGCTCTGGAGGGCCGCGAAAAGCGGCGAGGGATCGCGGCGCTGGTGATACAGAAGGCCGGTGTAGAGGATGCGGATGGGCCCCGGCGAAGAAACCGGCCGGCCGACCTCTTCGGGAAAGTCCTCGGGATCGTACCCGTTCAGAACCACGGCTGTCGGCTTTCCGTACTTCTGGCGCAGCACGGCGGCCAACGGCTCGGACACCGTCACCAGGCCCGAGGCGCTGGAAAGGACCGACCTCTCGAGCCGTTCCTCGAGAGCCCGGCGCCAGCGGGGCTGGTCGTAGTAGTGGTTGTCGACCCACAGGTCGCGCAGCTCCGCCACCCACGGCACGCCGAGCCGTCTGCTCAGGCGCGCCGCGACGATGAGGGAAGTGAACGGCATGCCGCTGGCGAAAATAAGGTCCGGGCGCCAATCGGCGAGAAGCGCCCGGGAACGGCGGAGGGCGAAAGGCAACCAGCCGATCTGGCCGTCGGGAAAGTTCACGACGGTGCGGTACGCCCGGCCGAGAATGCCGATGGCCCGCGGCATTCGCGCTCTGCCTTTGTAGTACTCCTCCGTGAACCGGCCGCCGAGCTTCAACGCCAACCAGTTGACGTCGATCGACGGCGTGTAAAGTACGCGTTCTGCCGGTATTTCCACAGGGAGCGTGCTCGGCAAACCAGTCTTCTCGGTCGACAGCACGCGGACGTCGTGCCCATGCTCGTGCAGGTACTTGGCAAACTTGCCGACGCGCACGGCGCCGATGGCGTTCGACGGCGGAAAGATGTGGGAGACGATAAGGACCTTCATCCCGCCCCCTCGACGAGTATTTCGACCAGGATTTCGGCGGCGCGGCCTCCGCCATAAAGGCCATCGGCCTCCCGTCCCTTCGGCGGGTGCATCAATGCACCTTCGACGGCGCCGGCAATGCTCCCTGCATCCCCGGGCGGCACCAGGCGGTTCCAGCCCAGTTCCACGAGTTCGACCCACTCGGTCTCTTCCCGCAAGGTCATGCACGGAACGCGGAAGAAGAACGCCTCCTTCTGTGCGCCGCCGGAATCGGTAATGATCAGCCGCGCGTTTCGCTCGAGCAGGAGCATGTCAAGGTAGCGGACCGGGTCCAACAGGCGGAGATTGCCGGTGTCTCCCTTCATCGCCCCGAGGCGGGCGAGCGCCTCGCGCGTGCGGGGATGCAGCGGCATCACCACCGGCGTCCGCGCGGCGACCGAGCGAAGTCCGTCGAAGATGCTGCGCAGGCGGGTCTCGTTGTCCGTGTTTTCGGCGCGGTGGACGGTGGCGAGGACGTAAGTACCTCGTGCAAGGCCCAGTTTTCCCAACACGTCGGACCGCTCCGCCCGCCCGGCGAAATGGCGCGCGGCATCATACATCACGTCGCCGACAAGACGTATGCGCTCCTCCGGGAGGCCCTCACGCCGCAAATTGACGGCGGCCGCCTCGGTCGGCGCGAACAGCAGGTCCGAGGCGTGATCGGCGAGGACCCTGTTGATCTCTTCCGGCATGGCGCGGTTGAACGAGCGCAACCCGGCTTCGACATGGGCAACGGGGATGAGCAGCTTCACCGCGGCGAGCGCCCCCGCAAGCGTTGAATTGGTATCCCCGTACACCAGGACCCAATCCGGCCTCTCGTCCAGCAGCACCCTCTCTATGGCCTCGATCATCTGGCCCGTCTGGACGCCGTGGCTGGCGGAGCCGATGCCGAGACGGTGGTCGGGTTCGGGCAGGGCGAGGTCCTCGAAGAACACGCCCGAAAGGGCGTCGTCATAATGTTGCCCGGTGTGGACCAGCACTTCACGAACACCGGGGCGGGCGCGCAATGCCCGCGACACCATCGCCGCCTTGATGAACTGCGGACGCGCGCCGACGATGGAGACGATCTTCATGCGCCGATCGGTCGGACGGAAAATGCGGTTTTGCTCACTACCGTACCAACTCGGCCGTTGTCAACATCACCAACCGGCTGAACCGGCCCCCGACGACGGGGCCCTCAGTCCGCGAAGGAAACATCGTAACGCTCAGCCCAGCGGATCATGTTGATCCCGCGCCAGACGTGGCCGTCGAAGTGCCCGCGGCCCGACCTCACGGCCCCCCACTCGCGCCGAAGCGCCTCCAGGTCGAGGGCCGGGATCGCGGCCGCCGCCTCGCTCGTCAGGATCCTGTCGACCCAGGGGGCCAGCTTGTCGAGCCAGCTGTGCTCGGGGGTGACGAAGCCGATCTTGTCGCGGCGATCCAGCACCGCGTCGGGCACGATGCCGCGCATGGCGCGGCGGAACACCGCCTTGGTCGTGCCGTCCGGGGCGATGATGTAGTGCTCGGGCAGCGACAGCACGAACTCGACCAGCGCCGGGGTCAGGAAGGGCATGCGGCTTTCCACCGAAAAGGCCATCGCGTTGCGGTCGGCGTATCGCAGCAGGGCGGGCAGGCTGCGGTCCTCCAGCGTCTCGCGCAGCCGCTCGGCCAAGGTGTCGCGGCCGTGGCGGCCGGATTCGGGAGGCGTGACGCCGCGCTCGGCGAAGAAGGCGCCGTCGAGCCAGCGCGGGTACGCCGATTCGCCGACCAGGCGGCGCGCCGGCGCCGCCAGGCCGCTCGGCAGCAACAGACCGCCTGCGCGCAGGAGCACGCCCGTGAGCCCGAGGCCGCTCGTCGAGGCGGCGCGGCGCAGGAACTTGAGGGCCTCGGCCATCTTCCCCCGGCGCAGCAGCGAAGCCAGCCTGGCGGCGACGTAGGTCGGGTAGCCCGCCAGGTACTCGTCGGCGCCCTGCCCGTCCAACGTCACCTTGATGCCGGCCTCGCCGGCGAGGCGGAAGACCCGGTGCTGGGCGTAAATGCTGGTGCTGGCGAAGGGCTCGTCCTGGGTCTCGATCAGGCGGTCGAGGTCCGCCACCAGGTCGTCCGCCACCGGGCGGACCTTGTGGACCGTCGCCGCCGCCGCGCTCGCCACCAGATCCACCCATTTCTCCTCGCTGAGGCCCGGGTCGTCGGCGACGTAGCTGAAGGTGTGCAGGTCGATGCCGTCGCCCTGCAAGTGGCGCATGGCCATGACGGTGGCCGACGAATCGATGCCGCCCGAGAGCGCCGCGCCTACCGCCACGTCGCTGCGCAGGTGGAGCCGGACACCGTCCAGGAAAAGCTCGCGCAGCTTGGCCGCGGCGTCCTCGAAGGAAAGCGTGGACACTTGGCCGGGCTCGACGCGCCAGTAGCGCACGGGCCGGGCTTCCTGTGGGCGGTCCAGGGAGACGTCGAGATAATGCGCCGGGGGGAGCTGCTCGATGCCGGCGAACATGGTCGGCCCGCCGCGGTCGCTGAGACCGAAGCGCAGATATTCGTAGAGCCGCTGGGCGTGCGCCCGGGGCTTGAGACCCGGAAGCCGCAGCAGCGTCTTGATCTCGGAGGCGAAGGCGAAGCCGCCGCCCCAGTGAGTGTAATAGAGCGGCTTGATGCCGAAGAAGTCGCGCGCCAGGAACAGCCGGCGATCCGCGGTGTCGAGCACGGCGAAGGCGAACATGCCGACCAGGCGGGCGAGCGCCTTGTCGCCCCACTCGATGAAGGCCGCCAAGAGCACCTCGGTGTCCGAGCGCGAGGCGAAGACGTGGCGGCGGTCCTCCAGTTCGCGACGCAGCTCCCGGTAGTTGTAGATCTCGCCGTTGAAGACGATGACGTAGCGCCCGTCCGGACTGGCCATCGGCTGCCAGCCGGCCTCGCTTCGGTCGATGATGGAGAGCCGCCGGTGCACCAGCGCCAGGCGGCCGCCGGCCAGCACCGCCGGATCGCGCCCGCGTCGCGCCGCGGTCTCGCCGTCCCAGCCCAAGAAGCCGAGGTCGTCGGGACCACGGTGCTTGAGCGACGCGCCGAGGTCCGCCGCGAGCCCGGGATCGATCGCGGCGCCCCGGGGCAACAAGACGCCGGCTATGCCGCACATGTCTTCCGGTTAGGGTCGGTGCTGAAGCGGGTCATAAGCGTTCCACGGGGGCGAGATAGGCCAACAGGTCGCTGGGTTTGGCCGACATGGTGGCAACGTCCTTTGCCCATTTCTTGGCGAGCCAGAGCTTGGATTTGACGTCGATCGGCCCGGTCGCGGACGCTCCCTCTCTCGCACCAATGTCCAGAGAGTACCCGAAGGACCCCGCGACCTCGTCGAAGGACGCTTCGCGAAGGCCGAACAGCCTCGCAAAGCGCGGATCGATCTTTAGTCCGGCCATGTACCGGGCCGCCTCTTCATCTTCCCTCCCAAGCGGCTCTTCGTTGGCGTTCCCCATGCGGCCGTAGCCGTGTTGGCTCCACGTATCAGACCGCCTAAACCCTGAGCGGTATTTATTCGCACTGTACATTTCCTCCAAATTATCGATGGGCATCCCTTCCCCGATGAAGTCGAGAAAGCGGGAAAGGGTTCCTTGGGGATCGTGGACCAATTCCTCGTAATGGACGGTGTAGAAACGCTCGTGGTCCCGCAGGGCATGAGCCGCCGCCACGTCTATGAGCCACCCGGCGGCGGCGACCGAAAACGGCAGCCCTCTCCTACGCTGGGACCTAAAGACGTAAAGCGGATTCCGGACAATGTGGAGGAACACCGAGTCGGGAAAGGCGTCGAGGAAGTGGCCGGCGGTGTGGATGTTCTCCGGCGTCTTCTCGAAAAACAGGCGAGCGTCCTTTCCACGATGATCGGCGTAACGCCGGAAAAACCTGTCGCAAAAGCCGCGAAAGGTGGTTTCCTCCTCGAGGAACCCATGCACCTCTTCGGGGGTCATGCCATAGAAGGGCAGCTGGCCCCAAGCGAAACAAACCGCGTACGTGACGTAGCAGGACGGGGTGGCCGAGCGGCGAAAACCGTTCCTCCGGACGCCTTCGTAGTCCTCGAATTGACGCCGCGACGAGAACAGGTGCAGCTCCGGGCCGCACACGGCGCAGGGAAGGGTGTCGAGGAGGTCGGCGAGATAGGTGCTGCCCGAGCTCGGCGCGTTGCCGACGGCGATAATCATGGGCGACCGCGCCCCCCTACGGCCGATTTGGCCGCCGTCCAAAGACGATGTCGGTGGGCGAAATGCCGTCGAGCCGACACATGTAGACGAGCATCGCCATGTAGCGCACGCTTCCCAGGGCCGAAAACAGAATCACGCCGAGGAGTGGGCTGCCGCTCAGCCCCGCTGTCGTGAAGGCGGCCGCGGAGATGACAAGAAAAAGCAATTGAAAGCCGAAAATCGCTCTCTGCTTGCCGAAAACGAGAAACAGCTGGGAAATGGGCGCCACCATAAACATGAAGAAGCAAAGCGGACTGAGCACGGCGACGTAAACGCCCGCTTGCGCCCAAGGGTCACCGAAGATCGGGACGAACACCCACGGGGCGGCTAAGCCCAGCACCAGATAGGAGGGCAGCGCCAGGTACAACAGTGCCCGCAGGCTCGGTACCGTGACGTCGCGGGTGTGGCCGCTCCTTCGATGGACCTCGGAGGCCCGCTGGTAGAAGACCTGGGACAGGCTAGCGCTGATGAAGGCGCTGGGAAGAGCCACCACCCGCATGGCCACGGCGAACTCACCGACAACGGCGTCAGCGAAAAACAAGCCGAGGATGAGGGCCGGCACTTCATAAGCGCCGACGTTGAGCAGGCTGGCCGGCACGTTGAAATAGGGGAACGACCTATAGCGCCCAGCCAGGGGCAGAAGCGCACGCACGTTACGAAGCCGCATAAGCGCCTGGACAATCTCGCGGCGATAGCCATGGACAAGAACGCCAGCGGCGGCCAGGGTACCCGCGACTTGCCCCCCGACGAGCCCGAGCGCACCGGGCGCGGCCGCGGCGCCTGCCGCAATCTGGCCGGCGGCCGCGGTCACCGCCTGCCCGACGCGGGACGAGGCTATCCTGCGCATGCGCTTGTGGCGCGTCGCCTGGTAATTGAGCGCTTGGTAGGTTCCCCGCAGGAGAACCGCCACCGGCACCAGCCAAAGCAGCCCGGCGAGAGCCGGCATGCCCATCACGCGCGCCACATCGGCCCGGAAACTCGCGACCAGCAGCAGCAAGGCGACGGCAACCACGACGACCGCCGCCAGTGAGAGGCCAAGCAGGCCCACCGACTCGGCGTCGTCCTCGGGCAGCACGATGGCCATCTCATAGCGCAGGCACGCGGCGACGCCGAACAGATTGACGATCGCGAGATACACGGCGAACACGCCGAAATCCTGGGGCGAATAAAGGCGCGTGAGCACAGGCGTGACCGCGATCACCAGACCGTGCGCCAGCACGGTCCCCGCCATGAGCGTCGCAACGCTGCGCAGATAGCTTCCCGGGGCGAGGGACTTGTTCAAGACCCGGCGGATGGCTTCATCACAATGCCCCGATGCCTCGTGCGACCGCCCCGTCGGCGGCTCGGCCGGCGGCCATCAGCGCGACGCGTTACCGGGCCTGCGGCCGAGAAACCCGATTCCCAGCAGTGGCTTGCCGATGAGGGTGCTGTACTTGGCGGGAGACTGCGGAACGGCCGAGAAATTCCGCTCCTCGAACCAGCTCAGCACCTCGTTGAAGCCGTGCAGATGGGCGTATCGCGGTGTGAAGACGTCGCGCACGCTGTGGCGCGTGTTGCGGATACGCCATTGCCGCCTATGCCGGGAGCGGAGCTTGAAGACCGGGTGTAGGAGCGCCGTCAGCAAACCAACCGCGAGGTTGCGCGCCGGCGCCGGCAGGCGGCTCAGGA